>NZ_LBKA01000248.1:0-150309 GCF_028128955.1 Bradyrhizobium sp. CCBAU 11386
ATCTCGGAATGGTGGGCGACATCAAATCGGAACGGTGGGCGAGATCATTCCGGAATGGTGGGCGACATCGAGCGGAATCAGCATACGGTGGGCGGTCGGCTTGATCTTGGCTGCCTGACGGAGCGCACGCACCGCTACTGACGACAGACCACGCGTACCCCCAGGATCTGCATTCGACCAGAGCGTCCCAAGAAAGCTTAAGAGCCGCACCGGATTCCCAGGATGGCATCCGTACTGCCTGGGCCACTTTACCCCTGACCTGCTTAAGCAGCATATCGTGCGCCCCTTGTTACGATGATACGTGCGTCTACGTCGAAAATACAGCTTGTAACTTCCTCGGCTTGGCACCTTCAAACGCTGAGGCCTTCTCCGGCGGTGCAAAAGGAGAGTCGCAATATGCTGATCTGTGCAAGTGAGGCGATATTGCCGATCGCCAAAGCCTCTGGATTGCGCCCCGATGGACGGCGACTTAGTGCAGCCTTAACCACTCAGCGAGAGGCTCCTCAATCCCTTACCAATCCTTCAGTCTCGTTCCCCATCCTCGGCGCGGTAGGACCAAGGGGCGAGCCATGTCACGAATTTCAATCGATGCAGCCATTGCCGCGATGCTGACGATCCTGGCGTCAGAGACCGTCAGTGCCACACCGAACTGCATGCGCGACATCAAGCCCTACAAGCTCGCGGGCGACACGATGGAGTGGTCGATGACGATCGCGCCGGGCGCGGACTGCATCCAGGGCCTGCGCTGGTCGACGATGCAGATCTACAACGTCTCGATTGCGGAGAAGCCAAAGAGTGGCGAGCTCGTTCTGGTTGGGCCGGGCTTTCGCTACTTCGCCAAGCCGGACTTCTCCGGCACGGACACATTCACCCTCGTGGTCGTCGGCAAGAACCGTCGCGATGCGGGCACCTCTACCGTGCAGATCACGGTGTCCGGGCCGGACGCTTCGCTCATAGTCATCGCGGCCACGTCTGAGTGAAGCTTGGAGCGCTCGCGCAAAGGGGCGCGGAAATCGGCGGGAAATCCGGTCCAAGGACCCACTAAGCGAAGCAGTTTCGCTGTCTTTCCAGCTTCGAGGCGAGAACCGTTGCACGGAGTCTTGCAGGTGCGCGCGGCTCGGGCAGGCCCAGTCGAACGGGGAACGTCATTGATTGTTGATCGGCCGATTCACGCGCGCCTTAAATCCAGCGACGTGCAGACCGGCAGCTATACCTGCCAAGGAGGCGTTCTGCTTGGAGATTATCGAAGAGTGTGATCCCCATGCCGCATCATTGGACAATCAGAAACGAAAAGTTAGGGGCAGCGCCTGATCTCATCTCGCGAGCGCACGCGATTCGCTTCGACCGCACCGTCCGATGCCTCTCGAAAACACCGGCTTCAATTAAGATTCATGCCGGGTCGGTGGGAGAAATTGATAGACTGTTGGACGGTCCTCCACTCTTATCCATCGGAGAACGCGTCGAGCCGCTCCTCCGAGCAGCCAGATGAGGGATGCAAACCTAGCGAAAGGTCTTCCACGCGACTGATTTCTCAGCAGATCCATCGCCTCACGAATTTGGCCGCGCTTAATCGCTCGCAAAGCGAGCGAACGAGCGAGTATTGTCTCGCCACGCCAAAACTGGGTTGCTTGTTCTGGATGAGCAGCGATGAAATCGGTATGCACCAGACGTCTGGATCGCATCATCTGTTGAAAGTCGTCCGACATTGAGCCCGGTACAACGCGATATCCGACAAGATATTCCGGTACCATCGCGATTTCATGCCGCTCTGCAATATTTAGATAGACCTTCCAGTCTTCGCAGCCCTGCGCCTTCCTCGCGCGGAGCGTCTCGTCGAAACCACCGGCAGCGATCAGGGCTTGGCGTCGTACGAGGGCATTGCTTCCACTGATGATGACGTTGCCAACACACATTTCGGAAAAGATGCTGCCTTCGAGTCGAGTCGGTTGCCCGCAACCGAATACATTCCCGGACTCGTCGATCCAGCAGCACCACACGTAGACCAGCGCAGTGTCGGGTCCACTTTGCTCAAACCGGTCCAGCTGCCGCTCGAGCTTTGTCGGATACCAGAGATCATCGGCGTCCAGGGTGGCGACGAATTCGCCGCGAGCTTCGGCGATTCCCCGGTTGCGAGCCGACGCCACTCCGCCGTTCTCCTTGTGAACATAGCGAACTCTAGGGTCGCCTTCGGCAAGGCAGGAAGCGATGACTCGAGTCTGATCCGTGGAACCGTCATCGACAATGATGACTTCAAGGTTGCGATGAGTCTGGCCGAGCGCGCTGCGAACCGTATCGTAGAGGGTGTCTGCGGCGTTAAATGCCGGGACAACTACGGAGACAAATCTATTGGTCACAGCAATCGGAGGACGCATGGCTACACTCTTAATGGTTAACTCGACACAACTGGAACTTCGAAATAATCGTCTAGAAATGTATCGGTAAGTTGCCTAAATTGCCAAGCTTACCATCTGAGACGGTAAACTCCTAAATATTTCCAGGTATTAACAAGGGCGTTTGTCGACCATGCGTAAGAGAATATTGGTGACCGGCGGCGCCGGATTTCTGGGCTCGCATTTGTGCGCGAAACTGATCGACGCGAAGCACGACGTACTTTGTGTCGACAACTTCTACACTGGCTCGAAAGACAACGTCAGGGGGCTTTTGAAGTGCTCTCGCTTTGAACTCATGAGGCACGACATAACCTTCCCGCTGTATGTCGAAGTCGACGAGATCTACAATATGGCCTGCCCCGCTAGCCCAATTCACTATCAATACGATCCAGTGCAGACGACCAAGACGAGTGTTCATGGATCGATCAACATACTTGGTTTGGCGAAGAGAGTTAGGGCGAAAATTCTCCAGGCCTCAACGTCGGAAGTTTATGGCGATCCAGAGGTGCACCCCCAAGACGAGACTTATTGGGGGAGAGTAAATCCAATCGGTCCGCGTTCCTGCTACGATGAAGGCAAACGTTGCGCCGAGACGCTCTTTTTCGATTACAGGAGGCAGCACAGTCTCTCGATCAAGGTCGCGCGCATCTTCAACACTTATGGTCCGCGCATGCAACTCAACGACGGTCGGGTCGTTTCGAATTTCATTGTGCAGGCTCTCACTGGCCGGCCGATTACAATTTATGGCGACGGAAAACAGACCCGATCGTTCTGTTATGTCGACGATCTGGTTGATGGCCTCGTGCGTCTAATGGACACCAGTGACGAGATCACCGGACCGATCAACCTTGGAAATCCATTCGAGTTTACGATGATGGAATTGGCGGAGACGATCATCGAGCTTACCGCGTCGAGGTCTTCGATCGAATTCAAGGCGCTTCCGGCCGACGACCCAAAGCAGCGAAAGCCCGACATCAGTCGGGCACGCGATACGCTTGCCTGGCATCCATCCATTGAGTTGCGGGATGGTCTTAGCAGGACGATAGAGTATTTCGACACCTTGCTTTGCACAGAAGGGCTCAGTGTAACATGAACAAAACCGTACTCATCACCGGGGGGGCGGGTTACGTGGGCTCGCACTGCTGCAAAGCATTTGCGAATGCCGGATGGAGTGTTGTGACTCTCGACAATCTTTCACGAGGTTGGCGCGACGCGGTGCGGTGGGGACCGCTGATCGAATGCGACATCCGAGATGAGCCGCGGGTGCGCAGCGCGTTGCAAACGTACAAGCCGGACCTTGTCGCCCACTTTGCGGCTCTGGCCTACGTGGGAGAATCGACCGCCGATCCCGCACTCTATTACGCTAACAATACCGCCGGTACGCTAGCGCTCTTGGAGGCAATGCGCGCGACGGGACATCTTCGCCTCCTTTTTTCGAGCACTTGCGCAAGCTACGGCGTTCCGGATAGCCTGCCAATCAATGAAGCTCACGCACAGAGGCCGATAAATCCTTACGGCTGGTCAAAGATGATTATTGAGCGGATCCTGGAGGACTACGGCAGAGCCTATGGTCTTGCATCCGTCTCTCTGCGATATTTCAATGCCGCAGGTTGCGACCCGGACGGCGAGATCGGCGAACGACATGAGCCAGAGACGCATGCCGTTCCGCTTGCCATCGAAGCAGCGCGTAATCCGGTTCGGCCCTTTACGGTGTTCGGAACAGATTTCCCGACACGCGACGGGAGTGCAATCAGGGATTACATTCATGTGAGCGACCTCGCGCGGGCACACTTGCTCGCGGGCGATATGCTCCTTGGTCGCGCTGGGACTCACGTGTTCAACCTCGGTACCGGAGTGGGCACCAGCGTGCTCGAATTGATCGAGACTGTGAGACGCGCGGCCGGCAGTGACCCTGTCATCAGGCTGGGTGCTCGACGCGTGGGAGATCCGCCAATCCTCGTAGCGTCGTATGCCAAGGCTGAGCGCGAGCTCGGTTGGCGGCCGCAACGCTCTCAGATCGATCTCGTCGTCGAGACTGCGCTAAAGTGGCGGGATCGCCACCCTTCACACTGAGGTGTGCCGGCATGGAAAGAGTTGAAGCACTCGACGGCCTGACGCTAGGACCGGGGGTGAAACACGTCGCGGTGAAGTCAATTGCGGACCTTTCCAGAGAAAAGCCGGAAGAGGGTATGACGGTGTTCTGGTATGGTGACCGGCCGATCGGCCATATAATGGTTCACAAGAGCAGAACGACGAATTCGAAGGTCGACCATATAGACCTAGCATTCCTTTCCACGATCGAGGCCGAATTGCAGCGCCGGCAAAGACCCACCCTTTCTGCCAGCGTTGTAATCTGCACGCGGGACCGCCCGAACGAACTGCAAACGTGCCTGTCATCTCTCCCGAACCAGAGTTACGCTCCGCGTGAGATAATTGTGGTCGACAATGCATCGATCGATGGGCGAACGCGCGAGGTCGCGCTCGCTGCAGGCGTCATCTACCTTAGAGAGGACCGGCCGGGGCTTGATGTTGCTCGAAACACGGGAGCTCGGCGGGCGACCAGCGAGATCGTCGCCTATACCGATGACGATGTCATTCTCAATCGTTGCTGGCTTGAACGATTGGTGGCGGCCTTCGACGGACCCAAAGTCGCGGCGGTCACTGGCCTAGTGCTGCCGGCACAAATCGCAACTGAGGCGCAGCGGCATTTCGAGACCTATTGGAGCTTCGTCAAAGGGTATGATCAGAAGGATTTCGGCAGCGAGAACTTAGGGCTGGATCGCCGTCGAGCATTTCCGGCGTGGGACATTGGGGCGGGAGCAAGCATGGCATTTCGCCGCGAAATCTTTGAACGTGTCGGTCTGTTCGACGAGAGACTGGATGTAGGCCAGGCAGGCTGCTCTGGCGACTCGGAATATTGGTACCGGTTGCTGGCAAACGGTTGGGCATGTCGGTACGTCCCCGCGGCAGTCGCTTTTCATTTTCACCGAAAGACCATGGAAGGACTTGCGAGCCAAATCTATCACTATATGCGTGGTCACTCGGCTGCGCTTATGGTGCAGTATGAGCGAACCGGAAACGAATCGAACCGATCGCAAGCCTACTACCTCACGCCGCGCTGGTACGCGCGCCGCTTGCTCAGCACGGTTGTGCGGCGACGAAATCCTGTCAATCGCTTTTTGAAAGAGGAGATCGCGGGATATATAGCTGGGCTTTTCTTTTATCATCGCCGGAGAAATCGGAAATGACGTCCGATCGGCTGGTCTCGATCATCATCCCCGCGCGCAATGCTGAACTAACGCTTAGCCGAACCCTTGAGAGTTTAATCGCGCAGACCGACTCCAAATGGGAGGCGCTGATCATTGATGATAGTTCAATTGACGGGACGTCTTCCATCATCGCCGAATACATAGCCAGAGATTCGCGATTCATTACCTTCGACGCTAACGCTGGCAGCGCGTCGGCGGCGCGCAACGTCGGGATCTCGCACGCGAACTGCGAGAGACTCTTGTTTCTGGACAGCGACGATTGGATCGCCCCCAATTTTCTTGCAAAAATGAGTGCCGTGCTAGACGCGAATCCATCCGCTGTCGCGGTTTATTGCGATTACACCCGGGTATTTGCGGATGGAAGCGAGACACCGGTTCGTGGGGATAGTCGTATCCAATCGAATGCCATTGCAGAATTCAATCGAACTTGTGCGACAGCAATCCATACCGTTTTGGTCAAGAGAAGCGCGGTCTTGGCCATCGGCGGGTTCGATGCTACGCTGCGCACCTGCGAGGAGTGGGATCTTTGGCAAAAGATCGCTTGGTCCGGCGGACGCTGGATCCACTTGAATGAGAAGCTCAGCTACTATTGGGGTGGCGATCACTCCTTAAGCCAGAATGTGGAACAGATGCTTGCGGACGCTCGCATCGTGATAGCCAGGGGAGCTTCCAGAGCGAAGGCGGTCGAAGAACCTGGCGCGCCTCTCAAATCTGTTGGATCTCCAGACACTAGCCCTGATGCTGCTTATGCGTTTTTCGCCTTGTGGTGTGCCGGGTTCGAGTGTGGGCGTGGTCGAGAAAGCAGCGTGTCCAACGCGATCTGGGCATCTCTACCGCGGTCTGATGCGTCGGCCGACGTCATGGCCGGCACTCTCCTGGACGCCATCGTGATTGGAGCAAGGCTTGCTCCGGCAAGGCTTGCTTCCTCCTGGAAGCAATACGGATCCGCGGTCACTCGGCTCATCGGAAGCATTGGCGACGCTTGGCGCGATCGACGCGCCGCCCAAAAAATTCAGTACACGTTTGAGCGCAAAGTTCTCGACTATGACAATCTGGAGTCGCCGCGCGAACTGACCCTTACGCTCGGGCTAAGGGTGGATCTGGGTTGGCTACCGCACTTGCATCTTGGTCCATCCATCGATCGACTTTATGTATATCTTTGTGATGGCCCCCACATTCTTGCGGTGTTGGATATTGGCGTATTGGGGTCAGTGGGTCCTAGGTTCTGGGCGAGATTGGTGACCGGTCATCTACGATACCGCGAGTTGCAGAAGGACGCTAGTAGGCTGAACCGGCTGAAGCTTGAGCTCTACAAGAAGATGGGTCGGCTATTTCCCGAACGTGATGAAGAGAGTCATTTTCGGCAGCTAAATGCGTTGCGTCAAAAGAATGCGAATCAAGTTGATAACGAAATCGTCGCCGACCGCCGTCTGGGAGTAGTTCGTCCCAGACAAGGGGTAGAGGCGGCGCGCAACGAGAGACGCGAGCTGTTCTGGGACGGGTTCTTTGAACAGGAGGATCCCTGGAATTACGGCTCGGCATACGAGCAGGAGAAGTACAGAAGGCAACTGGAATTATTGCCGGGCGAACCGGTGGCAAATGCGTTGGAGTTGGCCTGCGCAGAGGGATATTTCACGGAACTGCTTGCGCCAAGAGTTGGGCGCCTCCTTGCCTGCGACATTTCAAGAAAAGCGCTGGAGCGTGCACGGCTTCGATGCATGAAGTGCTCCAATATCGATTTTGAGCAGCTCGACTTGTCGAAAGATGACTATCCCTCCGGTGTGGACTTGGTTCTCTGCTCGGAGGCGCTCTACTATTTGGCCGACGAAGCCGAGCTGGAATTGGTGGTCAAACGGCTGGTAAGCGCTCTTCGTCCTGGGGGCTATCTCGTTAGTGCTCATTCATTCGTGCTCAAGGACAACATGGAGCGGACCGGCTTTGACTGGGACAACGCTTTCGGCGCGGAGACTATTGCGCGTGTGATGGGAAACAATCCCGAAATTGCGTTGGACGCTTCGATACAAACTGAGCTTTATCGTGTCGATCGGTATAAACGAGGCGATAGCGCAGAGCGAAAAGGCATTCCACAAATAAGTGTCGCGGAGGTGAAAGCGCCGATCGCGCCGGAGGTTGCGCGATGCATCGTATGGAACGGCGCTGTCGCACGCCGATCGGCGGCAATCAAATCCGAGAGGCGGTCACAACTTCCGATCCTGATGTATCATCGAGTCGCCGTTGATGGTCCTGCTAAACTGGCGCGGTTTCGTGTCCCTCCGACAGTCTTTCGCGAGCAGATGTTATGGCTGCGTCGAAATGGCTATCATGGGATAGACTCCGAGCAATTGGCGTGGTTTGTCGAGCACAAACATCCTTTCGTAGGACGCCCGGTGCTTATCACGTTCGACGATGGATATAGAGATTTCGCCGACTCTGCTTGGCCGATTTTGCAGGAAAACGATTTCACAGCAGAATTGTTTGTCGTTACCAAGCTAGTGGGCAAATGCGCCGACTGGGATGCACCAGTCGGAGATACCGCGCCATTGCTAGGGGTGTCGGACCTCGTCAGGCTAGCCCGTGAGGGCGTCAAGATTGGGAGCCATCTTGCCACTCATCCAAGAAGCGACGAGCTTTCAACCGAGGAACTCGCAGAAGAGCTGCTGAGTTCGCGCGCACAGTTGGAAAAATGGCTGAGGCGGCCCGTCATGTCGCTTGCGGCACCATACGGTTGTATGGATCAGAGATTCGGAGTGCTTGCCGCGGAATGTGGCTACAGGACCGTATTCAATACCGCCAACAAGGTTGCTAGCATTTCGGACGATCTTTTCGATTTGCCTCGATTGGAAATACAGGGGGGCATCACAATCGAGGCATTTGCGAATTGCATGAAGTCGTTCCAATGAAATCTGCTGAGCACCTCGTGAGCGTGGTTATTCCTGCATACAATGCGGAAAGAACGATCGACGAGACCCTGCGCAGCGTCCGCTCTCAATCGCACTGCCATTTGGAGATCATCGTCGTGGATGACGGATCAGTTGACGACACGATCGTGGTGGCAGAAAGGCACGCCGCTCAGGATAGTCGAATAAGAATTATCAGGCAGAAGAATGAAGGCGTGGCAGCTGCTCGGAATCGTGGTTGGCAGCATGCATGCTCGGACCTTATCGCATTTATTGACGCCGACGATCTTTGGGCACCCACAAAAATCGAACTCCAGCTCGAGGCCCTCGTCTCGGCCGGAGAGCAGACCGGGCTTGTTTATAGTTGGTATGCACTTATCGACGAAAAGAGCAGGGTCATAATGAACGGGGAGCCAGCTTATTGCGCCGGTGATGTGCTCGACTATATTTTTTCGGGAAACTTCATTGGAAATGGAAGCGCGGTACTGGTTCGCCGGCAAGCACTGCTCGCCGCGAACGGCTTCGAAAGCGGTCTTCGGACAGCCGGAGCGCAAGGGTGCGAAGATTTCCTTTTTTATTGTCGAGTGGCGGAGACATACCAATTCGCGGTCGTTCCCGATTATTTGATCGGGTACCGTTTCCTGCCCGAGAACATGTCAAGCAATCTTCCGAGAATGATGCGATCCTGGATGCTTGTTATTGATGAGATGATTCTACGACATCCGGATCGTGTCGCCAGCTTGCAGAGCGGACTTCGCAACTACGGCAGCTGGGTACTCGTCCGAGCGCTGACGTCCGGTCAACTGAGATATTTTGCAAAGTCACTGTACTTGCTGTCCCAAAGAAATCCGACGATGACCTTGAAGCTGCTGGTTTGCGATCTACCGCGTGAGTCGTTCATCGTTGTCAAAAACAAACTTCTCGCTCTTCGGAAGCGTGAACATCGGAAGTCGAGGTTGTTTTTTAGCATCGGTAATCCGGGCTAATGTCGACAAGCAAGGCTCCTGATGGCTCTCGAAGAACAAATGGCGTTCGGCACGCTGCGGTGACGGAGCTTGTTCGTTTGTTGAAGATGGCCGGTTTGCCGGGCTGGGTTACGCCATTGCTGGTTGCAGTTGGATTGGCGTCGTCGCTGGCGGAGACCGTTGGGATAACCCTGGTCCTGCTGTTTTTCTATCTCGCTATGGGGCAGATGGAACTCGCCACCTCCACGGGGGGGGTCTTGGGGGACGCTCTGCGGTATGCAGCCCTCTGGTTCCATGGTTCAGTCGTTACGGCCGCCGCTGTCTTGGTTCTCATCCTGGCCCGCGGCGCTCTGGCGTTCGCTCATTCTCTGATCAGCGCGCGAATCGGCGAGCAGATCAACGAGTTCTCGCGAAATAGCGTCCATCACCAGTACTTGTCCGCTTCTTATCGCTTCTTTCAAAAGCACGAGGAAGCCTATCTGCTGGATGTGCTTGGAACGGAGACATGGTTGATCTCTGGAGCCTATAGCAGCTTCAATCGGATCATCGTCAGCACTTGTTCGATCGTCCTGTTCGCGTCATTTTTGATGGCTCTTTCCGTGAAGATCACGGTCACTGCGGTGATTGCCTCGTGGTTGGTCTCTCTTGGGTTGCGCCGGTTGACAGGCCCGGTGCGAATCCTTGGCGCTGATGTGAAACGGGTGCACCAGGAGCTGGCTGAGCACATGCTGATGACCTTGCAGGCTATGCGCACTATCCGCGCTTATGGCCAGGAAGATGTGCACCACAAAAGATTTGTGCGAGCATCAGCCGATGCGCGACGGATTTCTTTGAGCCTTACCAAGCTATCTGCCCTGGTGTCTCCGCTGACGGAGGTGGGCTATCTGCTGATACTGGGCTTTATCATTCTACTTGCAAACTTGTGGGGGATCGGATTCGCTACCACGCTTACGGCAGTCGCTCTGCTTTACCGATTGCAGCCCCACATTCGAGAGCTGGAAGGTAGCTTGCTGCATCTGGCTCAAATCGAACCGCAGCTGCGCTCACTTCGTCTTATGCTGTCGTCCGAGGGCAAAGAATATCCCGCTCTCGGGCATAGTCGATTGGGCGCGCTGCACGAGGGGGTCTTCTTTAAGGAAGTCACGTTTCGCTACAGTCCAGAGGGGGGTAAAGCGTTGGATCGTGTCACCTTCCAAATTCCCGCGGGCAAAACAACCGTGCTCTTCGGCGCTAGCGGGTCGGGCAAAACGACCATCGTCAATTTGCTTCTTCGTCTCTATGGAGCCGATGAGGGGGTCATCAGGATAGATGGTCAATCTCTCGAAGATGTCAGGCGAGTAGAGTGGCTTGGCCAGTTGGCGATTGCGGGCCAGGACGTAGATCTTATCGAGGGTACAATTATCGACAACGTCCGAATGGCCAATGAAAGTGCATCGCAGGAAAAGGTGGTCGAGGCGCTCAGCATAGCTGGGATTTCAGAGTTTATCGAGAGCTTGCCCGAGGAGTATGACACGTGGGTCGGTCAACAAGGATTGCGCTTTTCGGGCGGGCAACGCCAGCGCATCGCGCTTGCGCGGGCCGTGCTCCGAGACCCTCAGTTTTTGATCCTTGATGAGGCAATGAGCGCGCTGGATGGGGATCTTGAGGAAAGTGTCAGGCGCGCGATTCAGGCACGCTTTTCGGATCGAACCATACTCCTGATCACCCATCGTCTGGAAACTGTTTTCCATGCTGATCACGTCATCCGCATTGAAGCGGGAAAGATTCGTGCCGAAGGACTCCCAACAGAGCTGTTTAAGGATCCGGGCCAAATGTTAAGAGGCAGGAAGTTCGAGGGCCGTCTTGACATCTAATGATTGCAGATACGGCTTGTAATCGAGATAGGTCGCGCGCCGCTTGCGCGACACCAACGCTGGTTTGCACAGCCGCGGCAAACGGCACCGTCGACATCGGCTCAGCGCCGCAGACGCGTCGGTCCAGCCGTGAGGCGCGGGTTCCGAATTTCGCGGAGCAGCAGGACGCGCTTTGTTTGTGCGGCGTTGAGCAGACCTTTAAGCCGCTCATTCACCCGGTGATATGCTTGTTTGAGCGGGGGAACTAGCGAAGCGAGATACTCATATTGCTGCGGCGACCGATTGTATCGGTGCTCGCCAAATGTTTCGAACAAAAAATCTACGGCCAGCTCTTCAAGGGGCATTCTGTTTCGGTGCATTGGTGCACTCCGAGCCAAGGCTGGTGTGACCTCGACAACGCAAAGCCGCGTGCCATCGGCAAGCTCGACGGCGCCGCTTGTCGCGTGTCGCAGCCATTCGTAACGGTGCATAGTGTTGTGTTGAACGTAGAGTATTTTTCAGGATATCAACACCCGTAGCTCCACGGCGTGCCGCGACCGGGACGGGTGAAACGGTGGCCCCATCGGATCGTCCAAGCTGAACAATACTTGGCATTCCAGCGAATGGGCTTTCGTGGCGAAGATGTTTCCCTGTTCGAGGGCGGCGCCGATCCCTGATCACATCCAATATTTTCCCTGTTATGTCTTCCGCGCATCCGCCAGTGTGAAAGCCAGGATTCGCAGGCATTTCCCGCATTTTTTGCAACCGCCGCGGACCGCTTACCAAGGCAATTTCCCGGCACAATTCCCTGTTACCAGGGAATGGGCTCGTATTGTTTGGCCGAGGCGCGTACTATCGCGCCATGCTCTTTACCGTTTTGCAATGTCCTGTGAATGCGCTCGCAACGCGGGACGCGGTGCTTCCTCGACGCGCAGCTGCGCGATGGCGACGGCTTCGAGCTTGCCGAGGAGATCCGGGCGGTCAGCACCGGCGGCATCATCTTCGTCGCGCGCCCGCATGCGCGTCTCCGTCCGGAGTCCACGCTGCGGCGCCGGCTCTACAATAAGGGAAGCTCCGAAGCTACAGCGCAGATCGGACCTTGTGCTTTCCAAGGACCGATGCGATTGGGGAATCGTAATACTTGTCCAGACTGATCGCCACCAGAATGCAAATTGGTACTAGCGCAAAGAGGTAACGAGAGGCTGTCTGCTCAAGATGAGTTGCCTTTAGCAGGCCGACCGTCGACATGAGAATTGGAACGTGCACGATGTAGAGTGGGTACGAAAGGCGGCCTAGCACACTAAGAAGACGCTGCTTTTGCTGGAGATGGCAAGAGACCGACAGACACATAAGAAGTGGAAAGATAAGGACGACCGAAACAGCATCGAACACAGAACTTTGGATCGGAATGCAAAACACGATCGCGAGCAGAAGGATCGTTGGCCAAAGCAGAAATGCGGATAAGAATGGTTTGGGGCGATAATACCAAACCAGGACGCCAGTAAAGAAGCCGAACAGGGTACGAGCCGCACCTCCGAAAAAAGTCGTCCACGTAGCCCCGAGATCGGCGGTACCGCTTTTGAGGATCAAAAGGGTAAGTAGTCCGCCAGTGACAGCCGTGATCACCCAGGCGCACTTCGTATCTAGCCGGGATATCAGCGCCGCCCAAAGGAGGTTGACGGCGATTTCAAATGACAAGGACCACATCGGGGTGTTGGTGGGAAACGTCGTGTCTGTAGGAGCCTGACTTACCCAGGGTTTAGGCAGCAAAGCCGCGTTGAAGGCTGTCCCGCCGAGAATGTCAGAAAGTGCGTACTGCGAATATTTCTGAATCGCTAATCGAAGCAAGAAATACCCAGTTCCCAACAAGAGCCCTAACAGGCTAAGCGGCAATAACCTCTTCATACGAATTTGCAGGAATTTGGCGACTGTTAGCCTGCCAGACTGAAGACGCTCCGCATAGGAGTGCGAAAGCACAAACCCGCTAAGCATGAAGAAGAAATCCACCGCCAGATAACCATGAGGTGCCAGCTGCGGTGCACCGACGATTGAAAGGTGAAAGAACAGGACGCCAATGGCGGCGAAGCCCCGAAGTGCGTCTAGCACTTCAAATCTCTCTTCTGCCAATCAATACCTCAATATTCTAGCCGACTATGCGCCCGTGACAAATTACCCCGATCAAGCGATTAAGTCGACGCAGCGTGATACCCAACCTCGGCGTCAAGACTGCATCTTCAACTCGAATAGAATGCATCCGCTCTCCCGAAGAGGCCACGCGATATCGTAGGCGCTCAATGCACAAAATTGAGCCATTACCCCGGCGGTGGTCCAGACACTACGCTTGCCACCCATAACGAACAGCCCCCCTTCTTGCGCCGGACTGTAACGATTGCGCATCAATAGGGATTTCGGTCGGCATCTTGCGGAGCCACCCTAGGCCTGCCGGAATTGATGTGTTCGCAGCTTGTCAAATCTGCTGTTGTTATTGCCCACGAAACGGTCGAATTGGCAGGTTTGCTGCTCGGCTCGGTCGACCAAACTTGCATAAACGGGGAGTTCCGGGCTGCCTTGAACAGTCGAAACTCCGCTGCCGGCGCGACGAGTTTTGCTCGTCATCGGGCTGGTCGTCAGTTCGCCGCTGCATCTTTAGAAATCACATTGATTGTGCTGGCCGTTTTTCCGGAAATGCGGTTCACTGCGTTAATTAAATGGATGATCTTTGTGAGCATGTGATGGCTGATAGCGTTGACTGTGAGCGGTTTGATGCGGTCGTTCTGGGAGCTGGGATTAGCGGCCTGGTTGCTGCCTCAATTTTGCAGCGCCAAGGCGCGCGAAGCGTACTCGTCATCGATGAGTACTCTTGTCTCGGCGGCAATCACATCGACTGCAAAGTCGGAGACTATACCTTCGATGTGGGCAGCTACATCTTCCAGGACGACTCGCCTCTGTTGGCGCACTTTCCGGAGCTGCTGTCGCTCTATATCCCGATTAGTCCATCGTGGGGCCGTTTGACACCACAGGGATTTGTAACTCACTACCCGCTGTCCATCGCAGATGATCTGTTGCGAGCTGGTCCGATCGAATGGATTTTGATTTTAGGCTCCGTTATCGCTGCCCGTCTGTCTCGTCGTCGCATTCGCAGTGCGGAAGACTTCGCGACCTTCTGGATTGGCGCGCGGATGTTGATGCGCTCGGGACTTGGCTACTATTTAGATCGATTTTATGGTTTTCCAGCCGACAAAGTAGACGCCAAGTTTGCGGAGAAGAGGATGCTCTGGATCCGGGAGCACGCACGCCTCCGCAACCTCTTTCGACGATGGGTTTCGTCCGCCCCCCCGTCGCCGCCCAATCAGCAACTCGCTCGACCGCGCGAGGGGTTTTCATTTCTTTATCGCAAGGCAGAGGAGCGGCTGGAGGCGCAAGGAGCGCGCTTTCTCTTGGGCGTGAAGATGGGCCGGCTTGAGAGCCATGATGGAACGTTTTCGATAGCGGTGGGGGATCGCCGGATTGTCGGGGGGCGTCTGGTGTCGACCATTCCTCTATCTCAGATTCAAGCTCTGTGTGGTCTCCAAGCGCAACGAGAGCTTAAAACGGTTACGTTGATGAGCCTCTTTTACAGCTATTCGGGTCAACGAGGGTTCAAGCAATCGATCTTGTATAATTTTTCGAGCAAGGGCGCGTGGAAACGCCTCACGATTCACTCCGACTTCTACGGCAAGTGCGGCGGACGGGAATTCTTCTCGGTAGAACTCAATGCCGAGCATGTTGCTCACGACGCTCGCGCGGGTGACCGCGACTTCAGAGAGCATACAAAGGCCAATCGACTGTTTTTGGGGGACCTTCGCCTGGAGGGCTCTCACCTGCTTGCCAACGCATATCCTATCTACACCGAGAACGCTGATGAAGATGCCAAGCACGCGATGGCTGTCCTCGCCAAACTCGGAATTGAGTCCATCGGACGCCAAGGCAGCTTTGACTATCAACCAACGGCTCGGGATTCGACCTTGAAGGCTGAAGCGGCCCTTCAGCGCCGATAGGCTGAGAGCTCCAGCTCGGGCTGGTGCAGAAGTGCAGGGGACTGCGGAGCCACAGATTCATGAGCCATTTTTCTGATGCTTCCCATGAGACCGCGCAAACGACCGCATTTGCTGCAAAAGACCGGCGCGTCGTCGAGCGCTCCCTCTGCGCGCTGAAATGTAACGGCCAGAGTTTCGCATTGAGCGCAAACGGCTTCGAAGGTCGCCGGGTCTGTACAGGTTGGAGGATGTGCGCTCATCTCGGTTCTCCGATCCTGGTCCAGTCGCATCGAATTGTAGTTCGAAGCGCGGGTGCTCAGTAAGCTCCATCCTCGAACACGGCCGGTATCGTTGCGAGCATTATCTTGGTGTCTAGTACTATGGACCAGTTTCGGGCGTAATAGATGTCACACGCCACGCGCCTGTTATATGTGGTGGTACTACGACCGCTCACTTGCCAGAGCCCAGTAATACCTGGCCGGCATGCAAGATAGGCACTGACGTTGTGCTCATAGCGGGCCAGCTCTTCTTCGGTAACTGGCCGCGGTCCGACGATGCTCATCTCGCCGCGTATAACGTTGAACAATTGGGGTAGCTCGTCGAGGCTGGATTTCCGCATCAATGTGCCGATTGCCGTTACGCGAGGATCGCAACGCAGTTTGCGAGCGGCGTTCCATTCAGCCGCGGCGGCAGCATCAGAGTCCAACAATCGCTGCAGTCGTTCGGCCGCGTCCGGGACCATCGTGCGAAATTTTAAGCATGCGAACGTCTCGCCATTGAGACCGACCCGCCGGTGGCGGAAAAGTGCTGGACCTGGCGATGAAAGTACTGTGGCTGTGTAGCAGATCAAGAATAGGGGGGATAACAGCAAAACACCAAAAATTGCCAGTATAACGTCCAGCACTCTCTTTGTTGCTGAACCTACGGGGCACCTCACGGTTTGTGCCGGATACGGTGCCTCGACGATAAATGGTAGCTTGCCGCGAGTATCGACCAAATCGGCCATTGCGGTACTCCATCAAGCAAAACTTACGACAATTTTCAAAAAGTAGTCGGAGATTTCTTCTTCATATTGTGCACTGCGAAGTTTGCGGCTGCTGATCAGTTAAGGCAAGGTTAAAGTTTTGGCAGTAGAAGCGTTTTTTTAATCTCAAGGTTGTGACAAACGTCTCGGCGTTTTGGCTATTTCGTGTAGTAGGCATAGCGCCGATCGGAGTAGCCCTCAAAGCGACGCATAAACGTCTCGTCAGTCTTGTTCAGGACGGCGCCTACCAGCCGCTCCGAAAGCAGAGGCGATGAACGAATGGCTTTGAGGACCTCATCGGTCGAGTTGCCCCATTCCACGACCATGATAAACGCGTCGAACAGCCCCGCGACGGCCTTCACGTCAACGATCGGGAGGATCGGCGGCAGATCGCAAAGGATATAGTCGTAATCCTGGCGGGCCCTTTCCAGTCCTTTCCTGATCGAAGGCGAACTGAGAACGTCGGAGCTGTTGGAAGGCCTCGCTGTGGCAGGGGACGGGATGACATCGAATTTGAAATTGGGATCAGTGATAACGACGTCGGCCACTGCCAAGCCCTCTGCGGCCATCCTCTGCAACCCGAGTTCATCGATATAACCAAGCGTTTGCGAAAGAGCGGGACTACGCAAGTCGGAGTCAATGACGAGCGTGCGCGCTCCAGTCTTTGCCAGGAAAGCCGCAATAGCAGCTGTGACCGTTGTCTTGCCTTCGCCGGGGAGCGCTGAAGTGACGCCAATGACCTTGGCCCCAGCGGGATAAAGGTCAATCGCGACTTTGATATAGCGTAGCGCCTCAGCGGTAGCCGAGAAAGGAGGCGCGTCGTTGATCTGGCGAAACGCTGCGGAAGGCCTACCGCGTAATCTAGCTTTGAGTCTGGACAGCCTAGGAAAGGCGGCGAGGCAAGTCGTCCCCAACAGCGTTTCGAGCTGATCACGCGTATGGACTCGCCGATGCATGAATTGCTCGCGAGCTATTGCGCTCAGTGCACCAAGTCCCAATCCGCACATGACGGCGAAGGCTAAAGTGATCGCTACCTTGGGCGAGCTTGACTTGGGCGGAGCCGAGGCCTCCGTGACTACGCGAGCTTCCGTCGACGGGAATGACTGCTGTTGAACCGATTGCGTGAATCGCGACAAAAAAGCTTCGTAAATTCCGCGATAAGTGTTTGCTCCTGTCTCCAGCTCGCGGAGTCTGACCTGCGCCTGTCGCGTTGATCCAGACTGTTGGAAGATCTCGACCATTCGCTTATCGATGGCCTCTTCCTGGGATTTCGCGATCTGCAGCTCGCTTTTATAGCTTTCCGCGATACGCGAAATCTCGTCCCACATCGAACGTTGCAGCGCCGCCATTTCCGAACGCAGATTTTTCACTGCCTCGTGGTCGGGGCCGTACCGGGTGCTCCATTCGGATTGCTTGTTCTGATTCTCGAGGAACTTCTGCCGAAGCTTGGTGATGACCTGGCTGTTGAGAGCGTCTGTGACAACCGGATCGGGAATGGCGAAGTTTTCCTTCTCTGGACGCTGTTCAAGTATGAGCTGTATCCGATCAAGCTTGGCTCGCGCTTGGCTGGTATCGGCGCGGGCTTTTGCAAGCGCCACGCCGAGCTGGTCGAGCTCGACGTCGCTCGCAAGCTTTCCTTCCACTCCGATGATAATGCCGTTCTCTGCCTTGAAATCCTGAACGGCCTTGTAGGCTTTACTGGCCTGTTGGCGAAGCTCGCTGATCCGCTCTTCCAGCCAAATGCTCGCGCGGCGCGTGGCCTCATACTTGGCCTCCAGCCGATACTCGATATAGGCATCGGCAAAAGCGTTCGCAATTCGCGCTGCTTTATCTGGATCTAAGGACGTATAGGCAATCTGCTCGACATAGCTGCGGCCCAACCTCGTAACACGCAAATTATCATTGAGGGTTGCAAGCGCTCGACGCACCAGTTCGGCAGAGGAGGGGCGCTCATCGGACTTAGCAGCCAGTCCAAATAGTCCAGCAACGCGGCCAAAGAGTCCGTGGCCAGATCCGACGAATTCCGGATCTTCAGTGAGATGCAGACGGCGTATGACGGACTTGCTTACCTTTTCCGATTTTGTGGTTTCAATCTCGCTCTCGACGATCGAGTCGTCTACACCACGGGTTTCCTGTGAGGTTTCGGACTGGGGCGCGGTGATACCTTTGGTGTCTACGAACATGTCGGTCTGTGCGGTGAATTTGCGCGGGGCCAAACTGACGTATGTGGCTCCAAGAGCCGACGACAAAACTGTCACAAAAGCGATAAGACGCCACTCGCGACGAAGGAAGTCCCGCAATTGGAGCAGCGACTTCGTCTGAGTATCCAAGCCGCTGTCTGCTAAGCTAACAAGGGGCCGAAGGTCGCCGGCAATGTTCATCGCGCTGTTGCCCTCACTCTATTCAATCAATTCAATCACACTCTTCAAAATGAGACCTGCCTCCAAAAATGGGGCCGAGTGCAAGACCATTTGGTGCAGCTCTGTACAAGGCAGTATTGCTGATCAACTCTCGCCTTCGGAGCACAAAGAAAGTGCAGCGCTGCCTGCTGCTTGATCAATGCGGCAACCACTGCAACGAACCCGCGCCGCTATTCCTCCCCTAGCAGACCGCGTTTATCAGCCTAGGGCGGGTCCAACACAGACTTATGACGCTAACCTCCCCAGGGCGCTGCGGCTACAAAGACGGGCCAATTGGCGGCTCAAGTGACGGCCCATTGGCGGTGAAACGAGGATTGGTCCCGCAGGTCTCGTTGCGCGAGCAGAGCATCGATGTGGGCCCGCATCCTATGGACAAATTGGTCGCGGTTGAATCGCGCGGCGTGAGCAACGATGGCGTCGGAGTCGAATTCCATGGTGGAAAATCGCCTAACGGCATCGGCGATCGCATCGACAGTTTGCTCATCGAAGAAAACGCCGGTCAGGTCTCTTGCGACCGTCTCCGTCGCGCCCCCGCGCCCAAACGCTACAACGGGACGACCGCTCGCCATGGCTTCGACGGGAACCATTCCGAAATCCTCCTCACCAGGAAAAATCAAGGCGCGGCAGTGCGCATAGTGATGCTTGAGGGCTGCAAACGGCTGCGGTCCCAGTACCGAGACTGTCGGACCGGCGAGGCGGCGGATGTCAGGAAGCATTTCGCCGCCGCCTATGACGACCAGGTTCAGCTTCAATTCATTAAAGGCGCGTACCGCAAGATCGGGCCGCTTATAGGAGACGAGCTCGCCGGCCATCAGGTAGTAGTCCGCCACTTCGGAGTGCGGCACTGGTGAAAACGCCTCGGTATCGACGGGCGGGTGAATAATGGTGGCATCGTTGCCATAGTAGCGGCGGATACGCGCGGCAACGGTTGCGGAATTTGCAACGAAGCTGTCGACGCGGGCGGCCGAGGAGACGTCCCAAAGCCTCAAATAGTGCGCGAGCGGTGGCATCGCCAAACGGGTCAGAAAGCCCGCGCTCTGCCGATAATCGTGGAACATGTTCCAGACGTAGCGCATGGGGGTATGACAATAGCAGACGTGTAGCGCGCCGGGCGGCGCCAAGATGCCCTTCGCAGGCCCCGACTCGCTGCTGATGATCAGGTCATATTTCCGCAGATCGAGCTGCTCCAACGCCATCGGCATCAGAGGCAGGTATGCTTTGTAGAGTTGCCGCGCGCGAGGAAGCCGATTTATAAAGGTCGAAACAACGTGGTGCTTGCGGATTGTCTCCGAGACCATCTCCGGAACATAAACGTGTGTATAGATGTCTGCGCCCGGATACATCTCGCACAGGGCTTCAACGACTTTCTCGCCGCCGCGCATTCCAACGAGCCAATAGTGTATGATTGCAACTTTCATGGCGTCATTTCATGCAAGCGAGAAACAATTGGCTGCTTTGCCATTGCGAAAAACTCATATCTCAGTGAGGCAGCATCGCTGGGCCCGGAGGGCAACCCTCGGGTGGGCCTGCGTCGCGTGCGAATACGTGAACATAGTCGATGAGCAGCGTGGAGGGATTGGGAGCCTGGTCGATCGGCCAACCTCCGCCGAGCGCAAGGTTCACAAGAGGATAGAGCGGGCCGTCGAGTTCTGGAGGAGTTGGCTGGGCCCACACCGGCTTGCTATCCAAGAAGAACACAATAGCCTGTGGCGAGATATCGACGCCGAATGTGTGGAATTCGTTTAAGAGGGAATCGGCGGGTATATCGATCTTCTGAGCCTCGCCGCGCGTCTTCTGCGGATCGCTGTACCAGATGTGCGTCGCGGCTTGATAAGCAGATGGAAATTGCCCGTAGTATTCGATGACGTCGATTTCGACGTTGCCCTCGGTCATCGCGGCCGGCTTCAAGGCAGCAAGCCAGAATGCAGGCCAGGTGCCGCGGCCTGCGGGCATCTTCATCCGTGCTTCGAAATAGCCGTAGCGCGTTCCGGTCCCTGCGCCAGAAGCATCGGCGGCGGCCAGAAGTCCTGAAGTCCACCGGCCGTTTTGATCCTTCGAAGCGGTGATGGAAAGAATACCATTCTCGACCTTGAACGGTCCCTTCGGACCAGGGTTTGCGAACGCAGCCTCGCCAAAATCGCCAGCCCACGGTGTGTGCGCCGTCCACCGTGCCGGGCCGATGCGGTTGGCCGAAGCACGGAGCTCGTCGAACTCTTCGAGCAACAAGGGGTGGAGTTCACATGACTGCGACGGCTCGGCTGCGAATACACAACGGATCGAAATACTCAGGACAAGGAGAGCGCCGCCCCCTGCAAGCATCCGGCCTTTCATGTGACATGCTCCCTTTGACGGTGGATCTCACCAGCAGATGCGTTCATTCCGTTCATGAATCACACGGCTTTCAAGCTGCTCGTAAGCCGAATTCCAAAGCCGTACAGCGATGCGACATAGACGGCGCCGCCGAATAGCGAGACTGCACCCAGCTCCAACAGGGAAGGGATGCCTGTTCCAATAAGCTTGTGTCTCAAGACGATGACCAAAATGGTCATAACCGCGCATGCAGCGGCCACTTGCCAGAGCTTGGCCAGTTCCGAAGCCGCACTGGTGCCGACAAGCTGTCGGGCGGCGAGAAGTGAAAGGCCAAACAAGATGAAGGAGACCAGGATTCGCGCGGCGATGACTCCGATCAACGAGTAAAAATAGAGACCGAGAGACATCAGAATGACCTTCGAACACAGTTCAATGAAGGTCAGACGGAACACGAAACTGGTCTGGTTGGTCGCAAGAGCTAGAGAATGCACGGGCTGATAGAAGGCGCTGAGGACGGTCGAGAGAGCAAGCCACTGCAAATAGAGGCCGGCATCGTGCCACTGCGGGCCTAACAGAACCTCGGCGACTAGATCCGATGTCAGAGACATTCCGATGCAGGTTGGCGCTGCGAGGAGCATGGTAAAGCGGGATGCCTTCGAATATGCATTGCGGAGTCGGTCCCGGCTTTGATTGATCTGCGCCAATGCCGCCATGAGTGGTTGCATGGCTGGGCCAATCAGGCTTTGAGTGGGCATGACCGAGAGATCGCTAGCGATCGAGTATTGACCGAGTGCGGCTTTGCTTAATGAGAAGCCGAGTAGGATGCGATCAAATTGCCAGCTCAAGGCAATAATGATCTGCGCTCCGCTAAGCCAGCCGAGAAAGGCCGAGAATTCCCGAAACTCGGACAGCGATAGGCGCGGCCTGTAAGGTGCCAACAGGTATGACATCGATGTGGCCCCGATGGCCGCAGCCGTGCCACTGGCCACAATTGCCCAATAACCAGCTCCAAGTGACACGGCGGCGATTGCGGTTGCAGCAGCGGTAAGCTTGCCGGCGGTCTCAGCAAGGAACACTTGCCTGAAGCTCATGCTGCGGACGTATTCAACCATGCCCGGACTGTAGAGGCTGCGTGCTAAAGGTCCGATCCCGCTCGCCAGAATCAGCGCGACGAGACGAGGATCCTTATAAAGGTGTGCAAACGGCCAGGCGGCGAGCACCAGCACCGAGCCCAGGACAACGCCTCTGATCACGCTCAAGGTAAATGCTGTATCCAGGTGGGACTTCGTCACATGAGGCAGACGTGTCAGGGCTTGGAGCGTTGGGACCTCGAGCACCATATCCGCGATCACAATCAACGTAGCGGCGAGAGCCGTAAGCCCGAAGTCGTCAGGTGTCAGAAGCCGAGCGAGCACGAGAAGAGTAAAGAAGTCGACGAGTCGACCTGACAACCTGGACGAAACCGTCCACGCAGCGCCCAAGATAGTCTTACGAGCCAGCACGAGCGCCGCCTAGCCTTTCATGACGGTGGCGTATTGCGGACGTTGTGCGCTTGTCGCAAACGAAGCCGCCCTACGCCGGAAGGCTGCGGACGGTGCCGCATTACAAATCTGCCGTCCCATCGCGCTCGCCTTTCGCTGAGAGAGGCACTTGCGTGACTGACTTCATCTTGTCACCAGTGCCCGTGATCGTTGCCGCACGTTCCGGCTCAATGCGTCCTCGCAGTACGTCACAGAGGCCGCGAATATTTCCTCGCAACCGACCCCGCCGGTCGATAAACGGTTCGGGATTCGCTGAACGTGCCAGATTGCTGGCAACATTCCCAAAGATATGGCTCGCAGCCTGACGAGTGGTCATTGTGCCTTTACACAACAAGTAAATTGGATTGACCACCTGGGAATAGCCAAGCCTATCTCCCGCAACCCGCCCGCCCTTGACACCCATGTGAACACCGCGTGCACGCGCTGATTTGATCAGGCGTCCCCCCCGCTTTGCGAGCGCCGCGCCAAAGTCCCTGTCTTCCTGCCAACCGTAGAGTACAAGGCGCTCGTCGAACCGCGTTTCGGCGATCGCCGAGGCACGAAAAGCCATGTTGCAGCCATATGGACTGAACGGTTCGATCCATATCGAGTCTTCCGGGCCGTTTTTCGCTGCAAGGATGCTCAGCGCTTCGTCAAAACTTAGTCCCGGCCCATGAATGCCATCAGCAAGGAGATAGCCCGTAAGCCCGATGACATCCGGCTCGTCGCGAAAAATCACGGCGGCAGCCGCCAACCAGCCCGGGTCGGCGACAAAATCGTCATCAAAGAAGGCCACGATCTCGGCCGCATGACCCAGGGCAGCGAGGGCAGTATTTCGCTGAGCCGGCAGTCCAGGAGGACCAAGGACAACGCGAACCCCGGGCAGGTTCGCCGCTTCGCCGGCGTCCTCCGGCGCGACGCAGGAGACGACAATAGACTTGGGCTGCAGAGCTTGATTCCGGAGAAGGTGAGTGAGGGTGGCCGTGACGATTTCAGGGCGGCCTCGTGTTGCGATGGCGACGGCAATGCTCGGTAGGGGCTGCGCTTTCGTTCCACGTGCTCTCAAGGAACGCCTGGGCTCGTGCATGAGCTCGAGATAGCCGGCCGCGGTTCTCTCCCATGAGAACATTTGGAGCCGCTCACGTCCCCTTCCGACAAGTTCAGTTCTTTGATCTGCCGAACTTGCGAGCTGACGAACCTGCCGAACCCATTCGGCAGGATCGTCCGGCGCGGCAAGGAGCGCTGCATCGCCACACACTTCAGCCATGCTGGCGCGATTGGATGAAACAACCGGACATCCGCGGGCCATTGCTTCAATGATGGGAAGTCCAAACCCCTCAGTCCACGACGGAAAAAGCAAACACACGGCTCGCTCCATCAGGTACGCGAGATCGTCATCTGTTACGTAGCCCAGCAGCTTTACCCCTTGCGCGCTGGTCAGGCTCTCGGGGGTGTAAATATCCGCGCCTCCCCCGGCAACAATCACGCTGAGATTCATCGCCGCAAGTTCCGGCGCAATTTTGAGAACGAGCTGTAGATTCTTGTGGGAAGCGCGCGATCCGAGCGCCAATACAAAAGGTCCATCGGGCACGGACAAGGGGGCTATCTGGGCGAGCCTTGGCTCCCAGGTCAATGCATGCTCGTGGCCGTTTGGAAGGACCGCAATGTCGGCGGCGCGCACCGGAAGGTGACAAGCAATTTGGCGGGCCGACGCAGCCGAGACAGTCGCAATCCTGGCGGCGCGTTTGGCGAGCAACGGCTGCAGGGTACGGTACGTCGCGCGAAACAGTGAGCGATAGCTCTGCGGCGCAACAAAGACGTTCGCGTCGTGGATACACACCACCTGATCGGACTTGATCGCTGGCGCGGTGTTGCAAAGGTTGAGGAGCCGGTCCGGCCATCGCGCCGGGAGGACCACTTGCTCCCAAAGGTGCCCAGCAAGCGGCCCGGCTGTTATGAGGGGCATCGACTGGAATCGCGGATCGGCGGCATCAGCTGGAGCAATGATCGCGGCTTCCTTGCCCCGCGTGGCGAGTGCTTTGTTCATGGCAGCACTGACGTTATGGGCGTATCGCTGAACACCCGTTAGCGGTTGGGTCAAGAACCGGCCATTTATGCCGAAGCCTGCCGAGCTCATGCGTTCGCTCCTGATGCGGCCGGGGCGAGCAGGACGGATGCAAGCTGATCACGGGGGGAGGAGCATGCAAGCCCGGCAAGCGCGTAGAACAGCAGGCCTTGCTCCACCGTCGGAGCAGCCAGCGCGTCTCCTATGATGAGAGCGATGCAGGCGGTCCGGGCTGCGATGCAGGCATCCGCCTCAATCGTATTGGGCGCGTTTCGTTGCCCGAACAGGGCTGTCGTCACGAAAAGCAAGTAGAAGACCGTCCCGGGGATTCCGACGTTTGAGAGGAGGGCGACCGGAAAACTCGATGTGCGCACGGTCCCCAATCCGACACCCAGTCCGAGAGAATCAAAGAAGTTCTGCATCGCATAGCTATTCCAGGAGCTCCGCTCGATAGCTGAAGTCGAAGACGACTTGTTGAAGATGAGCGTATCCGCGTAGCGCTGGACGATTTCCGAGGCTCTGTCATCGAGAAGCACAGCAAGGATTAAAGCGATAAGGAGTACAGGTGCGCAGAGTGCAGCTGCCGAACTGAACGGGAGAGTAGGGTCAAAGCCAGTGCGCCACAGCATCGAGATGTATAGGATCAAAAGCACCAACGGAGCGCCCGCGAGCCCGGTAGAGGACGTAGAAAGGATTACGAGAGCGAACGAGGCGACAGCCAGAAGGCCGGTCAAGGCGGCATTCCTGCCGAAGAGCCAGAGCGTACCTGTGAACGCGAAGGCGCCCAGCGTAGCGCGTGCAAAGGCGGATGCTTCCGGGTAAGAGCCGACGATGCGCTTTGCGCCATTCACCTCATCGTCGAAGTGCATTGTGTACTGCGCATTACGCATGAAGTTGAGAAGAGCCTGCGTCCCAGTAGCGTATGTGCCGATGTCCAGCATCGCTAGCAGGACGTTGCCCGCAGAGTAGCTCAGGAGGGCGACGACAATGGTCCGAAAGCCGCCGCGCCTCGAACCGATCGCAACTGTCATCCCAAAACAGATGAGATTGGCTAGCATGTAAATGGATTGCGTAAAGTTACTTGACACCGGGCCAAGAGGAACGGTCGACCCGGTGTTGGCATATTCCGATGCTCCCAATGGAACGATCTGCGTTCCCCCAGCCAGCAGCCGCGGAAGCAGGACGGCCGAGCCAATTCCGTAAACAACCAAGCATAACAGCCAAAAGCCGGGCTGGCCGAAGCTCACGGCCCTGATTGCCGCCGCGGCCTCATGCCGCCGGGCAAGCACCGTTGCGAGCACAAAAGCCAGAAACAGGTGGGCTGGTTGTATGTTCGCACCACCCACGAGAATGGCGGCGGCGGCTCCGAATAGAGTTGTGCAGATCAGCGCGCTGAATGTGGCTCGCTGGCCGAGAGGTAGGCAAAGCAAACCGAGCAGGACGGTCAACACTCCAATCGGCTCCACACTCATTGCGCACTAACCTCGATGGTCCTGGCTGCTTCCCATGACGTCTTTGGTCACCAAATCGTGCTCTGGCCAAATCGATGCCACAGACTCGCTCAATCGTTCATCAATTTGTGGCAGCCTTCCTCATTGGCGCGTCATCACGGCTCGCACTGAGTGCACGGAGTCAAGCATGGGGAGGAGAGCATGCTTTAGTACAGGGAATTCCCGTGCTATCGCACCTTCGCGCCACAGTTCAGTTCGGAGCGATGCCAATTTGCGAAACGACGGACGAGCTTGGCGCGGGCCAAACACGTTCAGGACATCCTGCCGGCCAAAGTCCACCGATCGGCCAGGAAGATCGAGGCAACTCAACACGCCTGCAGTGGGTCGCGTGATGGCCTTCTTCAGGCGAACCCAAGCTAACTCGGCATCCGTCGATGCTTTGGCTGCGCCTTCAATCGAAAGCTCATCGACGTAACTTAGTGCTCCCGATAAAAGATCGTTTCTGTGGCTTGGATCAACGAATCCGTACCGGACGTCCCCGCAGTTGGCCGTAACGTGGTCCTCTCCGCTCTCTACGAACAAGCGAACTGAAGGAACCGCTGGCTCAAACAGGCTCTCGATGAGGTGCCAGTACCGCAGCACGCATGAGTGAACGTCGAAAGGGCTATAGCAATTCCGCTCTACCATTAGGCCAGCGACCTTTTGGAAATGCTCCTCCCCATGTCCTTTGTAGTTCGCCCGCGCGAACTGAATTGTCTCGATATTAAGTGCGGGGAAGGCGCTCGCCAACAGGCGCTGAGTGCTGCCGTAGAGGCCCGTGTCGCAAAGTAATATCCGCGAGGAATCGTTCCGCAGCGTCGAAAAGTGGCGCTCGAACAGTGCGTTCTGCTGCCGTATGTCGGACAACACCTCTTTAGCGGAATTGTCAAAAAGCATTTCGAAAAATTCACTCGCGGCAAACGGCCTATTCCACAGGTCTGGAAGGCTGTACTGCCGTCCGCCGAGTGCGCTCGCTACGTCTGTAAACGAGCGACTACGGAACTCACGGGCAATTTCCTCAACCGCTGAAGGGCTACGCGTTAGAATCGCGGCTCGTGCGGCGACCAGTCGCGAAACCATGATGTTGTCTCGCCGCATTCCCAGGGGAAGGGAAAGTCTTGCGAGCACCCGCTCGAAAGCTTCCCTTATTCCGACGCCTCCTCTGGCGCAGAACAACAACGCAGATCTATCGTGGGCCTCCACTTCAGCGGCGTAAAGCCAAATCCGCAAGCAAAACTGCGTAACGATCGGCCCAAGGACGAAACGTCCAAATGCGTAGGCACTTTCCAGCGTCGCCGGCGGTCGTCTTGCAAATCGCGTCTTAGACGAGAGAGCGACCTTCATCATGGCCAAGGCTCCGTTTGCCTTGCGAAGATGGCCGAGCCAAATCGGGCGAGGTGTATGAATGGCGGTGATGCCGTGTGCTGACGCGCTCTTAATGTCGGCGCGGACGTCGTCGCCGATGTGCAGGATGCGATCCAACGAGACACCTTCTGTTTCCGCAACATGAGGAAACAGATCGCCGTGCCGCTTCGTACGTGCACAATCGGCGCTGGTATAGATCCGGTCGATGAGATCCGGGCCGTAAAAGTGACGAATTAGTTCACGCACATTTTCAGACGACAGCATGGTGTCGCTGACGGCAACGATACGGCGACCTGCCTGACGGTGCGCGAGCAGGACATTGGCCAAATAACGGTTAGGGAAAAGCGACGTTTTCTCGACGTCCAGCTCAATCGCCAATCTCGTCTCAACCTCTGAGGTTGGAAGGCCCGCCAGTTTGAGCTGCCGTCCGATCACGTCCGTCAATCGGACCTCGCCCGATCTGCCGACCTCGAGTGCCTTGAATGCAAGCCGCTCTGCTTCGGATCGCGCGGCCATCAGCAACGTCGGCTCTATTTGCCACCCACGCCCGGAAAGACGCCTGCTGAATAAACGCTCACCCTGCCTATTGCGTGAGCGAGCAGATCTCGTCGTTCGCAAGAGAAGCGTATCGAAAACATCGGTCGAAATCAGATCGATCGCACCGGAAGAGCTGACGGACTCAGCAAGTCCATGTGGTCTCATAATCAAAAACTCCAAATTGGTGACGAATACCTCGCTTAAAAGTACCGAACGCCTGCAGATATGATCTGTACTGCAAGGTTGCGAAATTAGTTGTTGCCGATGTGATCAGATCCCTTGTAGCATTTTGCGTGCCAATTGGCGGCTGGCCACCTTGAGTGGCGCTAATGAGAATTATGACGCTAATGTCCTTGGTCGATCTCGAGGGCGAGTTTGTCTGAGAAAAGTGTTAGAGCAAGACGATGACAGTTTTTGCGAAGCGCGGCCTTTCGGCGCTTGCGTTACTTGCTAGTCGGGCGGCGGAAAGTCCCTCGCTCCGTAGGATGATGTTTAACGCGATCCGTCTACAGCGTCTTGAGGTCGAGCGCTTTAGCCAAATGGAGCAGATCCGATTTTTGGCGTATTGCTTTGTAAACCGCCACCAATCGCGATCGCAGATACTCCAAGACCTTTGGGTGGGGTACGAGCTTGGCGAGAGACGCGAAGGGTTTTTTGT
This sequence comes from Bradyrhizobium sp. CCBAU 11386, assembly GCF_028128955.1. NCBI lineage: Bacteria > Pseudomonadati > Pseudomonadota > Alphaproteobacteria > Hyphomicrobiales > Nitrobacteraceae > Bradyrhizobium > Bradyrhizobium sp. CCBAU 11386. Next base: position 28,759 of record NZ_LBKA01000248.1, read on the forward strand.
TGAGTTTGGGGCAACCAATGGAATGTTGAATAGCAACACCTGGCTATTGGAGAAAAAATACGGCTGGAAAGGAATTGTAGCCGAGCCCAATCCACTCTGGCATTCGGCGCTCATGCAAAATCGCAGTTCGAGCATTGATCGACGCTGCGTCAGCTCGAGTTCGGGTACGAAGGTACGGTTCTTGATAACGGACTCTGTTGATCCGGAGCTGAGCGGCGTCGCGGAGTTTGCTGGCGGCGATCATTTTGCGGAGGTGCGATCGGCTGGCCGCGAAATCCAAGTCGAGACTGTGACCCTCAATCAGCTTCTTATCGATCACGACGCGCCGGCGAAGATCGATTACATGTCTATCGACACCGAAGGCAGCGAATACGACATTCTACGTGCCTTCGACTTCTCGCGGTATGCGATATATCTTATCTCGGTCGAGCAGAACAGGAAGACCGAGGCGGCAATTGATGCGATTTTGACAAGACACGGGTACACACGGGTTTTCAAAGAGTTTTCTCAATGGGATGGCTGGTACGTACGCTCGGGGGCTGGGGGCGACCGAAATGGATCGCGAGCGGTTTCGACCGACAACGCTTGATCGCGTGCTCGCCCTGTCTGTCAATTCGTAGCAGCCGATGAGTAGGATCGTGTTGGGATGAATCAAGCGCTGGCGACGCATGTGGAGTGCATTTGCGATGCTGGCGTTTGAACCCATGGCCGAAGGAGAACCCGTCAAGGTTGCTATGCTACTTAGTTGCAGCTCGTTCGAAGGGTTCTTCGGTTGGGTCCTGCATCAAACACGATCGAGCTATCTCGCAAGCTATCGAAACGACTGGGCGTGGTACTACGCGCGCGGTTTGAAGCAAAACGGCATCACACCATTGCTCTACATCCCGTCACTCCGCGAGGCCGGGAGATATGACACGGATTTCGGCGTAGCCGTCCGGTTCTTGCCGCTTGACGATTGGTACAATCTGATCGAGCGCATATGGGTGAAGCGGCTTATCCGCCGGACGCGCTGGTCTCTTTATGCCGAGGAACGGCTGAACACGATCGCCTTTATGCAATCTCTTAGCCAAGCCTTGAGAGAAGACGAGATCGATCTGCTGTACGTTCAAGAGTACTGGAGCGGAAGGTTCGATCATCTGGTAGGTCGAGTCGATGTACCGGTGGCCGGTGCAGATCATGGTGGATTGCCGGACCGTGTTGTAAAGCTGTTCAAGCGTGGGGCGTTTTCGAGAGCGGCTCTTTGCTACAGCCAGACCGAACGAGAATGCGACGCAGTTAGGCAATATGGTGGTCGATCCCGACTGCAGCCGAATGGGTGTGATGTCGCCCAATTCTTTCCCGACACTGCCGCAACGCGGGGCAAGACCATCCTGACGATCGCGCGGTTGACGAATAAGCAAAAGCGAACCAGCGATCTCATTCGGGCTCTAGCCGAACTGCCAGACGAGTGGACCTTGGATATCGTCGGCACAGGGCCGGATAGGCACGTTTTGGATAGGCTTGTTGTAAGTCTCGGATTGTCCGACAGAGTTCGATTTCGCGGGTTCGTCGGTCGATCTGACGTGCGCAAGTTTCTTCGCAATTGCGGAGTTTATGCGATGCCCTCAGCTAACGAGGCGGTAGCTCTGGCAGTATTAGAGGCGATGGCTTGTGGCGCGGCGGTGGTCCTCAGCCGGATCAGAGCATTTGAGCAGCTTGTGACGCATGGTGTCGATGGCCTTCTGTTTCCTGTCGGCGACGTGAAAGCATTGGCAGCGGCAATACTTGACGCCTGGAATAGCCGTCAATCCCTCGGTCGGGCCGCTACCGAAACCGTACGAACGCACTATGACGCCGAGGTGCTGTACGCTCAGCTGGCCGACAGTTTGCGCAGCTCGGTCGATCGATACCGGTTTCGCGTTGATTGAGCTTTTGTCTTCTGTAGATGCGGCCCAATTTCGTGCGTGACAGCAAGAAGGAACTTCACAATGAAAGAGCTATACGAAGGCGACAGCTATGGCAAAAACAACCCTACGTGGCACGAGGAAGATGCGCCTTGGAAGGCCGGTCATATCGAGCGCATAATGAAAAGAAATAACCTGCCGCACGAACATATATGCGAAATCGGGTGCGGGACCGGTGAGATTCTGCTGAACCTAGAAAGAACGTTCCCTACAGCGCGCTTGTCGGGCTACGAAGTCTCACCTGACGCGTTTCGGCGGGCCGCACCGAAAGCGACGCAATACACGCAATTTTACTTGAAGGACCTGCTGGACGAACCCGACTTACAATTCGATGTTGTGCTTGTCATTGATGTCATAGAGCATGTGGAGGACTACATTTCGTTCATTAAGCGATTGCGACGTTTCGGCACGTTCAAGGTCTTTCACATCCCTTTGGATCTATCCGCGCAATCCATTGTGCGAGCATGGCCGATTGCCGAACTCAGAAGAAATGTCGGACACCTTCATTATTTCTTCAAACAGTCAGCGCTGGCGACCCTTGAGGATTGCGGGTACACGATTGTCGACCATTGCTATACGGCCAGCCGCCTCGAATTGCCGAATCAAGCCTTGACCAGTCGTCTGATGCGCTTGCCGCGTCGGTTGCTCTTTGCAGCTGAACCGGATCTTGCGGTCCGGTTGCTTGGCGGCTACTCGCTGCTGGTCGTTGCGAAGTGAGGAGGCGCCGCCGCATCCATCGCAGTTATGGCTATCGCGCCATGGAACGGCTCAACTGGCCGCCCTTGATCCGGACTTGATTACTTTTCCGTCACGGGAAGCTTGTCTGTTGCAGGCAGCTTGTGGTGCGCCGCGCGAAAAATAGGGCGAGCTGCGAGGCCAATGAAGTAGCTGGCTTGCAAAATGGCCTGGCCGGCTGCGATCAGCAGCACGCTTTCAACTCTACTCAGCCGCTGTTCGAACGCTACAAAGAGCGAGACAAACAACAAAAGCAAAAGGAAGGGCAGCAATACCCGGAATCGGAAGCGAAGGCCCAAGAGCGCTCCACAAATTGCCAGCCCGATAGCGGCGTAATCCATTGCTGTCTCTTCGCGGCGGGCGAAGCCTCTTCAGAAGGTCTGAGGTGGGTTGTACGCCGGCGACCGCTAGCCATTTGCCCCGGCGGTACTCGACCGTCTAACGAAACCTGACCCGTACGACAAGATCACACCTACCGCACACAAAACAGCCCAAACTTAGAGCGAAATACAGATTCATGTGGATGTGGTGCGTCGGCATTGTAAGCGTAGCTTGGCTCGATGAGGGTATTATGATACCGTGTGCTCGGCGGTTGAACCGTTCGGCACTGCTGAGCCATTCCCCGCCCCTTGCGGCTATTGCACATTTGCTCGTCGGGTGGCCATGCAAATGGACGTAGCACTCTCAGCCTATAAACAGTGCTTTGCCATTGCGAAGCCGAACACTAGGCTCGTCTCTATCGGTGCGTGTGTTCAAGCAGGTTTCGATGCGCATTTTGCAATTGCTCAACCATACGCGCCGCCTGAATGGCCATGTTCATGCCGCCGTAGACTTAGCGTGTGCCCAGGCCAAATTGGGCCATCAGGTTGCTGTCGCGAGCAGCGGAGGTGATTTTGACCGTCTGCTCGCATCGAATAACGTCGAAACAATGCAGGTGAGCATTGAGCGCCAACCAAAGAAGCTCGTAGACGGCGTATCACTGCTGTATCGGCTCGTGCGTGATTGGCGAGCAGACATCGTGCATGCCCACATGATGACGAGCGCCGTCCTCGCCTGGCCAATTTGCAAACTGCTCAAGATTCCGCTGGTCACAACGGTGCACAACGAATTTGAGAAAAGCGCAATTCTCATGGGGTTGGGCACGCGCGTGATCGCCGTAAGCGCAGCCGTTGGGAATTCAATGCGAAAACGCGGTGTCCCCCAATCGCGGATCCGCGTTGTCCTTAATGGAACAATCGGTGCGGCTCGGCTCGAAAAGCAGAATCGTTGTCCCGCCTCGCTTCAATCGCCCGCGGTGGTTTTTGTCGGTGGACTTCATCCTCGAAAGGGTCTCCCGGATCTTTTTTCCGCGTTCGAGGAGGTGCACAGGGTTATCCAAACCGCGCATCTGTACATCGTCGGCGATGGTCCACACCGCGCCGAGTATGTGGCGCAAGTGAGCTCGATGGCGTGTGCGGAGGCAGTCATCTTCATGGGTGCTCAAGACAATCCTTTTCCATTTCTGCTCGGGGCAGATGTTTTCGTGCTTCCGTCGCATGCTGATCCCGCCCCTCTGGTGCTATCGGAGGCGCGCGAAGCTGGTTGCGCCATTGTCGCGAGTAACGTGGACGGAATTCCCGAAATGCTCGACGGCGGCAGAGCAGGTATTCTCGTTCCGACGGGCGATCCGGCAAGGCTTGCCGAAGTCCTGCGCTCCTTGCTCGAGGACAAACAAGCTGTGCTGCAGTGGAAGAAAAACAGTCAAATCAACCTGGATTTTCTTACAATAGATCGGGTGGCCCGTGAAACGCTTCAGATTTATGAAGAGGCTTCCCGGCACGTTCATGGGCGCGCTTGAAACAAATACATTGGGCGATCCGTTCAAGAGGACTGCCTCCGCGCGAACGGGGGCAAGTCCTGCTGCCAAGCTGGCCGTTATCATTACCTGCTTCAATTATGAAGCGTTCGTCGAACGCGCGATCAGAAGCGTTTTGGATCAGAAGTGCGATGCCTGCGAACTTGTGGTCATAGACGATGGCTCAACTGACTGTTCGTGGGAGGCGATCTCGCGCTGCGGTGTCAAAGCTTTCAAGATCGAAAATCGAGGTCAGCTGGGGGCTTGCCTATACGGTCTAGAAAGTACGCAAGCACCCTTTATACTATTCCTCGATGCCGATGACGAATTGAAACCGGGTTCACTGACGAAGCTCCTCGACGAGTTGGACGAGCGCGTTGCGAAGGTTCAATTCGGGCTTACCTTGATCGATGCTGACGGCAATGCTTTGGGGCCATTTTGCTCACTGGATTCGTTTCGCGACCGAGACCGCGTGTTGGACGAGGTGCTCGGGCGCGGTGTGTATAAGACGCCGCCAACCTCCGGAAATGTGTTTCGCCGAGACCTGTGCGAGCTGCTGCGGGAAGTGAACTACGACAAAGCAGTAGATGGGGTGATTCTGTTTGCTGCTCCTCTGTTTGGCGATGTCGTTAGCCTTTCCGAAGAACTGGGGCGCTATCGCGTGCATGGCCGAAATGATTCCCAGCTCGGGCAGCTTCCGACGGCACCCCTGCTAGAGCGTGATATGAAGCGATTCGCGGCTCGCACAGAGCACCTCCGTGACATTGTAAGGCGGCTTGCTCCCGGGCGGGAGCTGATCCAACCTCAACAAGCCTTCTACTACCGTGAGCGCGAATATTGCCTTGAGATCGTGACGGGGAAAGCTCGGAGATCCACCAGCGTTCCGAAGCTACTCGTGGGGCTTCTTGCGGAACCCTATTCGCCCGCTCGAAAGCTTGCGATGGCCGCGTTCTTTGTGTTCGGGGCTTTTTTGCCGACCAGGGCAGCTAAAGCATTGCTTGCCATTCGGTCTCAAGGCGGACATCGATCGGCCAAAACCTATGTTCGCGCGATCTCCGGTTGCTTTCCGAAGCTAACGCGAGAATAGCTGCGCGGCCTCCTCTCAACGGCAGGGCTATCGCATATGACGGAGGAGTTCGAAGAGAAGGCATCATTCCATTCGGCGCGTTCTGCCGCGCAGACAGAGTCGGGTGGCTCTGGCGACGTTGAGGCCCGAGTGTCGGAGCACGGCCAGGCTGGCCGGCTCCGTTCCGCGCCGTTGCCACGACATCACAGCAAGTCGTGGAAGGTGAAGGTCTGTCCAACCGCGTTTCCGATCGCTCCTCCCCGAACGACCGCTTCGTTGTAGGTCGCCCCATCGACATAGAGGTTGCGATCCGTTTGCGGCGTGCCGTCCCAGCGGTCGTTGAGGAAGTGGACCAGCACAGTGTGGTCGCCCGGAGCCCAATTGCCTTGCACCGTGATGAGTTCGTCCTGTCCCGCCGCGTGGGAAGCGTGCGCGGTGAGCGTGCCGCCGATCTGCACCCCATCAACCGAGACAGTATACAGCGCGTCACCGAGATAAGCGTCCTCGCTGATCTTCAACGCGAGCTGGTCCGGTCCGTTGCCGATCACGGTCGAGGAGCCCGGGGGCGGTGGAGGGGGCGTGGTCGGCGGCGGCGTTGTCGTTCCGCCTGACGTGTCCGCAAAAGTGAAGCTCTGCCCGATGGCGTTTCCGATCGCTCCGGCTGCATCGTTGACGCCGTTGTAAGTCGCGCCGTCGACATAGAGGTTGCGGTCGCTCTGTGGCGTACCGTCCCAGCGGTCGTTGAGGAAGTGGACCAGCACGGTGTGGTCGCCCGGAGCCCAATTGCCTTGCACCGTGATGGGGGGGGGGGGGGGGGGGGGGGGGGGGGGGGGGGGGGGGGGGGGGGGGGGGGGGGGGGGGGGGGGGGGGGGGGGGGGGGGGGGGGGGGGGGGGGGGGGGGGGGGGGGGGGGGGGGGGGGGGGGGGGGGGGGGGGGGGGGGGGGGGGGGGGGGGGGGGGGTCGCGTGGGAGGCGTGCGCGGTGAGCGTGCCGCCGATCTGCACGCCATCGACCGAGACAGTATACAGCGCGTCACCGAGATAAGCGTCCTCGCTGATCTTCAACGCCAGCTGGTCCGGTCCGTTGCCGATCACGGTCGAGGAGCCCGGGGGCGGCGGAGGGGGCGTGGTCGGCGGCGGCGTTGTCGATCCGGGGGGGGGGGGGGGGGGGGGGGGGGGGGGGGGGGGGGGGGGGGGGGGGGGGGGGGGGGGGGGGGGGGGGGGGGGGGGGGGGGGGGGGGGGGGGGGGGGGGGGGGGGGGGGGGGGGGGGGGGGGGGGGGGGGGGGGGGGGGGGGGGGGGGGGGGGGGGGGGGGGGGGGGGGGGGGGGGGGGGGGGGGGGGGGGGGGGGGGGGGGCCTGACGTGTCCGCAAAAATGAAGCTCTGCCCGATAGCGTTTCCGATCGCTCCGGCTGCATCGCTGACGCCGTTGTAAGTTGCGCCATCGACATAGAGGTTGCGATCCGTTTGTGGCGTACCGTCCCAGCGGTCGTTGAGGAAGTGGACCAGCACGGTGTGGTCGCCCGGAGCCCAATTGCCTTGCACCGTGATGAGTTCGTCCTGTCCCGCCGCGTGGGAGGCGTGTGCGGTGAGCGTGCCGCCGATCTGCACCCCATCCACCGAGACAGTATACAGCGCGTCACCGAGATAAGCGTCCTCGCTGATCTTCAAAACCAACTGGTCCGGTCCGCTGCCGATCACGGTCGAGGAGCCCGTCGGCGGCGGAAGCGTCTGCGACGCCGCCTGGGCGCCATAGAGGCCGGGATCATGTCCATCGGGCGAGGAGACGGTATCGTGCACAACAGCGAGCGCGTTTGGATCTGAAGAATAGACGCGGATGTAGTCGATATCAGCAGTGATCGGCACGCCCCCGACAGAAGCGGGCGACTGCGTAGCGAGGTCCGCGATCAGATACATCGGGCCATGCATGTCGCTTGGAGTCGCCCGCGTCCCGATCAACTGGCCATCGATGTAGAAGCTGATCTGGTTGGGCCCCCAGTTCATGCCGTAGGTGTGGTAGCCGGCCGGGTTCTGCATCAGGCTCGCCACCTGGAGCAGCGCCTGCCAGTTCTGGTTCGGCGCCGGGTCCGTGGTGTGGATACCGCTATAGATGGCCGCGTCGTTGACGCCGTAGTTCTCGACGACATCGAGCTCCTGCCAGTGTCCGGCTCCAGCTGGATCGGGGATCGGGTGGTCTGGCAAGAGCCAAAATGCTTCCCATGCGCCGGGCAGGTTGGAGAAATCCGCCCGGATCTCGAAGTAGCCGTAGGTCTGAGAGAAATGTCCCTGCGTGGTGATCAGGCCGGACTCCCAGGCTCCGGGAACTCCATAAGGTGTTCGATCGGGAACCGCGGTGATTGAAAGCACGCCATGCGAGACAGAGAAGGGGTCATAGCCCGAGCCGGGATCGACAAACGAACTGGTGCCGAACCCGACGTCTGAAAATGCGTCGCCGCGCCACTGCGCTCGCGTATCACCCCAGGTAGTACCAGCGCCCGTCAGCAAGATGCTTCGCGCGTTGAACTCGTCATCGAATGTAAGCTTGTAGCCTGTCAAGTCGATCATCGGCTCCTCGCTATGGGAAAGCGTCGATTGAAGCGGCCAGGTGAATTATGCGTATCTGATCTTGGCGGCACAAGGGGCACGCGGTGCAATCCGTCGGGATGCCCGATCGGCACCACTCTCCTGACTAATTTCTAATCAGAGGGGCAAGGTAGGGGGCTGCTCCGCGACACAGCACGCACAGCCGACGCTATACGGCGCGTTGCTCAAGCTCCCTAAGCTTGATCGCTACGAGGCTCGCGCCGTGGCACGGCGCGAGCGTGCGCGATGGTTTGAGCGACGTAGGCGTTTACCGACTAAAGGGAAGATAATGATACGCAATTTTAAGTTTAGGAATGGCCTGGAGCGCCGATATCTTGGCGCGGCTTGCCGCTGCACTTGCAAAGGCCCCGCGATCAAGGTGCCATCGGTTGCGCCCGGTCTATTCAGTGGCGCTCCATTTGCAGCGGAATGCCAGTCCTTTCTGCAGCAAGATTGTTGCTCTTTTCGGAGGCAAGGCTTTGATATGTCGAGCGTCTGGCGGGCCATTATGCCAGCGACAACGGGCGGGTGCCGCAACGACAAATCGGAGCCAATTGCCTCAGCCCATCGCCGGGCATCGAAGCGGTTGGCCAGCCCGCCAAAATTTCTTGAGCAACTTGATGTGGATCGCCATCTAGCGCGCGGGCGATGGCAATGAACTCGATCTCGCCGCCCTCGTATTTGGCAACGAACGACTGCACCTTGTCCAGCTTCTTTGCCAACGCTTGGTGACGCAAGGCGGCTTTGCGGCGCACTCGGGCAAGGTCGGCCACGGCAATGGCGAGAGCCGGAAGCGCGGCCAATGCGCGTTTGTGGCAGAGCGCGGCCAACATGCGTCGAGCGACGACATCATCCGGCAGCCCGAGTCGAAGTCATCTGTTTTTGGACTGTTCTTCGAAGGATGCGGGCCTGCCTCTTACTTTCTCCTGTCGTTCTGCCCCGGTGTCGCTCAGGGCTTTGCGATTGGGGTCGTTCTGACAGACTGCGCATGGCTCAAGCCGCCCAACAGCGCCACCCGCTCGCCTTTCAGTTCGCGGACGGTCGAATCCGCACTGTTGCGGCGCCCAAGCTGCGAGCGGCCGGCGATTATGCGCGCCGCCTCAAGCAAAGGTATTCCGCCGTTCTTGCGCTTCGCCTCGGTCGTCCCTCGAAGCGTGGGTTTGCACCTCAGCCGGCGTCCCTGCAAAACATACCCGGGCCGATACTGTCATGGGTGTCCGAGACGCCGCGGCCTCTCCCTGTTTCGGGAGGGCACATTCCCTGTTCTCCACCGGGAATTTCCGTGTTCCGGTTTGCTTCGCCGTTGAGATGCTCAGGATTTCAAGGCGTTCTGGCGACCACGGCACTGGTGTTCGGCGTTTCCCTACAAAAATCCCTGCTAGCAGCCAATTTGGATCAGGGCCCGTTTGAAGCTTGATCCGACCGGGGCCTGGTCTGCTCCCACCGTACCCTGTCCGGGGTTGACCTGGACGGCCGTTATGTCCAAGAAAGGCCGCCTGTATCCGGATCTTGCCCTGCCGCGACGGTCGATCCGGGCCGTGTGTTGGCCGGACCTCTTGGTTGGAATGTGAGGCTTCAGGCCATGCGTGAGCGGATCGCTCTTATCACCGGCGTGACCGGGCAGGACGGCGCCTACCTCGCCGAATATCTGCTGTCGCTCGGCTATGTCGTGCACGGCATCAAGCGGCGCTCGTCTTCGTTCAACACGGCGCGGGTCGATCACCTCTATCAGGATCCGCATGTCGGCAACGTGCCGTTCCTGATGCATTACGGCGACATGACCGACTCGACCAATCTGATCCGCCTGGTGCAGCAGATCCGGCCGACCGAGATCTACAATCTCGCCGCCAGAGCCACGTCGCCGTGAGCTTCGAGAGCCCGGAATACACCGCCAATGCCGACGCGATCGGCGTGTTGCGGCTGCTGGAAGCGATCCGCATCCTCGGCATGGAGAAGGAGACGCGGTTCTACCAGGCCTCGACCTCCGAGCTCCACGGTCTCGTGCAGGAGATCCCGCAGAAGGAGACGACGCCGTTCTATCCGCGCTCTCCTTACGGCGTCGCCAAGCTCTACGGCTACTGGATCACGGTGAACTACCGCGAGGCCTACGGCATGTTCGCGTCCAACGGCATCCTGTTCAACCACGAGAGCCCGATCCGCAGCGAGACTTTTGTCACGCGCAAGATCACGCGCGGCGTGGCCGCCGTGTTCGACTGGTTCGCAAAGGTGCGGCCGCAAGTCGTGTTCCTCGCCGCGGCAAAAGTCGGCGGCATCGTCGCCAACAACACGCTGCGTGCGGAGTTCATCTACGACAACATCGCGATCGCGGCCAACGTGATCCACGCCGCGCATCAGAACGGCGCCGAGAAGCTGATGTTCCTCGGCTCCTCCTGCATCTATTCCAAATTGGCGCCGCAGCCCTTGCGCGAAGACTCCGTGCTGACCGGCCCGCTCGAACCAACCAACGAGCCCTATGCGATTGCAAAAATCGCCGGCATCAAGATGGCCGAGGCCTATCGCAGCCAGTATGGCAGCGACTTCATCAGCGTGATGCCGACCAATCTCTACGGACCCGGTGACAATTATCATCCAGAATTGAGCCACGTGGTCGCCGCCCTGATCCGCCGCTTCCACGAGGCCAAGGTCTCGGGTGCCAAGAGCGTCGTCGTCTGGGGCACCGGCACGCCGCGGCGAGAGTTCCTCTATGTCGACGACATGGCCGATGCCTGCGTGCACCTGATGAAGACCTATTCCGGCGCGGAGCTGATCAACATCGGCACCGGCGAGGACATCACCATCGCCGAATTCGCGCGTGTCGTGGCCGAGGTCGTCGGCTATCGCGGCGAGATCGCTTTCGACACATCGCGCCCCGACGGCACGCCGCGCAAGCTGCTCGACGTCAGTCGTCTCGCAAAACTCGGCTGGCGCGCGACGACGTCGCTTCACGATGGGTTGAGGCGCGCATATGCGGCGTATCTGTCGCATATGTAGAATGCAACAATTGCGTGTCGCGTGTTCCGGAAAGTGTCCGCAATTCCTGTCATGCGAAGCGGCTAAGGTTTATTCGGTGCGCGAAGCAACTTGCCCTAATGTTGGGCGTGCGGTCGGGTAGAGAAATGGTCTAGGGTGTTCAGTGGAACATCCGTCGTCAACGGAAAGAGTTATTCATGCGAATTGCGATGATCGGCACGGGGTATGTGGGACTGGTGTCCGGAGCCTGCTTTGCGGATTTCGGTCACGACGTCACCTGCGTCGACAAGGACGAGAAGAAGATCGCGGCGCTCCATCGCGGCGAGATCCCGATCTACGAGCCCGGCCTCGACGAGCTGGTCGCGACCAACGTCAAGGCCAAGCGGCTCGACTTCACCACCGACCTGTCGAAGCCGGTGGCGGACGCCGATGCCGTCTTCATCGCGGTCGGCACGCCGTCGCGCCGCGGTGACGGGCACGCCGATCTGTCCTACGTCTACGCCGCCGCAAAAGAGATCGCGCAGTCGCTGTCGGGCTTCACCGTCGTCGTGACCAAGTCGACCGTGCCGGTCGGCACCGGCGACGAGGTCGAGCGCATCATCCGCGAGACCAATCCATCCGCCGACGTCGTCGTCGCCTCCAACCCCGAATTCCTGCGCGAGGGCGCGGCAATCCGCGATTTCAAGTTTCCCGACCGTGTCGTGGTCGGCACCTCCGATGAGCGCGGCCGCAAGGTGATGGGCGATATCTATCGCCCGCTGTCGCTGAACCAGGCGCCGCTGATGTTCACGGCACGCCGCACCGCCGAGATGATCAAATACGCCGCCAACGCCTTCCTCGCGACCAAGATCACCTTCATCAACGAGATCGCCGATCTCTCGGAAAAAGTCGGCGCCAATGTGCAGGAGGTGGCGCGCGGCATTGGCCTCGACAACCGCATCGGCACCAAGTTCCTGCATGCGGGGCCCGGCTTCGGCGGCTCCTGCTTCCCGAAGGACACCAAGGCGCTGATCAAGATCGCGCAGGATTATGACGTGAGCCTGCGAATCGTCGAATCGGTGCTGGCGGTCAACGAGAACCGCAAGCGCGCGATGGCGCGGAAAGTGAGCCAGGCGCTCGGCGGTTCGCTGCGCGGCAAGACCATCGCCGTGCTCGGCCTTACCTTCAAGCCCGACACCGACGACATGCGCGATGCGCCGTCGATCCCGCTGGTGACCGGCCTGATCGACATGGGCGCCAAGGTCAAGGCGTTCGATCCCGTCGGGATGGAGCAGGCCAAGAGTGAGCTGCCCAGCATCACCTATTGCGAGGATGCCTATTCCTGCGCGCAAGGCGCCGATGCGCTCGTCATCGTCACCGAATGGGTCCAGTTCCGCGCGCTCGATCTCGACCGGCTGAAGGCGACCATGGCGCAGCCGATCATCGTCGACCTCCGCAACATCTACCGCCCCGAAGAGATGGCCGCCGCCGGCTTCGTCTATGAGAGTGTCGGGCGGCCATCGGTGCAGGGCTAACGATCCACTGCCTCAACGATTCCGTCATGGCCGGGCTTGTCCCGGCCATCCACGTCTTGTTCACTCCCAGGTGAAAGAACGTGAATGCCCGGGACAAGCCCGAGCACGACGAACGGATAGATACTTGCCCCGCAGCTTCGATACGCCCCTTCCGATCGATGCCGTGCTCGACGAAACGGCACCATTAAGGCCGCGCGCGCCCGCCAGATGGTGCTGGAACAGTAGCCTCCGCGTCATGATCCGCCGGCCCGACGGGCGACGGTAAGAACCTGGCGAAGCTCTACACCCCGCGCTGTGCGACGGTGGTCCAATATCGCGGATTGCCCGGCGACTGAATTCGGACCCAGCGATAGGGTGCGCGCGACCAGGGCCTGATCTGTGGGGTCAAATTATCCAGCACCAAATCCCCGCTCTTGGTCCGTACCAGTAGAACCAGATGATGCTCGCCCGAAGGGATCACGACTTCGCCGAGCAGCAGCGTCCGCGCGGGCCAGCCGCGCTTCAGAAGCCTGTGGCGCTTGGTGACCGCGTAGTCGTTGCAGTCGCCGCGCTCCGGATCGATGAGCCAGGTTTCCCCCGCCAGACCGAGCTCATTCCGTTCTGGAATGATGGCGCGGTTCACGGCCAGGTTGACGTCTTTCAGATCGGCCCATCGCGCCTCGGTGAGGAGGATCGGGCCGCCGCGAAACAGCAGACGCGCGCGGCACTCGTCCTCGTAACGCAGGCAAAATATGGTGTGTGCCATCGGCGCAAGCGCCGGCGCCTCAAACTTGATGCGCTGGATCGCCGACAGCAGGCCGATCGGCGCACCCAGCAATCCTGCGTGGGCCGCCGGAGAGGCGATCACGATCGCCGCGGCTGCAATGGCAGCCAAAATCGGCATCCTGCGCATACTTCTTCTCCCACATTTCGGTCGCGGAGAAAGCTCGAGGCAACGTTCTGAAAGCCCATTCGATTGATCCTCCAAACAGCGTCGGACGCCACGGCGATCATGGAGTACTCGCCAAGCGAGATGGGGTAATCCTTTGGCGGCGTGCGAAAGCCCGGCCGATTTGCCGCGGCAAGTGTTCGTGCGATCGAGCGACGCGCTCGTTGCAGGCTGTCCGTGGCTGATCGGCCGCGTGGGCCAATCTGATGGCGCGCATTGAAGAAGGCGTGACGGTAGCCGCAACCAATCTGCCGCAATTATCGGCCGGCGTCGAATTCGTCTGGCAGGCCGGGCCGGCCTGGCCGTGCCATGCGTCGCCGTTGTTTCCGATCGTCGGCCGTCTCGCCAACGACGAATTGCGGCACCGAGGCAAGACGTACCGGATGACCCAGCATGGCTTTGCGCGCGACAGCCGTTTTGCATAGGCGGAGTGAGGTGAAAACCACCGCAAGCTGGTGGTTGACCCATGGCCTTAGCGGGACCGGTCCTGAGCTAATGCGCCGGTTGGTGGATGCGGACGACGAAGCGCTCACCGCCTCCGACAGGAGCGGACGAACAAAATCGGACGTCCAGCCTGGGATGTGCTACTGACGAGAATGAAAACATATCTTGCGATCATCGCGGTCGTTCTCTTAGCGCCCGCCTCAGCTGCGCAGCCTGCAACTCCGGCCCCAGCGATGCCTGAACTCTCATCCCGCGATCAGATTAAGGCTGCTCGCGCCAGGGAAGCCGAAGAGACAAAAAGCGATCCTTCCGCGCGATCGTGGGATCGAGATGGCGACGGCAAGCGGCCGTGGGAGACACTGGCAAAGCCGGGCAGCAGCTCGAAGCCTTGAAGGTGAAGGCTGTCCACAAGCATCCTAGAAAGGCGTGAGGTTTCGAAAGCTCGAGATATTTATCGACATTTCGCCCGGAGTTTGTTGGATGTGGCAGAGTTTTTAGGCACGAGCTAACGAATACAGATAATCATCGTTCAAATGTGGGGCCGCGGAGCCTCGATGACGTATCCCGCAATCTGGCTATCCATTAGGTGCGCCCTTTTTCGACGGCGCGCGCGGCGCGAGATCCGCCGGTGATCGTCTCGAGTCCTTCTGCGGACTATGAGTATTCGTTCGTCGGAAGCTACAGAGCTCCTTAGCGACAACACCCGTCGAAACTGTGCGCCGTTCAGCAGAGCTTCGAAGAGTAACAAGACTTCGCGCGCCTGAACATAGATTTCCGTGTTGATGACATGTTGGTCAAAGCCGTAGAAGCAAGACGGGCTTCGATGTCATGAGCAGCGGTCGGATCGAATTGCCAATCCAGAGCGTTTTGGACCGTATAGAACTCTGCTGCGCCCTGGAATTCGGGCGCTATTCCCGCAACATCGATACGGCGGAGTGAGCCCTCGATCGCGTTTTGACGGTAGACGTTCAGGAGCTTGTGTCGCAGCACGCGATAGCGTTGTACCTCCCACGAGAGTTCAGCGACATCGATGGAGCGAAGAGCCATTCGATCGCTGACCGCGGAGCGATGTCCTGAAGTGCGTGATAGGCGCCAAGATTCTCTCCAGGCAGCAGTTGGGGCTCGGGGCATAGAGCCACGAACTCGACGGGTAAGGCGGCAATGGTTTGCGATTGACGGCTGTCGAAAAGCCCGTTCATGGATGCTGCTCTTTCAATCCGGGTGTTGATGGAGACTTGTGATTGATTGCGCCCGTTTCGCCGATCGCATGAAGCGCGCTTGCGTCCCACAACTCCTTTGCGATCGGTTGAGGCGAAATCTGCATGTTGGCCCACCACGCTTTCTCATTGCCATATCGGTGTAATTCTTGGTGATGCGGTCGGCAAAGCGGAACGGTGAATTCGTCGCTGACCTTGCGTCCTAGTGTTCGTGGTTGCGCAAACTTCAGATGGTGAGCATCAGCGGGGCATTTCTTACAGACGAGGCAAGCTTGGCTGCGGACGAAGGCAAGGTGCACCTTGCTGCGCTTCCGCGGGGGCTCCTTCGGAAAGGCGAGGCCGCCTTCTTGCTGTTCAACGGCAGGACCGGTAGTCACCTGGCGTTCCGGCAGATGCAGCTGCGCGGAAGCTGGGGCGGTCGATGCTGCTGATTGTTGCTCAGTTGCCGCGAATTCGGGAGGAGGTGTTGCCTCGAACTTCGCCCGGTAAGCCGCCTCAAGAATGCCGGGCGTCTGCCTCCAGAAGGGTGTTCTTGAGCGGCAGGCTGGCTTTGACCCAATCGAGCAAAGTGTCGCCGCCTTCCTGGGAGGCGAGCTCGCCAGGTAGTCGTTCCAAGAGCTTGGCAGAACGTTCGGGCGGCAAAACCGGAGAACGGTTGACAAGGCCTTTGGGCGGCTTGCCTTTCGGCCCCGGGGCGGCTTGTGGTTCGGTCACGGCTGGTGATCCAGCAACCACATCGGGGGCATCTAGATCGTCCTCGCCGGCGATCCCGACCAAGGCAAACAGGGCATAGCGGCGGGCATAGGTTAGTGCTGCTCCCATCCGATGCGGAGCTTCGACCTCCTTGGCGGCGCAGACGGGCAGGTCTGAAGAGATCCATTCTCCAGAAGCATGGGCTAGCAGGGTGGTGAGATGGATTTGGCCGGTAGGCTGCTCGATGCGAGTGGTCTGGATCGTTGCGATCTCCTGCTGGCTTAACGTCTTGCGGACGATGTCGAGGCCACTTGCTAGGGAAGCATAACGAAAGGTTCGGTCTTCCTCTCGGGGGAATGGCGACCGGATGATCGCGGTCAGGGTCTTCTCCGGGTTGGTCAGTTCGGCTTGGGCTCGAGCAAGGGCCGCTGCGATGGTTCCGATACGCTCACTGGATTGATGCATTGGCCGCCTCCAACATCAGCGTCTCGGAGATCATGGCACGCGATCCCGGGCCCTTAGCCCTAGGCCCGTGACTGTTTGCCTCCCTGGCTCCCTCCGGCAGCAATTTTAATAACTCGGACTGGCTTCGTAGAAATCTGATTGAGCACGACATCTATTTCTTCCCACTAACGCCTATCGGAAGATTGAAAAGCGGAACTTGCAACGCTAGAATCTCGGAGACCCATGAGATTTCGACGTCATTGACTGATTGCAGATAAGGCGAGTTGAGGTGGAATATATGCCGCTCTGAGGCTGGCTTGATGTTCCGCCACCATGTCGTGCCGTTACGGAGATTCACGATGAACTTTTCAGCTAGGCCCTGGCGCTTCAGAACCTCCTTACTCATCGGCTCGCGAAAGCCTTCTCTATAGAAGAGCATCCAGCCCCGCAGCTTTCCGTGTATGATATCGAGAGCCACCGCATCGGATGGCAAGTGGGAGCCGCCCGCCACGCGGCGCCCGGTTGTGCAGTATCGAACCTGATCATCTGCGATCACCGATCCGATCACAGGAATTGCTTTGGCAGCCCAAGCATAGGCGTCGGGCGTATCGCTGAAACCCAGAACTTCCTTCGGCACACCGAGCGCTTTGCCGATCTCTGCCGCCCGCTCTGCATCGAGCCAGGTGTCGCGCTCCTCAAGACGGCGGATGGTTTCGCCGGTAACACCCAAGAGCCTTCCAAGGCGTGCCAGCGAGAGGCCGGCACGCCGGCGATAGTCTCGAATTGAGTTTGGAGGCGGAGCGCTTTTCAAGCGGCTCTCATTTGCGTTCGATGATCCTATTGTCGGTCGCAGGCGCGCCTGCGGTGGGTTGGGCGCTTCTTGTGAGCGCGTGCGCCGATTCTTCTGCGGTTTGGTCTCGTCGTTCATTGGTGCGCTTGCGATGGTGGGTTTTGCGGATATGGTGGATGAAAAATGCTTGATGGGTGGGCTCGTTTACAGGAGCGGGCACTAAGGCGCCGAGATCGCACCAATGTGCTCACCAGACGACGCGTGGGCGACCTCTATCGGTAGAGCTTCAAAGCTGATAGCATTTGACTTGGAACGCTTGGCCTTGATGCCATGGCCAACGGCTTCCTTAGCGTCCTCAGGGACCAGCTTCTTCAATTCGGTCTTGGCTAGTTCGTGATATCCGTGAGCTTCGCGAGTCTGGAGATAGGTTGCCGCAAGCTCGGCCCAGGAATTGGATGCGGCCATATCGACAATCTTGATCGCTTCAAGCCGCGGGCGGGGCGTTTCGATATTGAACAACGCTGGTGGCTCGCCAGTCTGGACGCAGCGCCAGAATTTCTTCTCGGCCGTCAGAAGAAGGTGTTGATAAAGCGGATCGGCATGAACGGTTATCTCGACCCACTTGCCACCCCCGGTAATGATGGAGAGTACCGCCGAGCGCGCTGCGATCACCCACATATTGTGTTGGAGCTGGGCCATATGTTTGTCGGCGGCTGCTTCCTCGGAGAAATTCCAGGGCAGCATGAATTTGGCCTCGAACACGGCCTCGGTCTGCTCGACGCGCCCATCGAGCGTCGCGCCCATCCATTTGTGGACGGGGTGCCGGACCTTCCGCTGCACATCCTCGACGGTGTGGCCGCTGTTGCGCTCGTACCAGCTTCGATTGAGGTCCTCGGTGATGGTGCCGAGCTGAACAATCAGCTCTTGGCTGAGGTCTTGAGGCGCAATCTCGCCACGCTTCTCGCGCCAGAGCCTGACGAGCTTGTCCTGATCATCGCCCATGATGATCCTAGCGTCGGATCCTCCAATGAATGTACGACGATCGGGGTGCGCCTTATCAGTTTCGATCGAGATTTCGTCAAGGCGGCTAATGTAGACGATAATCATTATACATCAACAAAAATGGGCACTCGCAATTGCACCATCGTGGTGTTGGCTCGCTTGGGTCGTGCATTAAAGACCACCCCTGATCAGTTGCTCATCCGTCAAAAGAGGGACCGCAGTTGATTTGAAAACGTGCGATCAAGCACGAGCCGAGGTGGCCTGCATCTTCCGTTTAGGGATGTTATCGTCTGTCCCATCGGGTGGACCCTGCTCGGACCGACCGATGAATGGGCATCCGGTGCGCCCGCGACATGATGTAGGAAACCGTCGCGGGCTTGGCGATTGTCCGACGTTAGTCCGCAAGGGCGACCCCGATCCTCTGCAATTCCGACTTCAAGAGCTGATCTCAGATACCGTGAGCTTCAGAAGGCCGATCGAAAGTGGCAAGCAGGCGTTTCCGATCCGGAGAAAATCCGGAGTCGTGCAAAAGGGTCAAAACCAAGAAGGACTCCAATAGATTTCGACCCGCTTGATGCAGGACTTGATGCCGTAGCTAGCCGCGCTTCGCGCGTTTCGACAATGCGTTGACCCCTCCATGGTTTTGACCCTTAGCGCAAGAGACAGTTTGAACCGCCCCGGGTTTGCCGGAGGCTCCAACTCCTGAGAGGATGGAGCTGTTGAAGCAGAAGAATGAGAAGGGATGTGAAAGGATGCGCTGCGCGCTGGACAGCACCGACTTGCGCACTCGTTAATTGAAATTAAGGGAGAAAATATCACTTCTGGAATATCGGCGGATAAATTGTATGGTTTGATTCGCCGGGCCGGCAATCGGAGTAAGAATGCGAGTACGAGTCGAAGCGCAGACTAAAGCTGTGCACGTTTTGGCCAACAAGATCCCAGATTACATCATTGGACTTTTCGTTGAGCCTGTCCTGCTCGGGGGCGAAGACCCGGGCCTTTTTTGGAATATGGTCTCCGCGATGATCGACGAGCACCGGCCGGAAACTTTGTTGGATTGGATCGCGCTCAACGACCTGGTCACGAAACTATGGGAAGAACGCGTTTTTCGGCGCGCTACCAATGCCATCATCCGCGGAGGCCAGCGGCTTGCAGTGCAGCAGTTCATGAGCGAGATTCTCCCAGGTGAGCATCGTGTTGAGCGATTGAAGAAGGCCGACGACACGGCCGATCACCGGGCAAGCAAGTATTTTAGCGAGAACAAGAAGGAGTATGAAGAAATTCGGTCGCAGCTGGCGAAGTATGGAATTTCGGAAGCAGAACTGCTTGCGCGATCGGCACAAAACAATAGCGACGCCATCTTGATGTTTGAGGGGATAGTTTCATCGCGCGAACGCAGCCGCCGAAAGCTTCAAAACGAAATCGGAAGGCGCCGGCCTTCCCAAGAGGTGAAGTCAGAAGCGTTTGGGGATGTAAATGCGGACCGTCTGGGTCGGCGCGGGCCTTGCCAAGGGGTGAAAGCGGAAGCGAAGCAGGATGGAGGCCAGCATCATCCGGGCCAGCCTAGGTCTTGCCAAGAGGCGAAAGCAAAAATGGTCGGTGAAGTAGACGTGCATCATCATGGCCACTGAAAAGCAGATCAGAGCTAACCGCGAGAATGCCAAGCGGAGTGCAGGGCCGAAAACTCTGGCCGGGCGGATAAAGTCGAGTCGCAATGCCCTGCGCCATGGTCTTTCAATTCCCGCAGCCAATGGTCCTCTAGCCGGGACGCAGGCTTACGGACTAGCGGAACTGTTGACGCCGGAAGGCGCCAGCCAGCTACAGAGGCTAGCAGCGCTGGAAATGGCACAGGCCCAAGCGCAATTGCTGCGAGTTGCAGCTGTACGGAAAGCCTTGATCGCAACGCTGGACCTGCAATCTCTGTCTCTTGAACAGGTGCGGCGCCTGGCTGCCTTAGAACGTTATGAATGTCGAGCCCATAGGCAACGCCGTCGAGCGGCAGACCGGCTTCGCGGCACGGAACCGATAGGATGATGGAAATTTGGCAAAACGAACCCAATTTGATCGAGCCTGAGAGGCGCTCGGGTTTTGGGTGAGTTGCTTAATCCAGCTGTTGGTTAGGTGCAGGTCTGAAGGGGTCGAAAAGTCTGGAGATTTGTAATCATGACCGACGACACACACACGATCCACGGCGGCGGGCTCACCGCCACCATCAAGGCGCAAGGCGCCGAGCTGTGCTCGCTGAAGGACGGCAGCGGCGTCGAATTCATCTGGCAGGCCGGGCCGGCCTGGCCGCGGCATGCACCGCTCTTGTTTCCGATCGTCGGCCGTCTCGCCAATGACGAGTTGCGGCACCGGGGCAAGACGTACCGGATGACCCAGCACGGCTTTGCGCGCGACAACTGCTTTGCCTGGGCGGAGCGCGGCGAAAGCCGCTGCGCGCTCGTGCTCGAAGACAGCGAGGCGACGCGCGCGCTCTACCCGTTCGCGTTCCGGCTGGCTGCGACCTACACAGTCGATGAAGCGGGTCTCGATGTGGCGCTGAAGATCGTCAACACAGGTGAGGAGACATTGCCGGCGTCGCTCGGTGGCCATCCCGCCTTCAACTGGCCGCTTCAGGCCGGAGTGTCGAGGGAGAGCTATGCGCTGACCTTTGCCAACGAGGAATTATTTCCGGTTCGCCGTCTCGACGGCGGGCTATTGCGTGCGGCAACGGAGCCGAGCCCGGTCAAAGGCACCGAGCTTCCCCTGTCAGAATCCCTGTTCACAGACGACGCCATCATCTTCGATCGCATCAACAGCAATTCGGTCCGCTACGCGGCCGGGCAGGGCGCTTCTATCGGACCTTGGCTGAAAATATCTTGGCGCGGTTTTCGCGAGCTCGGCGTCTGGTCCAAACCGTCGGGCGCGCCGTTCCTCTGCATCGAGCCCTGGCGCGGCTATGCCAGCCCATCCGGCTTCGACGGCGACTTCAGCGACAAGCCCGGTTTAATGCACATCGCTCCAGGTGCAACGGAAACGCTCTCGTTCCGAGTTGTGGTTGGGCCAGGAGTGCCAGTTTGATCGCTCAGCGCCGCAAATTTATTGGTCCAGCCGTGAGGCGCGAGTCCCGAATTTCGCGGAGCAGTAGCACGCGCTTTGTTTGTGCGGTGTTGAGCAGACCTTCGAACAGCACGAACATCTCGCGCGCCAGCACGTAGACTTCGGTGCGGATGGCGTGCTGATCGAAGTCATAAGCAGTAATGCGCGTCTCGATTTCGGTTGTCGCAATGGATCAATCCGCCAGCTCAGGGCGTTTTGCCGCGTATAGTACTCGGCATCGTCTTGACATTCGGGTCCAATTCCACCCAAGTCGATTCGCTGTAGCGGCGCCTCAGTCGCCTTTTGGCGACAGCTCTCAAGAAGCTTGTGACGCAACAGGCGATCGCGTTGGATCTCCCACGACAGCTCGACGATGTCGATCGCGAGCAGCCACTCGATGGCCGCCGTCGGATCAGCGCCGTGATCATGGTATCATTGCTCAAACTGCTCGAATCCGCGGACGCGCTTCGCCTTTGCCTCGGCCAAAGCGACCGGATAGCTCCCTGGCGGCGTGAAAATGCGGAATTTTTCGGGTTGGCTTAGAGCGCTATCAGCGGCTCGCGCCGGGACGTTAGAGTCCGCTTGCAGCTCCTGAGGAGAGAATGGCTAGCTTTTTGCCGAGTGGTCGCTTAGCGCAACCAAGGCCACAAAATGAGAGCCCACAGCATGAGGCCGATCGGCGCTCCGATCAAGCAGCCGCGAAATAGGGATGGCTCCGATAGAGAGGATGGCTCCCGATTACTCTCTTTGACAATCCGAAGATGGTTGGACCGTTGCCTCATGACAGGCAATGCTCCACGAATTCTGCAGCTCCACAATTGGCCTGTTCGGTGAGTTCGATGATCTTTCGGGGTACTGCGCCCTCGCGACCGAACCGGAGGAAAGAGACCCTTTGACCGCCGTCGAGCACGAGCTTGCGCTGCGCGAGAAGGCTTGGCGTTCACTAGCCGTAGGAAGCTCTAAGGGAGTTAGCCTTTAAGGTTGAGCGGTGAGGTTAATTTCACCAACCGGTTGTCTGCCGCTACCGTGACCGGCTATGTCCCTGCTCCGAGGCAGGGACGAAATGCTTGATAAGACCCACGAGCGAGCGGCCGCGGAAGGTGATCGTCGTCGAGCTGGCGATCTCGTTGTAGCGATCGCATTTATTCGCGTCGCCGGGTTTGCCATGATCGCGTCCTGCTGTGCGGTCTTCGCTGCAAAATTCGCTGTTACCAGGGAAATTGGCTCGATCAATCCTGGCGCGGCTTTCGCGAGCTTGGCGTCTGGTCGAAACCATCAGGCGCGCCATTCCTCTGAATCGAGCCATGGCGCGGCTATGCCAGCCCGGCCGGCTTCGACGGCGACTTCAGCGACAAGCCCGGCCTGATGCATATCGCGGCCGGCGCAGAGGAGCGCTTGTCGTTCCGGATCGAGGTCGCATCGTCCTGAGATCGGTGGCCTTCAGACCTCGATCCGCGTGAGGTCCTCGCCGAGCACGACGGGACCCGAATAGTCCTGTCGGACATCCGCGAGCAGCGCGTTCAACATGGAATCGTCGGTGCGCGGCCGGTGATGGGTCAGCGCGAGCTTCTTCACGCCGGCCTTGGCCGCGACCTTGCCGACCGTGTCGCCGCACGCGATCGTGAATTTCGCAAGGCGGCGGAGGTGCTCGTTGTTGATCTCCGGCGTCGCGAGAAAGCAGCACTGCACCAGCAGGTCGGCTCCCTCAGCCAGTCGCTCCAGACCGGGGCAGGGGACCGTGTCGCCGGAAATCGCAACGACCTTGCCCTCCGCCCCGAAGCGGTAGCCGAGACACATCCAGCGCGCGAGGAAGGCCGGCGGCATGTCGAGGCCATCGCCGTGCGAGACGAGCTCGGCGCTGATCTTCCAGCGCCCGGTGTCGAGAACGGGACCCGGCACGATGTCCGTTGCGACGACCGGTTTCCAGCCGCCGAAGCTCGGCTCGCCCCGGTCGCGCCAGGTGATGTCCTTGTCGTAGACCTGCGTGACCAGCGTGTTGACCAGCCGCTCGGTGTCCGGCGGCCCGTAGATGCGCAGATCGTCCTTGCGCCCGTGCATCCATGAATTCAGCATCACGTCGTAGAGGTCGCCGATGTGGTCGAAGTGGTGATGGGTGAGAAAGACCGTGTTGATCGCGCCAAGCGGCACGCCGGCCTTGCTGAGCTGCAGCACGACGCCGCGGCCTGCGTCGAACAGGATGTTCTCTTCGCCGAGCCTGATCAGCGTGGTCGTCGCCATGCGGCGCGGGTCCGGGCGCGGGCCGCCGGTGCCGAGCAGTATGACTTCCATCGCGTCTACTCCAGCGTGAAGATCCTTCACAGTAGGTTCGAAGCGGGCCGCGAGGCAAGCCGCACCAGGTCGCCGAGGATGGAAGCAGGAGCGCTCAGCTCACGCCGGTCGCAGCGGCGGCGATGTTCGGCCCGATGGCCGATCGGCCTGACGTCGGCGAGGTCAGACGGTGCGTGAGATCCTGCGCGCGCCGCTCGACCAGATGCCAGGTCGCGCGTGCGACGAGATAACTGAGCGCGGCGGTGACGGCATAGGCGATGAGCAGCGAGACCAACCCGTTCGCGAGCGGCCAGACCTGGCGCAGGCCGTAGATCACCGCGAAGTGCGACAGGTACATCGAATAGGAATTGCGGCCGAGCGCCTCGATCGGCGACCAGCGGATCGCCAGGCGAATGCAGCCGGCAACCAGCGCGCCCAGCACGAGGTTGATCATCAGATAGTTGAACTCGTGCGAGCCGGTGGCGCGATCGGCGATGAAGGATAGCGCGACGAAGGCGGCGAGGATCCCGGCATCCGATTTGGCGAAGCCGTCGCGCAGCGCGAAGAACAGCGCGCAGCCGACGAGGAAGACCGGAAGCTGGTTCAGGAAGCTGATATGCAGCGCGTTCCAGACGAACGCTTCATTGCCCGGCCCGTAATAGGCGGAGAAGAGCGCAAAGGCGAACGGCTTGAACAGGCAGACATTGACGAGATGCAGGGCAATCGCCAGCGCGAGATAGAGAGGGCGGCGCGCGCCGAACGCGGTGATCAGGAGCGGGAAGAGGAGATAGAATGTCATCTCCGCGGCGATCGACCAGTCGCCCGGTACGACGCTGTTGACGCTGTCCGGCCAGAAGCCGTGCAGGAACGTTGCCGTCAGGATCACCTGGAGCGGCCCGATACCGTTGGGCGCGTTGGTGCTCGGGCCGGTGCCGTTGACTAGCAGATAGAGCGGGATCGCGAGCCAGAACAGCGGCGCGATGCGCAAGAAGCGGCGGATGTAGAATTTCCGCGTCGGATTGGTTTCGGTGCGTTGCGTCCACATCAGGCACATCGTCATGGCGCTGACGAAGTAGAACACGTTGACGCCGGTCCAGCCGCACATGAAGGCGAAGTCGACGGCACGAATGTTCGACGGAAAGGATTGTGAAACGTGGATCGCTATCACGCCGACGATGGCAAGACCACGCAGGAAGTCGAGGCTATGCGAACGACCGAAGGGCGTTGCGGTTTTCTCGGTTCGACCGGCAACTGACCGGGGCTGCCCCTGCATCACGCCTGCTCCTTCGGTTGTCCATCTGCAGACGGGACCATAGAGGCGCGGCCGGCTTTCCCGAAGCCGAAGGCATTCTTTACGTTAACCGGCGGCTGAATCCTGTCCCGGGTGCGCGGGACGGCGATGTCGAGCCGGCGCCGCGGCCATCGTCCGGACCACGCCGGAAGGATGATGCGCGGGATGAGAATTGTGGGCCAATTCATACTTAATGCGTCGAGACTGTGACCAATATTGTTCAGGCAGCACAACACGCCTAGTATTCCAGCAGGCAATTCGGGGGCTCGAACCAGTTGTGAATGTTCGTTCACATGACAGCGCGTTGCGCAACGACTTGAATTTTCAGGCCGGGCCGCAAGCACACAGGATATCCACCATCGTGGCTGATTCCGCACGTCAGGAAGCGCGTCCCGCAGGCCGCGAGCGGCTGATCGTCGTCGAAGACGATCCGGTGACGCGGACGATGCTGGTCGGCTACTTCAGCGACAACAATTTCGACGTGGTCGGCGCCGGCTCCTGCGCGGAGTGCCGCCAGGCGCTGCGCGGGCGCGCCGACCTGGTCTTCCTCGACGTGCAGTTGCCCGACGGTGACGGCTTCGAGCTCGCCAAGGAAATCCAGGCGACCAGCAACGCGGGCATCATCTTCGTGACCCGCCGCGATACCGACGTCGATCGCATCCTCGGCCTCGAGATCGCCGGCGACCACTACGTCACCAAGCCGATCAATCTGCGCGACCTGCTCGCGCGCGCCCGCAGCGTGCTGCGACGGCGCTCGATCGACCGCAAGGCGGCGCGCAACCACAATTCGATAGCCTTCGGCGACTGGATCATCGACCTGACGCGGCGCGAGCTGCTCGGCAGCGACGGCAAGCCGGTGTCGCTGACGCGCGCCGAGTTCGACCTGCTGGCGGCGCTCGTCGGCGCCGACGGCAGGCCGCTCAGCCGCGACTATCTGATCGAGGTCGTCAGCAACCGCCAGGCCGAGGTCGACATCCGCACGGTCGATGCGCTGGTGGCGCGGCTGCGCCGCAAGCTCGTCGGCAGCGGCACGCCCGTGATCGCGACCGTCACCGGCGTCGGCTACAAGCTCGCGCTCAGCGAACGGCTCTAGCCTCATCCGTCGAATGATCTGATCGCCCTCGCGCCTATCGTGCGCGGGCGCTCTGGTCCGTTATTGTCCTTTGCGCAGCTCCGGCCAGCCGGTCATCGACCGCATAGAGCGTGCAGGTGGGCGACCATTTCATGCAGGCCGCGAGCGAATCGCGCTGGGCGTCGTCGGCCGTCGCGCGCCCCGAACGCCAGCCGTAACCGCCCTTGGGCGACACCGCAAAAGCCTTGTGCGGCACGGTGCTGGCGAGATAGCGCGCGAACTCGGCGCGCGCAGCCTCGTTGAGCTGGCTCGGCGGCGGCAGCGGATCGGGCAGGCTCAGGACGTCGTGGCCGAGCCCGCGCTCGCGCAGGAAGGCGTCCACATACGGCGTCCATTGCGGACGGCCGACCACTGAATAGAGATAATGGCCATCGTCGCCGTAAGGTGCCGCCGCGACGAATTTCACGTTGCCGCCATTGCCGCGAAACCCGTCATAGAGCCGGCGGGCGAGATCGGGCCCGAAGAACAGATCGTTGGTCGCGTAAACCCACAGCATCGGCACGCGGGACGTCTTGCCGAAGGTGGCGAAGGCCTGCACCAGCCCACCCTCGTTGCAGACGTCGTCGTCGTCGCGCGAGCCGCGGCCGCCGGCAAAGCTGATCGCGGCGATGAGACCGGGCGGCGCCTGCGCCGTCAGCGCGACGGTGGCGAGCCCGCCGGCAGAATGGCCGGCCGCGATCATGCCCGATGTGGTGACGTCAGCCCGACGCGCCATCGCATCGATGGCCGCGCGCAAGTCCGCGACCGCAACCGCCGCCGCCGGCAGGTACGCGGCATTGGTGCAGCCGCCGACGCTGTCGATGCGTCCGCCCGGCGAGGTGCCGTAGCCGCGCCGCATCACGATCAGCGCGGCAAAGCCGCGCCGGGCATATTCGAGCGCGATGCCGTAATATTTGTGGGCCGACATCGTCGCGCGGTCGTCGAAACTGCGCGGCGAGCCGTGGCTGAGCAGCGCGAGCGGATAGCGCTTGGTCCCCGCCGGGCGCACCAGGAACGCCTCCAGCCCCTGCGGCCCGGCCTCCGCCATCGGGATGCGCAGATCCTCGGTGTAGAACTCGGCGGCGTTTGCGCGAGCCGCAGCCCCTGCGATGGCGAGCAGGATGAGCACGGGCAGATGCCAGCGCGCGAGGTCCATGGGTGGATGATTCTCCGTGGCCGCGCGGATCATAACAGAACCGCATGACCCGGCGAACGGGCGGATCGCTCTAGCGTCCGCCCCGATCGTTCATTTCAGCGTCTGAAGATAGGCGATGACATTGGCCCGATCTGTGGGGTTCGGCAGCCCCTTGAAGAACATTTTGACGCCGTGGACGTCACCGCGGGGGTCGGCGAGATAGGCGTCCAGCGTTGTTGGCGTCCAGGCTGCTTTGTTGGCCTTCATGGCATCCGAATAGGCGAAGTCCGGGACGATTGCGGGCTTGCGGTCGATGATATTCCAGAGACTTGGGCCGACCTTGTTCACCCCGATCACCGCCGCGTGGCAGTTCTCGCAGGTTCGCTGGAAGACGGCCTTGCCCGCGGCCGAATCGCCCTCCGCGGCGGAGGCAGACGACGTGGCCAAAGACGACGTGGCCAAGGCCAGCATGAGCACGAAGATCAGACGTCCAGTCATCGTAAGTCCCCCACGGGATCAGCCGGCCAATCCTGCAAATCCGGCCATCGTTCATCAAACGGAAAGCAGCGTGCCCCACGTGGCGCGGCGGCGTCTTTGTTCTGCATCAACCGAAATCCGGGACCAAAGTACGAGGGCGCCCATGCGTCATCGCCATGGATCATCTTGTGCGGGATGGGCGTTGTCGGTTGATCGTTGACCGGAGCGTGGCATCGGGCCGGTCCGGCATTCGGCTTGGCGACGGGCCGGCCGATGGTATGGTGGTCCAGGCCGTCATTTGAAGATCATAGAGGAGTTGCAGTGGCAGATGTCGATCCCGCGGCGGGTAAGCCGGTTGCGCCGAGCGCGCTCACCAACATTCCACGGCTGGTGACGGCCTATTTCGCCGGCAAGCCGGACGTGGCTGACCCCGCGCAGCGGGTGGCGTTCGGCACCTCCGGCCATCGCGGCACCTCGTTCAAGACCACCTTCAACGAGGGCCATATCCTCGCGACCACGCAGGCAATTTGTGACTACAGAAAGGAAAAGGGGCTGACCGGCCCGCTCTTCATCGGCATCGACACCCACGCGCTGGCCGAACCTGCTCTCGTCAGCGCCGTCGAGGTGTTCGCGGCGAACGGCGTCGACGTCATGATCGACAAGGACGGCGGCTACACGCCGACGCCTGTGATCTCGCACGCGATCCTCACCTACAACAAGGGCCGCACGTCGGGTCTGGCGGATGGCGTCGTCGTCACGCCCTCGCACAATCCGCCGGAAGACGGCGGCTACAAATACAATCCGCCGCATGGCGGCCCGGCCGACACCGATGCCACCGGCGTCGTCGAGAAGCGTGCCAACGCCTATCTCGCCGACGGGCTCAAGGGCGTCGCGCGCATGGACTATGCCAGGGCGCGCAAAGCTGCGAACGTGCATGCTTACGACTTCATCACGCCCTACGTCGCCGATCTCGGCAACGTCGTCGACCTCGATCTCGTCAAATCCGCCGGCATCAATATCGGCATCGATCCGCTCGGCGGCGCCGCCGTGCACTACTGGCATCCGATCATCGAGCGCTACGGCCTCAAGGCCACGGTGGTGAACGAGGCGATCGATCCGACCTTCCACTTCATGACGGTCGACTGGGACGGCAAGATCCGCATGGACTGCTCCTCGCCTTACGCGATGGCGAGCCTGATCGGGATGCGCGACCGCTTCGACGTCGCCTTTGCCAACGACACCGATGCCGACCGCCATGGCATCGTGACGCGCACCGGCGGCCTGATGAATCCGAACCATTATCTCGCGACCGCGATCTCCTATCTGTTCGCGCACCGCCCGAACTGGGGCAAGGACGCCGCGATCGGCAAGACCGTGGTGTCGAGCTCAATCATCGACCGCGTCGCGAAAAAACTCGGCCGCAAGCTGGTCGAGACGCCGGTCGGCTTCAAATGGTTCGTCGACGGCCTCCTCACGGGCGGCTTCGGCTTCGGCGGCGAGGAGAGTGCAGGGGCCTCGTTCCTGCGCCGCGACGGCACGGTGTGGACCACCGACAAGGACGGCATCATCCTCGGCCTGCTCGCCGCGGAGATCATGGCGAAGACCGGCCGCGATCCCAGCCAGCTCTTTGGCGACCTCACCGCCGAGTTCGGCGTGCCTCATTACGCGCGCATCGACGTCGCGGCGACCACACCGCAGAAGAACATTTTGAAGTCCGTCACGCCCGAGCAACTCGGCTTGAAGGATCTCGCCGGCGATCCCGTTCGCGCCACGCTCAGCAAGGCGCCCGGCAACGGCCAGCCGTTCGGCGGCATCAAGGTCGAGACCGATTTCGGCTGGTTCGCAGCGAGGCCGTCGGGGACGGAGGACGTCTACAAGATCTACGCGGAAAGTTTCCGCAGCACCGAGCACCTGAAGCGGATTCAGGAAGAGGCCCAGGCCGGGCTGGCGAAGGTGTTCGGGGCGTAGTTGCCCTAAGAGCAGAACAAGATCACACGCGTTCACGATAGGTCGTCATGCCCGGGCTTGTCCCGGGCATCCACGTTCTTCGTACCGCGTGGCAACGCGTGGATGGCCGGGACAAGCCCGGCCAGGACGCTGTTGAGGCGCTAGTGCCTAAGCTCTCAGGCCACATGCAGGAAAATTGTATACTGGATACTCATTAAAGGTAATTTGGTAGGGCAATTTCGGCCTTGAGCGGCTTATTCTCCCTTGCTATTGTATACATAACGTATTCATAAGCCTTGGGAGTGAGACCTGTGACAAAGCCCTTCCCCATGAACGCCTGGTACGCCGCCGCCTGGGACGCCGAGGTGAAACCGGCGCTGCTGCCACGGACGATCTGCGGCAAGCACGTCGTGATGTACCGGAAGGCCGACGGCTCGGTGGCTGCGCTGGAGGATGCCTGCTGGCATCGCCTGGTGCCGCTGTCGAAGGGACGGCTCGAAGGCGACACCGTCGTCTGCGGCTATCACGGCCTGAAGTACAACGCGCAGGGGCGCTGCACCTTCATGCCCTCGCAGGAGACCATCAACCCGTCGGCTTGCGTGCGCGCCTATCCCGTGGTCGAGCGCCACCGCTACATCTGGCTCTGGATGGGCGATCCCGCGCTGGCCGATCCCGCGCTCGTGCCCGACATGCACTGGAATTACGATCCGGCCTGGGCCGGCGACGGCAAGACCATCCGCGTCAATTGCGACTACCGTCTCGTGCTCGACAACCTCATGGACCTCACGCACGAGACCTTCGTGCACGGCTCCTCGATCGGCAACGACGCGGTCGCCGAAGCGCCGTTCGACGTCACCCATGGCGAGAAGACGGTGACGGTGACGCGCTGGATGCGCGGCATCGAGGCGCCGCCGTTCTGGGCCAAGCAGCTCGGCAAGCCCGGCCTCGTCGACCGCTGGCAGATCATCCGTTTCGAGGCGCCATGCACCATCGCGATCGACGTTGGCGTGGCGCCGACAGGCACCGGCGCGCCGGAAGGCGACCGCTCGCAGGGCGTCAACGGCTTCGTGCTCAACACCATCACGCCGGAGACCGAGAAGACCTGTCACTACTTCTGGGCCTTCGTCCGCAACTATCAGATCGGCGAGCAGCGCATCACCACCGAGATCCGCGAAGGCGTCTCCGGCATCTTCCGCGAGGACGAGCTGATCCTCGAAGCGCAGCAGCGCGCGATGGACGAGAACCCCGATCGCGTCTTCTACAACCTCAACATCGATGCCGGCGCGATGTGGACGCGCAAGCTGATCGACAAGATGGTAGCGAAGGAAAACGCGCCGCAGCACCTTCAGGCCGCGGAGTAAGCTGACATGGCCGAACGCGAGGTCGACCGCTCCGTCTCGCAGACCGTGAAGGCGCAGCTCGCGCTGCGCGACCAGATCCTGTCGGGCTCCTTGCGTCCCGGCGAGCGCATCTCCGAGCTTCAGGCGGTGGAGACGACCGGCGCCTCGCGCACGCCGGTGCGCATGGCGCTGGTGCGGCTCGAGGAGGAGGGCCTGCTGGAGGCGATCCCTTCCGGCGGCTTCATGGTGAAGGCGTTCTCCGAGCGCGACATCTCCGACTCCATCGAGCTGCGCGGCACGCTGGAAGGGCTCGCCGCGCGCTTTGCCGCCGAGCGCGGCGTCTCCGCGCGCGAGCTCGAGCCGCTGAAGGAATGTCTCGCCGCCATCGACGAATTGCTGCGCCAGGTGCCGATCTCGGTCGATGCCTTCTCGTCCTATGTCACGCTGAACGCGCGTTTCCACGCGCTGCTCACGGAACTATCGCGCAGCCCGCCGCTGATCCGGCAGATCGACCGCGCCTCGGCGCTGCCGTTCGCATCCCCGAGCGGCTTCGTGATGGCGCAGTCGGCGCTGCCCGAGGCCCAGCAGATTCTGATCATCGGCCAGGAGCACCACCGCGTCGTCATCGACGCCATCGAGAACCGCGAGGGCGCGCGCGCCGAAGCCGTGATGCGCGAGCACGCGCGGCTCGCGGTGCGCAATTTGCGGCTCGCGCTGCGCAACCGGACCCATCTCGACCTCTTGCCGGCGCTCGCGCTGATCAAGACCGCAACCGACTAGGGGAGTGCCATGCGCTTCATCGAAACCTGGACCCCGGCGACGCTCGTCTCGACGCGCGACCTTGCGCCCGGCATCCGCGAATTCCTGATTCTGCCGGACCAGTTTGACGGCGCCGCGTATCCGGTCGGCAGCCACATCAATGTCAGCGTGACCATCGACGGCCTGCCCGAGACTCGATCCTATTCGCTGGTCGGCGAGGCCACTTCGCGTGGCCTGCGGATCGCGGTGCGCCGTGCCGAGGATTCCCGCGGCGGCTCGCGCTATATGTGGCAATTGGCACCGGGCGCGCGGCTCGACATCACGCAGCCCGCCTCGCTGCTCGCGGTCGACTGGGCGCGCGACAATTATTGCCTGATCGCCGGCGGCATCGGCATCACCCCGATCCTCGGTGCGGCGCAGGCGCTGGCGCGACGTGGCGCGGACGTCACGCTGCATTATGCCGTGCGCTCGCGCGGCGAGGCCGCCTATCTCGATGATCTCGCGGCGATGCTCGGCGACCGCCTGGTCGTCCATGCCAGCGATGAAGGCAGCCGGCTCGATCTCGACGTGCTGTTCGCGTCATTGCCGCAAGGCGCGCTGGCGCTGTTCTGCGGCCCGATGCGGATGCTGGATGCCGCGCGCCATGCCTGGATCGGCGCCGGCCATCCGCTCGCCGATCTTCGCTACGAGACGTTTGGCTCCAGCGGCTCGCTGCCGACCGAGACCTTTCGCGTGCGCTTGAAAGACTCCGGTGTCGAACTCGAAATACCTCGCGAGCGCTCGATGCTGGATGTGCTCAATGCGAGCGGGCACGAGGTGATGTACGATTGCAAGCGCGGTGAATGCGGCCTCTGTGCCATCGACGTGGTCGACGTCGACGGCGAGATCGACCATCGCGACGTCTTCTTCAGCGACCATCAGAAACAGAGCAACCAGAAGATCTGCGCCTGCGTCTCCCGCGCGCGAGGCACCATCACGGTGGATACGCTGCTGCGGGCGGATGCGGTCTGACCAGGGCTGGAAGGCGTCCTCGGAAAACGCGATCAGCCTGAAGGCATGCGCATCCGCTCTACGCTCGGAGCAGACGGGTGCAGTTCGTCCTGGCGAGGCAGCCAAGGGCCATTTGCAGGCGGACCAATCCTGTGCGAAGCGGGCTTCGTTTTGCCGCGCCAACGAGGCGGTAAGAGCGCTTCGTGCGGTCAACCAGCCATGATAGGTTTGCTCTCGGCAGTCAAAGTGTTCAGCCGGTCTTGGACAACAAGGGTGGAGGTTCTGCCATGAAATCCAATTCTGTCTCGCTGGCAGTCGATGAGTTCGCCACAAGGAGAGCTGACTCGCTGATTTTGATCGGCCGGATTCTACTCGCGTGGGTATTCGTCGGAAGCGCGTACGGCGCAATAGCCAACTTCAGCGGCTCCGTGGGTTATTTCAGGTCCCTGAACCTTCCAGCACCTGAGCTGTTCACCATGGTGAACATCGCACTGGAAGTATTGATATCCGTTGGTTTGATATTGGGCGTCGGTACGCGCTACTGCGCAATCCTGACGTTTGTGTTCGTAGTGGCGGCAACGGCTATTGCGCATCGCTACTGGGAGTATCCCGCGGGTGCGCAGCAGATTGGTCAATATAACAATTTCCTGAAGAATATCTCGATCATGGGAGGCGCGATGTTGATCTTCGTCACCGGCGCAGGCCGGTTCAGTTTCGATCGGGCATCGTAGCCGACGTCATTTCAAGTTGGGCTTGAAAGCTTCCTCGATCACCCGGCGGATGCTCTTTGAGAGCGGTTTCAGGGCGTTGCCCACGAAGGCGAACAGAAGCATCAGCCATGTCGCAAGCGCGGCACACCATAGCACGACGTCCAATATCTCAGGCATGATGATGCCCCTCAAAAAATAACTACTCTGAAATGGGGGCAAGTGTTGCTTAATGGAGCCGACACGGCAAGCCGTCTTTAGAGTGGTAACGCGCCGAAACACTCGGAAAACGCACTGAGAGCAGCGGGTTACCTTAGGTCAGCGACGCAGACCAATCCCGTGACTGCGGAGACTTTGCGAGTCTATGCCCTACGCCGCGTAGGTCGCCCGCAGCTTCTTCGTGTCGAGCAGCGCCAGAACCTGCTCAGCCGACACCGGCCGGCTGATCAGATAGCCCTGCACTTCGTCGCAACTGATCTGCCTCAGATATTCGAGCTGATCGGCCGTCTCGACGCCTTCGGCGACCACGCCGATGCGCAGGTCGCGCGCGAGCGAAATCACCGACTTCACGATCGCGGCACAGTCCGGCTGGACCAGCATGTCGCGGATGAAGGACTGGTCGATCTTGATCCGGCTGAACGGCAGCTTGCGCAGGTAAGTCAGCGACGAGAAGCCGGTGCCGAAATCGTCGAGCGCCACGGTGACGCCGAGTTGCAGCAGCGCGTTCAGAATCGACGCAGCCGAGCCGTATTTCGAGAGCAGCATCGATTCCGTGATCTCGATCTCGAGCCGGCTGGGAGAGACCTTCGCGTCGGCCAGCGCCTGCACGATGCTCTGGAGGATACCGGTGTTGTGAAACTGTGCCGCGGAGAAATTCACGGCGACCCTTATTTCCTCGGGCCAGTCCGCCAGCGTCGCGCAGGCACGCCTGATCACCCATTCGCCGATCGCGTGGATCAGCCCGGTCTCCTCCGCGATGGGGATGAATTCGCTCGGCGGCACCAGTCCGCGCGAGGGATGCTGCCAGCGCAGCAGCGCTTCGAAGCCGGTGATCCGATCGTTGCCGAGTTCGAGGAACGGCTGGAACACCAGGAACAGTTCGTCCCTGGCGATCGCGCCCTCGAGGTCCGATTGCAGCGCCTTGCGGTCGCGCGACACCATGTCGTCGCTGACCTCGAAGAAGCAGACCGTGCCGGGTCCCGCCTTCTTGGCGCGGTAGAGCGCGGCGTCGGCATTCTTCATGAGGTCGAGCGCCGTGTTGCCGTCGCGCGGCGCCAGCACGATGCCGACGCTGGTTGCGCCGACGATCTGGCGGCCTTCGATCGGGAACGGCTCGGCGAACGCCGCAACGAAGCGCTCGGCGATCTCGAGCGCATCCTCGGGCCGTGCCAGATTGGCCATCACCAGCGCGAACTCGTCGCCGCCGATGCGTGCGACGTGCTCGGCCGCACGGGTGCAGCGTTGCAGGCGGCTTGCGACCTGGACCAGGAATTCGTCGCCGGCGGGGTGGCCGAACTTGTCGTTGACCTCCTTGAAGCGATCGAGATCGAGCAGCAGCACCGCGAACTCTTCGCCCGACAGGGCCAGCCGCTTCAGGGCGGCATCGAGCGTCTCGTTGAAGGCGAAGCGGTTGGGCAGATGCGTCAGCGGATCCTGCCGCACCGTGCGCTCGGCGTCGACCTGCCGGATCACGCGCCGAGCGAAGCCGATTGAATTCACGAACACCGCGCGCAGCAGCACTGACCCGTAGACCACCACCAGGATGGCCATCAGCACATAGGCCGGATCGCCGTCACGGCCGAGGCAGATGGCGATGCCGACGAAGATGGGGGTCGTGAAGGCGATGGCCGCAATCGGGATGGTGGCGAAAGCCAGCGCGCCGCCGGCCAGCATGCCCGAGCAAAGGCAGGTGATGACAAGCTGGCCGCCGGTTGCGGCGTTTGCGAAGAAGGCGACCGGTACGATGCCCCAGGCGGCCCCGAAAATGAAGGCATTGCGCACCAGCCGATGCATGGCGCGGCGCGAGACGAATTGCGGTTTTGTGATCCGGCGCGAGGCGTGGGACTGCACCCCGAACGCGATCGCGGCACCGGCGACGACGACTGCCCAGATCAGGGCGAACGTCCGGTCCGGCGAATGCCACAGCGCAATTGCGAGCACGGCGGCGTTGCAGGCATTGGCGAGCATGATGCCGACCGAATAGCCGAGCACCAGCGACATCTGTTCCGCGCGAATATGGCCGGCCATGGCTTCGTCGGTTGCGGGACCGCCGAACGCCGACAGATCGCCGGCGAACAGCCGCGCGAAATAGGTGGTCAGTTGAGTCCGCATTCCAGAGCCTAGCAGGATGGGCCGTTCGTCCGGCTCGGACCCGAGAATTCGCTGCAAACCTTTGACGAACTATGAATTATCCCCGCTGGTGAGCCCCGCCGCGATCACTTCTAGGTGCCGAAACATCCGTATCGATAACAAATCGATACAAATGCGCGGTGCTACGAGAAGAGGGGGCGCCAACTCAGCTGTCATGCCCCGCCAACGGGTCTCGCCTTCGGCGAGCCCGATGACAGGCTCCGGCGGGGCATCCAGTACGCCGCGGCCTCTCGATTCTAGCTGCGCAGTCTCTGGAATACTGGATCGCCCGCCCCAGTGCGCAAGTGCGCACAAGGCGGACGATGACAGCAGTGCTCTGGGTATCACCGCCCCAATTGCTTCGGATCGTAGTAGAACCGTTCTTCGATCAGCTGGTCGCCTCGCCAGGTCTGCCACGCGATCTCATCCAACGTTCGGATGACGCCTTCCGCGCTGGTGAAGCTGAACCGCCAGCGTGTCGCGACAGTGTCGCCCTCGATCAGGCTCGGCCCGATGCGCACGGCCTTGACCTCCTTGGTCGCGGCCAGCACGCCGCGCTCTTTCGCTGCCAGTTTTTCCCGGCCGACGGTCGGCGCGGCGTTGTTTTCATAAGTGGCGGCGTCGGGCGCATAGAAATGTTCGATCGCGCCGACGAAGTCCCCATCCTCCAGCCGCTTCGCAAAGGCTTCGACGATCTCGCGACTCGGCATGGCACACCTCACGATTAAAACCGACTGATGGTCGGTAAATACCGACCGGTAGTCGAAAAGTCAACTGGCCGTGTCAGCCGAATTGGATTAGACGACCCTCATGGCGAAACAGGCGGAGCGGAGGGCGGCGACATCGGAGGCGATCCTGACGGCGGCGCGCCGCCTGTTCGGGACGCAAGGCTTTGCCGCCACCACCATGGACGAGATCGCGGAGGCCGCCGGCGTCGCCAAGGGTGCGGTCTATCATCACTTCAAGACCAAGGAGGCGGTGTTCGAAGCCGTGTTCGACCAGGTCTCGCGCGATCTCGTTGCCGAGATCGACAGCACCGCGCGGGCCGAGAAGGATGTGCTCGCTGCGATGGTCGCCGGCACCCAGCATTACTTTGCCGCGACCGCCAAGGGACCGACCGGCCAGATCATCCTGCGCGACGGCCCGGCCGTGCTCGGCTGGGAGCGCTGGCGCGAGATCGATGCCGAGCATTTCGGCGGCAAGCTGCCGCGCGCGATCGCCGCCGCCATGGAGGCCGGCCTGATCGCGCGCCAGCCGGTCGAGCCGCTGGCGCGGCTGCTGCTCGGTGCGGTCACGGAGGCCGCGGTCGCCTGCGCCGGACGCGCCGATATCGCAAGGGCAGGCGCGGAATATGCCCGTGCGTTCAAGTCGCTGGTCGAGGCGCTGCGTCTGCGCGCATGATCATGGTAAGTGACGAAACTGGAAACGCCCACACCAACAAGAACACTGGCAAGACATGACCGCAAACTCCTCCCTTGGACCAATCGATCCCGAATTCGACTACATCATCGTCGGCGCCGGCTCCGCCGGCTGCGTGCTCGCCAACCGCCTGTCCGCGAACGGCAAGCACAGCGTGCTGCTGCTCGAGGCCGGCCCGAAGGATTCCAACATCTGGATTCACGTGCCGCTCGGCTACGGCAAACTGTTCAAGGAGAAGACCGTCAACTGGATGTACCAGACCGAGCCGGAACCCGAGCTGAAGGGACGCCAGGTGTTCCAGCCGCGCGGCAAGACGCTGGGCGGCTCGAGCTCGATCAACGGCCTGCTCTATGTTCGCGGTCAGCACGAGGACTATGACCGCTGGCGTCAGCTCGGCAACACCGGCTGGGGCTATGACGACGTGCTGCCCTATTTCAAGAAGGCCGAGAACCAGTCGCGCGGCGCCGATCAATATCACGGCAGCGGCGGCCCGTTGCCGGTCTCCAACATGATCGTGACCGATCCGCTGTCGAAGGCCTTCATCGACGCTGCGGTCGAGACCGGTCTGCCCTACAACCCTGATTTCAACGGCGCCACGCAGGAAGGCGTCGGCTTGTTCCAGACCACGACGCGCAACGGCCGCCGCGCCTCGACGTCGGTCGCCTATCTCGGCCCGGCGAAGACGCGCGGCAATCTCAAGATCGAGACCGAGGCGCTCGGCCAGCGCGTGCTGTTCGAGGGGCGCCGTGCCGTCGGCGTCGAATACCGGCAAGGCGCGCAGCTGCGCCGTGCCCGCGCACGCAAGGAGATCGTGCTGTCGAGCGGCGCCTACAATTCGCCGCAGCTGCTCCAGCTCTCCGGCGTCGGTCCTGCCGATCTGCTGCGCAAGCACGGCATCGATGTCGTGCTGGACGCAGCTGGTGTCGGCCACGATCTCCAGGACCACATGCAGGTCCGCATCGTGATGCGCTGCTCGCAGAAGATCACGCTCAACGACACCGTCAATCATCCGCTCCGCCGCACGCTCGCCGGCGCGCGCTATGCGCTGTTCCGGAAGGGCTGGCTGACGATCGCGGCGGGCACGGCGGGCGCGTTCTTCAAGACCAGCCCGCGGCTGGCCTCGCCCGACATCCAGGTCCACTTCCTGCCGTTCTCGACCGACAAGATGGGCGAGAAGCTGCACGACTTTTCCGGCTTCACCGCCTCGGTGTGCCAGCTCCGTCCCGAAAGCCGCGGGTCCTTGCGGATCCGAAGCGCCGATCCGACCGTGCCGCCGGAGATCCGCATCAACTACATGTCCACCGAGACCGATCGCACCACCAACGTCGAGGCCCTGAAGATCCTCCGCAAGATCCTGAACGCGCCGGCGCTGAAGCCGTTCGTCGTGGGCGAGGTCGATCCCGGCACGAAGGTATCCACGGATGCGGAGCTGCTGGATTTCTGCCGCGAGCGCGGCAGCACCATCTACCATCCGACCTCGACCTGTCGTATGGGCAATGACGCGCTCGCGGTGGTGGATCAGCGGCTGAAGGTGAGGGGGCTCGAAGGCCTTCGCGTCGTCGACGGCTCGATCATGCCGGATCTCGTGTCGGGGAACACCAACGCGCCGATCATCATGATCGCCGAAAAGGCCTCCGACATGATATTGGAGGATGCGCGGTAGAGCATGATCTGGACCCGGAGGGCCGCGTTAGCGCAAAGTGGGAACCGGTTTTCCAGATCATGCTCAAAAAACCCGCGCAGTGAAAGGACCAGGACTTGGCTACTCGACTCAAGATCGGCACGCGCAAGAGCGCGATGGCGCTGGCACAGACGGAAGAGATCGCGCGCCGCCTGACCGCCGCCGTGCCCGGTCTCGACGTCGAGATCGTCAAGTTCGACACCACGGGCGATCTCGACCAGACCAGCAAGCTGTTGCCGCATGGCGGCAAGGGCGGCGCCTTCGTGGCGCAGATCCGCGCCGCGGTGCTGTCGGGTGAACTCCAGGCGGCGATGCATTCGCTGAAGGACATGCCGGGCAACGAGGACACGCCCGGCCTCGTCATCGGCGCCACGCTGTCGCGCGATCCGCCCAATGACGCGCTGGTGCTGCGCGACGGTGTGACGCTGGCGGCGCTGCGCCAGTCGCGCGGCAAGGGGTTCAAGATCGGCACCAACGCGGTACGTCGTGCGGCCTATGCGCGGCGGCTGTTTCCTGACGTCGAGGTCATCCACTTCCGCGGCGCTGCCGACACGCGCGTGCGCAAGCTCGACAACGGCGAAAAGCAGCGCCTGCCGGATGGCGGCGCGGTGGGGCCTGCCGATGCGCTGATCATGGCGCGCTCCGGCCTCGACCGCGTCGGTCTCGCCGACCGCATCGCCTACGAGTTTACTGCGGCGGAGATGCTGCCCGCGGCGGGGCAGGGCATCGTCGCGGTCGAATGCGCGGCGCAGGACTGGCAGACGCGGCAGATCCTGTCGTCGATCGACGATCCCTCTGCGCACGCCTCTGCCGATGCCGAACGCGAGGTGCTGTGGGTGCTGAACGGCCACTGCAATTCGCCTGTCGCGGGCTTCTCGACCATCGCAGGCGGTCAGATGTCGCTCACCGCGTCCGTGCTCGACCTCTCCGGCAACACCATCATCGAAGCCTCGCGCACAGGCCCCGCCAACCGCCCGCGTGAGCTCGGCCGTGCGGTGGGTCTCGATCTGCTGACGAAGGGCGCTGCCGAGATCATCGAGCGCAGCCGGCCGCGCTAGCCTGCTGCAAAACACTCATCGGTGCGATCATATGATTCTGCGCCTGTTTTGCCCGACGTGTCAAACGTGACCGCGGCAGGGCTCAGAATCATGCCGACCGAAATTCTTCAATAATTTGTACTGTGCATGTACTGTGCATGGGGTTGTTTTCGCGTTTTTTGTTTCCGCCCCTTCGAGGGCGGGACGAGTTACCCCCGCACCCGCTTCAGCATCTGCTCGACATGGGCGATCGGCGTTTCCGGCTGGATGCCGTGGCCGAGATTGAAGATCAGCCGCCCTTGCGCGAAATTGGCCAGCACGTTGTCGACCGCGCGGTCGAGTGCGGCGCCACCAGTGATCAGCACCAGCGGATCGAGATTGCCCTGCACCGCGACGCGTGATTGCACGCGCTCGCGGATGAAGGACGGCTCCGCGGTCCAGTCGATGCTGACGGCGTTGACGCCGGTCGCCTCGACGTAACCAGGCAGCTGCGCGCCGGCGCCGCGGGGAAAGCCGATGATCTTCGCGTCCGGTACCTTCGCGCGTACGCCCTCGACGATGCGCCGCGTCGGCTCGGCCGACCAGCGCGCGAACTCGGCGGGCGGCAGCACGCCGGCCCAGGTGTCGAAGATCTGCAAGGCATTGGCGCCGGCTGCGAGTTGCGCCAGCAGATATTCGATCGAGTTCTCGACCAGCACGTCGATGATCTTCGCGAACGCGTCCGGATACCGGTAGGCCATCATCCGCGCCGGGGCCTGGTCGGGCGTGCCGTGGCCCGCGACCATGTAGGTCGCCACCGTCCACGGCGCGCCGCAGAAGCCGATCAGCGCGGTCTTGGGATCGAGCGCGCCGCGCACGATCTTCAGTGCCTCGAACACCGGCGCGAGCTTGCCGAAGTCGGCGCGCGGGGCAAGCGTTCCGACCTTCGCGGGATCATCCAGCGGCTCGAGCCGCGGACCTTCGCCGACCTCGAAGCGCACGGAGCGGCCGAGCGCGTAGGGGATCACCAGAATGTCCGAGAAGATGATCGCCGCGTCGAAGCCGAATCTCCGGATCGGTTGCAGCGTGACCTCGGCCGCAAGTTCCGGGTTGAAGCAGAGATCGAGAAAGCCGCCGGCCTTGGCCCGCACCTCGCGATATTCCGGCAGGTAGCGGCCGGCCTGGCGCATCATCCACATCGGCGGGATGGCTTGGCGCTGGCCGGAGAGCACGTCGATGAAAGGCTTTGTCGCAGACTGGGGCACGAATGGTCCTGAGCAAGGTTACGGCTCCTGATACACCGCCGCGGCCTCCAGCGGAACAGGGGAACAAGCGCAATTGGGCCGCGTTGACCAACCAATGGAGGAGATCATGGCCGAGTCATTCAATCCCGCGCCGCACGACAAGCACGCCGACGATCTGCATGAGGCGCTCGCCGCCGATGCCAAGCTCGACACCGGGCTCAAGGACAGCTTCCCGGCGTCCGATCCCGTGAGCGCCGCCCAGCCGACACCCTCGAAGGCCGATGCGGACGCTGACAGTCCCTCGCTCTGGGACAAGGTTAAGGCCATCTTCAGCTAGCGGAAGGGGAGCCGGATTCCGATAGGTTCGCTAATACCCTGTTAGCGATGCGCTGATGCTTGCGTCCGTAGGACTACGGGAAAGCGCAGGTATCGCGGTGTATTTCGGCAGTTATTTCAGAGTTCAATAACAGAAGCAGCAGAGTTTCCGAAACGATCGGAGAATTCTGCCGCATGAGCGCTGCTACCCAAAGAACCGGATGGAGCCGCCTGCCGCTACGCGCGGCGGCGTTTGTCGTGCTGACCTGCGCGACCATCCTCGGCGTCAGCGCCTGGCGTGAATGGGCCGCGCGCGACGCGGTGCTCAAGGGCGCCGAGACCGAGATGGCGAACGTTGCGCGCTCGCTGACGCAGCATGCCGAGGACAGCCTCGATCTGCTCGATTCCGGCGTCGTCGGCGTCGTCAGCCGGCTGGAGATGGACGGCACCGACCCCGCCACGATCGCCAAGCTCAGAAACCTCATGGAGGTGCGCCAGAAGGCGACGGAGCGCGTGCACAGCTTCGCCATCATCGACGACCAGGGCAACTGGCTGACCTCGCCCGGCACGATCGG
Source organism: Bradyrhizobium sp. CCBAU 11386 (assembly GCF_028128955.1). Classification (NCBI taxonomy): domain Bacteria; kingdom Pseudomonadati; phylum Pseudomonadota; class Alphaproteobacteria; order Hyphomicrobiales; family Nitrobacteraceae; genus Bradyrhizobium; species Bradyrhizobium sp. CCBAU 11386. Next base: position 70,624 of record NZ_LBKA01000248.1, read on the forward strand.
CTCGACGCTCAGCGACGACGCGTTCTTCCGCCATCATCAGCTCTCCCCGAAACGAGAGGCTCATCTCGGCCGTCCCGTGAAGAGCCTGCTCGATGGCGAATGGGTCATCACCCTGTCGCGCCGCTTCAACAAGCCGGACGGCAGCTTTGGCGGCGTGGTGCTCGCGACCATCAGCTCCGGATATCTGTCGCATTTCTACGAGCAGTTCGAGATCGGCCGCAACAGCTCCGTGGCGCTGACACATGGCGACGGCCTGATCGTCGCGCGCTACCCGAGCAACGAGAAATTCGTCGGACGCAGCGTCGCCGACAAGCCGCTGTTTCGCAGCCCGAACCTGCAGCGGCCGGGCGGCGCCTATCACTTCAAGTCGCCGCTGGACGGCGTCGAACGCGTCAGCTTCTTCAAGCGCTCTGGCCGCTATCCGTTCTTCCTGCTCGCCACCGTCGACAAGGACCAACTGCTGGCGCCCTGGCGCGCCGCTGCAATTTCCCGCATGCTCTATGTCCTCGCGCTGGTCATGCTGATCGCGATCATCGGCGCGGTGCTGGTGCGGCAGTTGCAGCGGGGCCAGCGCATGGCCGCGGCCCTGATCGAGAAGGAAGCCCATTTCCGCCTGCTCGCCGAAGGCTCCAGCGACATGGTGACTCGTATCGGGCTCGACGAGCGGCTGCGCTACGTCTCTCCCTCCTCGGTCCGCGTCGTCGGCTGGCGGGCCAACCAGCTGATCGGAACGCCCGCACTCGCGGGCATTCATGCCGACGACCTGCCGCAGGTCCAGGCCCTCGTCGATGCCATGAAGCGCGGCGAGAAGGATGAGGCGCGCGTCACCTATCGCAACTCGCACCATCAGAAGGGCGAAGTCTGGCTCGAATCGACCATGCGGGTGACACGCAAGGACAACGGCAACGTCGACGGCGTAGTCGCGATCTCGCGCGACATCACCGAGCAGAAGACTCTGGAAACCAGGCTCGAGACGCTCGCGACCGAGGACAGCCTCACCGGGCTTGCCAACCGCCGCTGCTTCGACGAACGGTTGAACGAGGAATGGGCGCGCGCCTATCGCGATCGCTCCAGTCTCGCCTTGCTCATGATCGACGTCGACCATTTCAAGGCCTACAACGACGAATACGGCCATCCGGCGGGCGATGCCTGCCTGCGCGTGGTCGCAAAGATCCTCGCGGCCGAGATGAACCGCGCCGGCGATCTGGCGGCGCGCTACGGCGGCGAGGAATTCGCCATGCTGCTCCCCAATACCGATGCGGCCGGCTGCGCCCGGATCGGCGAGCGGATCCGCGAGGCCATTCACCAGGCGGGCCTCGTCCACGCCTCGAGCCCGATTTCGGCATCTGTGACCGTCTCGCTTGGCGGCGCGACCTGCCGGCCGGCGTTCGAGCGCACCGCAGGGTTCGCTTCGCTCGTCGAGGCCGCCGACCGTGCGCTCTACGCCGCCAAGGATAAGGGCCGTGATCGCCTGATGATGTCGGGCGAGGTCATGAACCTGCTGCCCAAAGCGTCCGGTCAGTAAAGGCCGTCCAGCGCGAGAGCCATCGAGCTCAATAATGCGGCGGGCGCTCGTTGGCGGGGCCCGGCGCATTCGTCTCGGCCTCCTGCAGCCGCTCATTGAGCTGCGCGATCTGCCGGGTCAGCGCGTCGATCTGCTTCCACTGCGCGGTGATGGTCTGGTTCAGCGTCTCGATCGTGTCGTCCTGATAGGCCAGGCGCGTCTCCAGCGTGTCGATGCGTTCGCTCAGCGTCTTGATCTCATTCGTCACGTGTCGCGTCCTTGTCCCGTTCCCGCAGGCCGAGTTCCTGCAAACCATGGCCGAGCGCGACGCGCTCGTCGAACACGAAGCATTCGCCGCGCCAGCGGCTCTGCGCCTCCGGCACTTCTTCCAGATATTTCAGGATGCCGCCCTTGAGGTGATAGACCTCGGCAAAGCCGCGCGCGAGCAGGTGCGCGCTCGCCTTCTCGCAGCGGATGCCTCCGGTGCAGAACATCGCGATCCTGCGGTGTCTTACCGGATCGAGCTGTTCCGCGGCAAAATCCGTGAACTGGCCAAAGCTCTTGATACCGGGATCGACCGCGCCCTCGAACGTGCCCATCGCCACCTCGAAGACGTTGCGGGTGTCCAGCACCAGCGTGTCCGGCGCCGCGATCAGCGCGTTCCAGGCGGCGGCATCGACATAGGTGCCGACCTGCCGCGTCGGATCGGCAGCCGCGTCCCCGAGCGTGACGATCTCCTTCTTCAGCCGCACCTTGAGCCGGCCGAACGGCATCGCCGCCGCGGTCGAGAATTTCAGTTCGAGATTGTCCAGTCGGCCGCCGAACAGGGCGCCGTGCGCGAGCTCATGGGCAAGGGCATCGATCGCCTCCGGCGCTCCCGCAACCGTGCCGTTGATGCCCTCCTGCGCCAGCAGCACGCTGCCCTTCAGCGCCAGACCAGCGCAGAACGCGCGCAGCGGCTCGCGCAGCTCGCGGTAATCGGGCAGGGCGGCGAATTGGTAGAAGGCGGCGACCTTGGTGACCATGGTGGCTCGTTTAGCAGGCGGCCGCCGCCCAGAAAACCCGCATGGCCGGAGCTTGCAAAAGGTCTATACGCCCAGCGGATGGCAGCCATTTCGCTGGCATGCCAGCATTGCCCCGGCCGGCCGGAATGTGTCATGTAGGCCCGGTTTTTCCGAGCTGGCGCGCGGTCCGCGCCAGACGTCCAAGAGAGCAAGAATTCGCATGAGAAACTTCCATTTCCCCGGCCGGTCCACGGTTCACGCCACCAACGCGATGGTGGCGACCTCGCATCCGCAGGCCTCGCTGGCCGCGATCGAGGTGCTGCGCGAGGGCGGCACGGCGGTGGACGCGGCGGTGGCCGGCTCGGCCGTGCTCGGCGTGATCGAGCCGCAATCGACCGGCATCGGCGGCGACTGCTTCGCGCTGATCCAGCCGCGCGGGGAAGGCAAGATCATCGCCTATAACGGCTCCGGCCGGGCGCCGAAGGCGGCGAATGCCGACTGGTATCTCGAGCGCAAGATGACGTCCGTGCCGCTGACCTCGGCGCACGCGGTCTCGATCCCCGGCGTCATCGACGCCTTCGCGACCGTGCTGCGCAATCACGGCAAGTTCGGCTTCGACCGCCTGCTCCAGCCCGCGATCAAGGCCGCCGAAGAGGGCTACGTCGTCGCCCCGCGCATCGCGTTCGACTGGAAGAACCAGTTCGAGAAGCTGAAGGGTGGCACCAACACCGTGCGTTACCTGTTGCCGGGCGGCAAGCCGCCGGTGGCCGGCGACGTCATCCGCCAGGCCGAGCTCGGCAAGACGCTGCGCGCGATCGCCAAGGACGGCCGCGACGCCTTCTACAAGGGACCGGTCGCGGAAGACATGGTCGAGACCCTGCGCGGCATCGGCGGCCTGCACACGCTCGACGATTTCGCCGCGCACACCACCGAAGTGACGACGCCGATCGGCACGACGTACAAGGGCTACGACGTCTGGCAGTGCCCGCCGAACGGACCGGGCGTCACCGCGCTGCTGATGCTTAACATCCTGTCGCGCTTCGACCTGACCAAGTATGCGCCGCTCAGCGTCGAGCGCTTCCATCTCGAAGCCGAAGCCGCCCGCATCGCCTACATGAACCGCGAGATGCATGTCGCCTCTCCCGAGCACATGAGGATCAACGTCGCAGAGATGCTCGAAAAGGGCTTTGCCGACGAGTACATCAGCAAGATCCGCATGGACGGCATGCTCGACCTGCCGAACGTCGCGCCGCCGATGAACCCCTCGACCATCTACATCACGGTGGTGGACAAGGACCGCAACGTCTGCTCGTTCATCAATTCGGTCGCGCATTCCTTCGGCTCGGCGATCGTCTCGAACAAGACCGGCGTCTTGTTCCAGAACCGCGCCGGTGGCTTCCGCATCCAGCCGGGCCATCCGAACTGCATCGAGGGCGGCAAGCGCCCGCTGCACACGATCATGCCGGGCCTGCTCACCAAGGGCGGCCGTTCCACGATGTCGTTTGCGGTGATGGGCGGCCAGTACCAGCCGACCGGCCAGACCCACCTCCTGACCAACATCCTCGACTATGGCTGCGACGTGCAGGAGGCGATCGACATGCCGCGCGGCCTGCACTACGAGGGCCAGTACCAGCTCGAGGACAGCGTGCCGGCTGACATCGTCGAAGGCCTGAAGAAGCTCGGGCACAAGACCACCAGCGTGGTCGGCCCGCTCGGCGGCGCCCAGGCGATCTGGATCGACTGGGAGAAGGGCACGCTCACCGGCGGTTCCGATCCGCGCAAGGACGGCTGCGCGCTCGGCTACTGAGCGAAGCCCAGAGCTGCAAACGTTACGGCTGGAAACCGCACCCGCGTTGCGCTAGACACCTCCCGCCTCAAACGGAAGGTGTCTTATGCAGCGTTTCCAGCGCGTGCTCCTCGCCATCATGTCGGCACTCGCGATCACCGTGATCGCCAGCGTGTCCGATTTCGTTTCCACCACGGCCTCGGCCCAGACCGCAGGAAAGACCATGACCACAGCTTCAGGCTTGCAAATCATCGACACCGCCGTCGGCACCGGCGCCTCGCCGCAGCCCGGCCAGATCTGCGTGATGCACTATACTGGCTGGCTCTATGAGAACGGCCAGAAGGGCAAGAAATTCGACTCCTCGGTCGATCGCAAGGAGCCGTTCGAGTTTCCGATCGGCAAGGGCCGTGTGATCGCCGGCTGGGACGAGGGTGTCGCCTCGATGAAGGTCGGCGGCAAGCGCACGCTGATCATTCCGCCGCAGCTCGGCTACGGCGCGCGCGGCGCCGGTGGCGTGATTCCGCCGAACGCGACGCTGATGTTCGACGTGGAATTGCTTGCGGTGAAGTGACGCTACGTCCCACATCGTCATGCCCGGGCAGAAGCGCGAAGCGCGTCTTCGCGCTAGATGTCCCGGGCATCCACGTTCTTTCTTTCGCGTGGCCAAGACGTGGATGGCCGGGACAAGCCCGGCCATGACGGACAGAGGTGAGTACAAACAAAAAGACCGGCCCTGCGGCCGGTCTTTTCGCTTTCGGTCTGCTGCGCGTCACTCTGCCGCGCGCCTTGCCGCAGCCGCGGCGCGATCGATCGCTTCCTTCGCGGAATCCTTGGCATCGCCCATCGCCTGCTGGCCCTTGCCCTTCACCTCCTGGACTGCGCCTTCGCCCTTCAGGCGGTCGGAGCCGGTGGCTTCGCCGATGCCCTGCTTGGCCTTGCCGATCGCCTCGTTGGCGTTGCCTTTGATCTTGTCGGCCGTGCTACCCATGAAACTCTCCTTCCCGTTTGCTCGCGATGACAACGCCGGCTGACTATGAGGGTTCCGATTTTGGTATGGCTTGCCGACGCGCCTTTGGGTTAGTTTGCCGCGCACGGAACCAACAGAAAGCAAGATCATGACGGGCCATGACCACACGCATTCCCACCATGCACACGATCATGACGATCGCTGGAAACATGACGGCGTGCGCGTCATTCCCGGCAACCAGCTCGATACGAACGTGCCGTCGACGGCTGGCATGGATCGCGCGGCCGCCATCAACTTCGCACGCGTCGGCGCGCAGAAATTGTGGGCGGGCACCGTCAGCATCAAGCCGGATGCCAAGACCGGCGCGCATCACCACGGCCATCTCGAAAGCGTCATCTATGTGGTGAAGGGCAAGGCGCGGATGCGCTGGGGCGAGAGCCTGCAATTCACCGCGGAGGCCGGCCCCGGCGATTTCATCTTCGTTCCGCCTTACGTGCCGCACCAGGAGATCAACGCCAGCCCCGACGAGGTGCTGGAATGCGTGCTGGTGCGCAGCGACGGCGAGGCGGTAGCGATCAATCTCGACATCGAGCCGGTCGAAAAGCCCGAGACGGTGCTGTGGATCGATCCGGTGCACCGGGACCCGAACGAGAAGAAGTAAGGCCGGCCCGAGCCTGCCGGTTCTGTGCGACAGAACCACGGCAGGCGGGCCTGAAAAAAATATCCGGAAGCCGTGTCGGATGGCCGTCTGGCCGTCCGTCCTTGGGCAGAACCCCGCCCAAGGAGCTTCCGATGCCCAAGATGATCTTCGTCAACCTGCCGGTGACCGACCTCAAGCGCGCCACGGCCTTTTATGAGGCGGTGGGCGCGGTCAGGAACCCGCAGTTCTGCGACGATACGGCGAGCTGCATGGTCTTCTCCGAGAGCATTTTCGCCATGCTCCTGACCCACGACAAGTTCCGCCAGTTCACACCCAAGCCGATCGCGGATGCGAAGACCTCGAACCAGGTGCTGCTCTGCCTGTCGGCCGACAGCCGCGACGAAGTCGACGCCATCGTCGGCAGGGCCGAGGTCGCGGGCGGGGTGGCCGATCCCAGCCCGAAGGAGGAATTCAGCTTCATGTACGGCCGCAGCTTCGAGGATCCGGATGGCCATATGTGGGGTGTGAACTGGCTGGACATGGCAGCCTTCGCCGCGCAGCCCGCCATGGCGAACGCCTGATCGAAACCCGACAAGATCGAAGAGCTGAAGAGGAGCATTCACGATGTCAAAGGTCGTGCCCTGCATGTGGTTCAACGGCGATGCCGAGGAAGCCGCGAAGTTCTACGTCTCGCTCGTGCCGACTTCGAAGATCACGCACGTCCAGCGCAACGTTTCGGACAATCCCTCCGGCAAGGAAGGCTCCGTGCTCGTCGTCGAGTTCACGGTGGCCGGGCAGCCTCTGGTCGCGCTCAACGGCGGCATGAAGATGGAGTACACCCACGCACTCTCGCTGATGATCCATTGCGACGATCAGGCCCAGGTCGACAGCTTCTGGAATGCGTTTCTGGCCCATGGCGGCAAGGAAGAGCAGTGCGGCTGGCTCAGGGATCGCTGGGGCGTGGCCTGGCAGGTGGTGCCGAAAGTGATGTTCGAATTCCTGTCGAGCCCGGACCGAGCTGCGGCCGCGCGCGCGATGCAGGCCATGATGAAGATGGTGAAGCTCGACGTCGAGGTGCTGCGGCGCGCGTTCGAGGGCAAGTCGGCGGCGTGAAGGCGCATACCCGCGCCACATACTCACTGTCATCGCCCGGCTTGACCGGGCGATCCAGTATTCCGAGATAGTGCGATGATACGGTGAAGCCGCGGCGTACTGGATGCCCCGCCTTCGCGGGACATGACGGCGGAGGTTGGGCTGCGCGCACCACGCCGCCACTAGTAATTGATCCTTAGCCCCACGCCGCCGTGGATGGTGTTGCCGACCGGCTGCGGGCCGAGCGTGCCGTTCGCGAACACGTCCACGATCCAGCCCTTCTGCACGCGGAAGCCGAGGCGGCCGCCATATTCGAACCAGCCCTGGTTGCCCATGGTCGGCACCACCGTGCCGTCGCCGGTCACGGTGGCGACGATGCCACTATGGCTGGCGAACGACTGCACCCAGCCGCCGTTGATGTTGGCCTCGATGTTGCTGCCATAGAGATGCGTCCACTGGCCGCCGATCTTGACCAGGCTGGTGCGGTCGGTGCCGGTCGCAATGCTGGCGTCGAACGGGTTGAACGCCGCCGCGCTGTCCGAATAGCCGGACACGCGCTGCCAGAGCTGCCAGACCTCGATCGAGGCGGCGACCTCGTCGCGCGGCGAGACGCGGCTCATCCAGCCGGCGCGGCCGTAGACGGCGTAGTTGGAGGCGTTGGTCGAGCCCGTGACGCTCACCGGGCCGAGGCTGGTGTTGTAGCTGCGCGTGTAGCGCGCCTTCTCCCACGGCGTCAGGATCGTGCCGACGTCGAAGAACGGGCGCGACGAGCCCCAGTCGGTGAAATCGTAGCGCAGCGCGAAGGCGCCGATCGGCGCGCTGGTGATGTTGTAGCCGCCCTCGCCGTATTGCGTGTAGGCGATGCCGGCGAGCAGCGACAGATTGTTGGTCAGCTCCTTGCGGCCGTGGATGCCGGCCGAGAACGAGCCGGCCGAGCCGAACGCGCTGACGCAGTCGCTGCAATTGACCTGCTCGTTGACGCCGAGCAGCACCGTGCCGAGCACCCGGTTGGTGATCATCTGGTTGAAGCGCTGGTCCGCGAGGCCGCCGATCGAATTGCCGCTGGAATCCGCGCCGGTCGGTGTCGGGCTCGGTGACGGATACGGTGATGGTGACGGATCAGGGCTCGGGGAGGGCGACGGATAGGGGCTCGGCGAGGGCGTGGGTTCGTAACACTCTTCACAATTCGCCTGGGCCGCTGCCGGACGAATATCGGAGGCGGCCATCACAAGCACAGCGGCGAGCGTCAGCAAACCGGTGAGGGCGAGGACTCGGACGTTGAATTTCGTCATCGTCAGCGCCCGCACAGCATGCCGTCGTCATTGACGGCGGGCGTGATAGTCGGCGAAGCGTCGGCATATTGGTTGACCGCGCACAGCCCGGCGCTTGCGGCGCAGTTGGCGGCGAAGGTCCAGGGCGGCGTGTTGGTCTTGGTGATGCTGACCTTGCCGCCGGTCGAGGTGATGATTGCGGTGTCGCCGGGCTGGGTCAGCTGCACGCACTGGAAGCTCAGCGTGCAGACGCTGGCCGCGCCGTCCTGGAGCACGACGACGGAGCGGCCGCGCTGCGAGAGGATGTCGAGCGTGGTGCCGCGCACGCCGATGGTCGCGAGCGGCGTCGTGATCTTGTAGGCGGCCTTCTCGGAATGTCCGGTGACGAAGCGGAATGCGCCGGTCGTCATGCGGATCGCGACGTCGCGATAGCTGTGCTCGTCGTTGAAGACGGTGCGGTCGAGCTTCAGCGTGGCGCTGGGACCAAGCGACAGATTGGTGCTGTCGGCCATGACGAAGCGCGCCGCGCTGTCGGCGCCGGTGCGCACGGTCTCGTCGCGCAGCATGCTGTCGCCGACGTTGATCGGCGTGGTGGTCGCGGCCACGCGCACCACCTCGTTCTGGATCACGACGGCTTCGCCGACGCGCGTCTGCGCCTGCGCGCAAGGCGCCGCGCACACGATGGCCGACAACAGAACGGGGAAAAGCCAGAAACGTAAATTCATTTCGCAACCGATCGATGTGTCCCTGATCGTACCGGATCGCGCGCGCTTGCGATGTGGCGGAATTATCACAAGCGGCGCGGGTCGTGCGTTATGCTTAGTGACAGTTGCGGCGGAATGCGTTCAATGAAAAGCGCCATCCATATTTTCTCCGCGGTGAAGCAGATTTGCCACGCAAACCATCCCCACAACGGCAGCTCGAATTGCCTGCGGTTCCGAAGATGTCGCGGAGCGCAGTGATTGCTGTCGCAATTTTCCTGATGGCGCATCTGGCGCTGCTGATCGGTCTCACCACGCCGGAGAAATTCGTCTTCGACGAGGTGCACTATGTGCCGGCCGCGCGACAGATGCTGGCGCCCGTGATGGCGCAACCGATGCTCAATCCGATGCATCCGCCGCTGGCCAAGGAGCTGATCGCCGCATCGATTGCGACGTTCGGCGACAACGCGCTCGGCTGGCGCTATCCGGCGACCCTGTTCGGCGCGCTCGCGATCGTCGCGATCTATCTGTGCGGCCTCGCGCTGTTCGCTGCGCAAGGGCCCGCGATCGCCGCGGCGCTGATCGCGGCCTTCAACCAGATGCTCTACGTGCAGGCGCGCATCGCGATGCTCGACATTTTTGCGCTCGGCTTCGGACTGCTCGCGACCGCCGCCTTCATGCATGGCTTTCGCAGGGAGCGGCCGCACGCGCTGTTCGCGGTGGCAGGCTGTCTGTTCGGCTGTGCTGCGGCCTGCAAATGGAGCGGCCTGTTTCCGCTCGGCATCTGCATCGTCATCGTCGCGGTGATCCGCCTGATGCAGGGCTGGCGCACGCTGTTCGCCGACGCGAAGCCGGACGATTGGTATCGGCCCGACCTCTGGCCTGACTTCAGGGCACCGCACGTCGCGTTCTGCTTCGCCGTGCTGCCGGCGATGACATATCTTGCCGCTTTCGTTCCGCTCTATGGATTGTCGCTGCCCGATCTGATCGAGGCGCAGCGCCGGATCTTCGCCGACAACACCACCACCGCGATCGCCGGCCACACTTACATGAGCTCGTGGCCATCCTGGCCGCTGCTCGCCCGCCCGGTGTGGTTCCTGTTCGACAAGACGGCGGAGGACAGCGTGTCGGCGATCGTCTTCCTCGGCAACCCGCTGGTGCTGTGGCCGGCGCTGGCCGCGCTCGCGATCGTGCTGCGCGACGTCGTCGTCGCGCGGCGCTGGGATGCGTTCCTGATCGCGGCGTTCTATTTCGGCCCCTGGCTCGCCTGGGCGCTGCTGCCGCGCACGCTGGGTTTCATCTACTACTATCTGCCGGCCGCGACCGCGGCGTCGCTTGCGCTGGTCTATGTGCTGTGCCGGAAAGGCCTGCCGCGCTGGCTGCTGTGGGCCTATGTCGGCCTCGCCGCGATCGGCTTTGCGATCATGCTGCCGATCTCCGCGGCCTTCATCGGAACGTCGATGCAGGGCTTCAACCGGCTGATGCTGTTCCAGAGCTGGATCTAGTGCCCGCTTGCGTGCATAGGCCGGTAGAATTCTCTTGCCTGAATCAATCAGTGCGTGTGGAGTGGCCGCCATCTTCGGAATCGGAGAGGCAGGTGGGAACGGAGGAGCGCATCGCCAGACCGGATCAATCCAACGCCGACTGGCTGCGCGCCGTCGTCGACACCGCGGTCGACGGCGTGATCCTGATCGACGCCCGCGGCTCTATCCTGATGTTCAATCCGGCCTGCGAAGGCCTGTTCGGCTATCCCGCGGACGAGGTGATAGGCCGGAACGTCAAGGTCTTGATGCCCTCGTCCTACAGCGACGCTCATGACGGATACCTGCACAATTATCACACGACCGGCGACCGCAAGATCATCGGTATCGGCCGCGAGGTGGTGGGTCAGCGCAAGGACGGCTCGACCTTCCTGATGCATCTCTCGGTCGGCGAGACCAAGCGGGCCGGGGAAGAGTCGATCTTCGTCGGCATCGTTCACGACCTCACCGGGCGCGAGCGGGTCGAGCGGGAGCTGCGCGAGAGCGCGGCGCGGCTGCGCGCGGTCGTCGATACCGCCGTCGATGGCGTGATCCTGATCGATTCCGACGGCATCATCCTGAAGTTCAATCCGGCCTGCGAGAGCCTTTTCAAATATCACGCCGACGAGGTCCTCGGAGAGAACGTTCGGATGTTGATGCCGGAGCCCTACCGCTCCGGGCATGATGGTTATATTCGCAACTTCGTCGCCACTGGCGAGAAGAAGATCATCGGCATCGGCCGCGAGGTGGTGGGCCGGCGCAAGGACGGCTCGACCTTCCCGATGGATCTTTCGGTCGGCGAGGCCAAGCAGGACGGCTCGTCCATCTTCGTCGGCATGATCCATGACCTGACTGATCGCAAGCGCACCGAGGCCCAGCTGATGCAGGCGCAGAAGATGGAGGCTGTCGGGCAGCTCTCCGGCGGCATCGCTCACGATTTCAACAATCTCCTCACCGTGATCGTCGGCAACGCCGAACATCTGGCCGAGCAGTTGGTGGCGCGCGGTGACTTGAAGCGGCTCGCCGACGACATCTGCAGCGCCGGCGAGCGCGGCGCGGAGCTGACGCAGCGCCTGCTCGCCTTCAGCCGCAAGCAGCTGCTGCGGCCGGTGGAGACCGAATGCAGCAGGCTCGTCGAGTCCATGCACAAGCTGCTGCGGCGGACCCTTCGCGAGGATATCGAGATCTCCACGCATTCCGATCCCGCGCTCCGGCAGGCCTTCGCCGATCCGGTGCAGCTCGAATCGGCGATCCTCAACCTCGCGCTCAACGCCCAGGACGCGATGGCATCAGGCGGGCGCCTGACCATCTCGACGGCGAACGCATCGCTCGATGCGGGCGATCACAACGCGCATCCCGACGTCGGGCCGGGCGAGTATATCGTGATCGCCGTGACCGACACCGGTTGCGGCATGCCCAAGCGGGTGCTGGAACGGGCGTTCGAGCCCTTCTTCACCACCAAGGAGGTCGGCAAGGGCAGTGGGCTCGGGCTCAGCATGGTCTACGGCTTCGTCAAGCAATCCAACGGCCATGTCACAATCTACAGCGAGCCGGGCCTCGGGACGACCGTGCGGATCTATCTTCCGGCCGTGCTGGCGAAGACGCAGAACGCGCCGCTGGCGGTCGAGAAGGAGGCGGTGCAGAGCGGCTCCGAAACCGTGCTGGTGGTCGAGGACGATCCGTTCGTCCGCTCCTATGCGGTCATGAGCCTGGAGAGCCTGGGCTACAAGGTGATCTCCGCGGTCGACGGCAAGGAGGCGTTGCAGACGCTCGGCGTGGCGCCGCATATCGACCTGCTGTTCACCGATGTCGTGATGCCCGGGGGCGTGAATGGCTGGGAGCTCGCGGGGCTCGCGCGCAACGCAAGGCCCGAGCTGCGCGTGCTGCTGACGTCGGGTTACGCCCTCGAAACGCTGGCGGCGAACGGCCACCTGCGGCAGGGCGCCCTGATCCTTGAAAAGCCTTACCGCAAGGCGGAGCTTGCGCGCTTGGTGCGGGAGGCACTCGCCGCAGCGGTGCCGGTCTGAGCCGCGGTCCGCCTGCCGCACGGACGGCAGGCGGTGGGTCGGCACTAAAGCGCGATGAGATTGCGATGAATCGTCATCGCGCTTTAGATCATTGTTTGAGCATGATCTTTTCGGAAAACCGCTGCGCACTTTGCGCTAGCGCGGCCCTCCGGGTCCGGATCATGCGCCAGATCATTTCGACGCGGTCTTGGTGTCCATGTTGACGACCTGGACGCGGCGGTTGATCGGGTCGGCGCCGTTGGCGGTATCCTTCAGCTTGGTCTTGCCGTAGCCGACGGTGACGAGATCGGTGCCGTTGAGGCCGTAGTTCTGCACCAGGTACTTCTTGATGGTGTCGGCCCGACGTTCGGAGAGCCCTTGATTGTACTCTTCGCCGCCGATCGCATCGGTGTGTCCGGCGACCACGAAGGTCGAGCCCTTCAGCGCCGGGTCGGAGAGCGCCTTGCCGAGCGCCTGCACCGACGGCACCGACGTCTTGGCGATGTCGGCCGAGTTGTAGTCGAACTGGATCTCCAGATCGATCTTCGGCTTGGTCGCAGCTAACTCGGCGATCTGCTCGCGCTCGCCGGTCGAGAGCGACCGGGTCGAGCGGTTGCGCACGGTGTTCAGGAACGTCGTTTCCTTGGCCTGCACCGCCGGATCGGCCTGCGGACCGGCGGAGAGGCCGCGCGTCACCGGCTTCGGCTTCAACGCATCCAGGATCTTGTCGGAAGAGACGTTGTTGTCGCCGGCCAGTGCCAGGCCCGCCGTCATCGACAGCGCGGCCGTGAGAGTAATCGCCTTCAGTCCAAAAAACTTATCAAAACGGGTCATTGTCGTATCCTCGCTGTTACGCCTGATGGCGATTTGATGCTGCGAGCGTAGGGCAGGTTCAAAAGCCCTGATGTGATCCTCGTCACGTTGGAAACAGCCGCTTCCGTGGTTATCCTAGCGCGTTTTACGGCGGTTCGGGTGTGAGATCAGGCAGCCAGTGCTCCGCGCCGAGGACGGGCGCGACGAGGTGAACAGCAATTGTCGCCTCTGCTTCCGTGCGGGTTCGAGACGCCGAAATCCTGGCGTGATCCAGATCACATTGGTGAAGTGCGGCCGGGCCTAGTCCGGGCTTGGCAACGAAAGTCCAGCCTCATGCCGGAGCGGGGGCTGCCCGTGAGGCCCGGTTCGCTCGCGGAAACCTGTGCACACCGATGGTCGCAAAGCCGTCTCCACAGGGCCCGCTCGCGAACAAGAAATCGGCCAGATGCACGCCTAGCAGGTTTGTTCGCCACCAACCGCAGACGAAGGGGAGCCGAGTTCCATCCAGTGCCGAGGCCGAGTGATTATCAATCCTACCGCAGTGGCCCGCCGGATCGGACTGTGTCCCTGAGCTCCATGCCCATCTATATCGGCGCGGCGATGATCGCGGTGGCGATCCTGCTGTCGACCCTGATCACGGGCCTGACCTCCCGCTATGTCGGCCTCGACGGGCCGAACGACGAGAACATGTGGCTGGTCGACCGTCTCACCGGCAGCGTCTATCGCTGCCAGGCGGAGGGGCGCGGCAAGGCCTCGTGCGAGCCCGATATCGCCACCGGGAGCCTCAGCGATCGGCCCAGAGCGCCGAAAGACGGCCGTTGAGGCCCCTCGTCTTCGCAGCGCAGCAAGAAAATTGTCTTCTCCGCGAAACGTCTGCGCGAGAGAATGCGTAATTGCGAGGGCCGGCATGACGCCGGTTTCGTTTTACGCAGGAGACTTTTCCATGAAGATCTTGCTCACGACCGCAGCCTTTGTCGCGTTCACTTTTTCCCTGTCCCCCGCATCGGCCGCGATGATGGCGTGCACCAAGGACAACATGATGAAGTCCACCGCCATGATGGGCGGCACGCCCGACACGCCGGCCAAGATGGCGTCGAACAAGGAAATGGCCATGGCCAACACGGACATGAGCAATGGCAAGATGAAGAGCGCCTGCATGCACTACATGAAGTCGCAGAAGGCCATGATGGCGAAGTAGGCGTCGGCCATGTCAAACGGCCGCGCTGTCAGCAGATGGCAGCGCGGCATTTTCTTTTGTTGTTCCTGGTCCGCTTCTTTCTCCCGGCGCGAATCCCGCTACATTGCGTCCTGCAATGTCACGCGCGCCCAAACCACTCCCACTCACCACCACACAGGCCCGGCAGATCTGGCTGCACGCCCAGCGGCTGGATGAGCGCACCCCATTCGGCGAGGGTGCGCAGGCCGTCGCGGACGCGACCGCTCATCTCGGCTACGTGCAGATCGACACCATCAACGTCATCGAGCGCTGCCATCACCACATCCTGTTCAGCCGCATTCCGTCCTACCGCCGCGCCGATCTGCGCCAGGCCCAGAGCGTCGACAGAAGCGTGTTCGAATACTGGACCCATGCGCTGTCCTACATCCCCTCGAACGATTTCCGCTTCTTCCTGCCGGCGATGCGCGAGCACCGGCGCGAAGGGCACAGATGGTTCGCCTCGGTGAAGCCGGCCGATACGCGCAAGGTGATGCGGCTGGTGCGCGCCGGGCCGCTGACGATCCGCGACATCGAGGATGACGTGCTCACCGAGAAGGAGCATCTGTGGCAGAGCCGCAAACCCTCGAAGCGCGCGTTGCAGCTTGCCTTCTACACCGGCGCCGTGACCATCAGCGAGCGCCAGGGCATGCTCAAGACCTACGAGCTGATGACGCGCCATTTCGGCTGGGACAAGTCGCCGAAACCGGCATCGGCAAAGGACATCACGGCCTATCTGCTCGATCGCGCGCTGCGGTCGCAGGGCGTGGTGAGTCTCGATTCGGTCTGCCATCTCGACGCGCCGAGCAAGAAGGCAGTCGCGCGCCTGATCGCCGCGCGCGTGCGTCGCGGCGAACTCGTCCCTGTCGCGATTGACGGCGCCGGCAGGCAGGAGCATTGGGCGGCGCCGGCGGTGCTGGAGGCCGGCGGCGAGGGGCCACCGCCCGATCTCGTCCACATCCTTTCGCCGTTCGACCCCCTGATCATTCAGCGCAAGCGCACCAACCTCATCTTCGGCTACAACCATCTGTTCGAGGCCTATGTGCCGAAGGCCAAGCGCAAGCTCGGCTATTTCGCGCTGCCGGTGCTGGTCGGCGACGAGATCGTCGCCGCGCTCGATCTCAAGACCGACCGGCAGGCCAGGAAGCTCCTGATGCAGAAATGGACGTGGGTCGGGGAGGGGAGGAAGACTGCGGGGCGCAAGGAGCTCAAGCGTGTGATCGAGGAAGAGCTCGATCGCTTCGAACGGTTTCAGCTCGCGGAGTGAGCGTCATCAATCCCCTGTCTAGGGCCTCTCTCCGAGTTCGTGCGAGTCTCGTGGCTCGCCTCCAGGACCGGACAGCACGTGCGCATACCGGTCCAGCACCTCGTCGGCGGAATAGCCCGAACGTCGCGCGAATTCGTCCCGTAGCCCCAGTCGCGCGGAGACTCTCAAGCGCTTGGTCGTGGCGGTGGTCATCACGGGGTCGAAGCCCAGTTCCCGCAGGCCCGCCGCCGCACCATCCATCTCCACCGCACGGCGCTCGGCATGCAGGACGTCGGAGCGGACGCACATGTCCAGGAACTTGCTGAACGTGGTGGCATCCATCGACGTGCAGATCCCGCGCATGGTTTCATCGCGTACGCCGGCAAGCGTTGCGGCGGTCAGAGCTTCGACCAGCAGCGCCTCCATGCCTTTCGTCACTACGCTCCGCAGCATTTTCACGGCCGCTGCGGTTCCGGCTTCGGGACCCGCCACCTCGATGCGAAAGCCGAGTGGTCTGAAGATTTCCGCGAAGCGCTCGGCACCGCTGCCGGACGTGTAGAGCGTGACCGCAGCACCATAGAGATCGACGGAGCCCATCAGGTTCGCGTCCGCGAACAGGCCGCCGCGCGCCTCGACGGCTTCGGCGACACGCTTCTTGGTTCGCGGGGTCGCAGCGTTGATGTCCACCACGAGACAGCCGGGACGGACGAGCTTCGAAATGGCCTCACCCGTCTCAGCCGCGACGGCAACGACGACGGCGGAAAAGATCACGTCCGCGTCCGTGAGGTCCTCGAGCCGATCGGCGAGCGTGACGCCACAATCGGCCGCCACCGCGCGAAAAGCCTGAGAGTAGGGCGGCGCGTTCGTCTTGCCCTGACAGAATGCGACGACCCGCGCTCGGGTCTGGGTCGCCAGATGCTTTGCGAAGCATTGCGCGGCCTCGCCAAATCCAACGAAGGCGATCTTGGGCTGCTGCATGGCTGAGCTATCTCCTGTCTCCGACCGGTCCGAGGGAGGGTGAGGTCTCCTCGCGCGACTTTTCACCGCCGCCCATTGTGGCGAGTTCGACGCTGGAGTCAATGAACCGGTTCATTTGCGGGGGTGATCGCCGGAAGCAGTTGCTAAGCAGATTGTCTAATTACAAGGCAATTCCCGATCGAGCGACCTTGCCAGAGGCCGTGAACCGGTTCATATAATCTTATGCCATCACAGACTCGCCGATCGCAAACCGTGAAGGTCAGGGACGTCGCCCGGGAGGCTGGCGTCGCGGTCGGCACGGTATCTCGTGTGCTCAACGATCATCCTGCGGTGACCAGGGAGCTGCGCGAGCGCGTCGAAAGGGCCATGGCGCATCTCGGCTATGAGGTCGACGTCACGGCGCAGAGCATGCGCGCGGGCCGGTCGCGGCTCGTCGCCTGCGCCATTCGTGATTTCGATATCCCGCGCTTCGCGCTGTTCATCAAGGAGGCCGAAGCGGTCCTGCGTGAGGCCGGATACACCTTGCTGCTGGCGAGCACGACCAATCGTCCCGAAGTCGAGATCGCCCTGTTGAGCGCTTTCCGCAGGCGCCGGGTGGATGGCGTGATGATGACGCTGAGCGATGAGCAGCATCGCGACGTGCGCGAAGCGCTGTCGGAGGCGCCGATGCCGGTCCTGCTCATCGACCGGGATCGTATCGAGGCACTGGATCGCGTCACAGCCGATCATCGCCGGGGCGCGCGTCTTGCGACGAGCCATCTGATCGGCCTTGGGCACCGGCGAATCGCCATGCTTGTCGGCGACACCAAGGCCTTCCCGTCGCGCAGCCGCCTCGAGGGACTTCGTGAGGCCTATGCGGCGGCGGGCGTCATGCCGGATCCGAGGCTGCTGCGCGACGATGTGCTCTCGAGTGAAGAGGCCTATCGGGCGACGGCGTCGCTGATGAGCCTTGCCGATCCTCCGACGGCGCTCTTCGTCGCGGCGATGGACATGCTCGGCGGTTGCCTGAGAGCGCTGCGGACGATGGGCATCGCGGTCGGGGACGGGATTTCGGTGGTGGCCGGCAGCGATTCGGATCTCGCCGAATTGCACACGCCGCCCATCACGGCGATTGCGTGGGATCTGGCGGCGATGGGCCGCCATGCCGCGACCATGCTGCTGGAGCGGATGCGCGGCGATGAGATCGAGCGGGGCCGTGGTCTCACCGTGCCGACGGAGTTGATCATTCGCGGGTCGGCGCGGCCTGTTGCGAATTGAGCGTGTTTGGCTGGGGCTGGATCCGGTTTCTCGCGACGCGGCTGTCGAGCCAGATGCCGACGACGATCCCGATCGCGTAGGCGACCAGATTCCACAGCGAGAAGATGCGACTGAGCAGCAGCGCGCCGGCGGTGGTCAGCCGGAACGCATCGAGCCACGGCACCTGCACCAGCCGGGAGAATTCCACGACGACCGCGATCACCATCGCGATGGCCGCAAGCTGCATCCGCGACAGCCTCGGCAGCAAAACCCCAACCAGCAAGAACACCATCGTGGCCCACAACAGCGAGCCGCCGTACTTCACGACGAAGGCGGGAAGGGCGAGCGGAAAGCCGTACCAGCGCAGGGAGAGGCCGCAGACGATCACGACCAGCGCCAGCCCGGCCCGGACCAGGGATGTCCGAAGCGGCGCAATGGGTTTGGCCGGCTGCGCCCCATGCATTGCTTGCTCCATTGACTCTTTCGCGGCGATGCTCAAAACCCCGGATCAGCCCATAAAAGCAACAACCCTGGGGGGAAGTCATGAGCCAGACCACGACCTTTGCCGGTTCCGTCGGCGCAGCCAGGACGGAAGTCGAGACCTCGACCATCCGTGCCATCTCCTGGCGCCTGATCCCGTTCCTGGTGCTGGCCTACTTCTTCTCCTATCTCGACCGCGTCAATCTCGGCTTCGCCGCGTTGACCATGAATGCGGAGCTGAAGTTCACGCCACTGATCTTCTCCTGGGGCGCCGGCATCTTCTTCATCGGCTATTTCATCTTCGAGGTGCCGAGCAATCTGGCGCTGGAAAAGTTCGGCGCCAGCCGCTGGATCGCCCGCATCATGGTGACGTGGGGCATCATCTCGGCGCTGATGGCGATGGTCAGCGGCGTGACGAGCTTCTACGTCCTGCGCTTCCTGCTCGGTGTCGCCGAAGCCGGCTTCTTCCCCGGCATCATCCTCTATCTCACCTATTGGTATCCGGCCGAATATCGCGCCCGCTTCCTTGCGGCCTTCGCCATCGCCGTCCCGGTCTCGACCGTGATCGGGGCGCCGGTCTCGGGCCTGCTGCTCGGGCTCGATGGCATGATGGGCCTGAAGGGCTGGCAGTGGCTCTTCATCATCGAAGGCATTCCTTCCGTGCTGCTCGGCATCGTCACCTGGTTCTATCTCACCGACAGGCCGGAGAAGGCGGATTGGCTCTCGGCCGAGCAGAAGGCCTGGCTCAAGGCGAAGCTCGATTCCGAAATCGCCGCCAAGCAGGCGGTGAAGCATCTGTCGCTCGGCGAAGCGCTGTCCTCGCCGAGGGTGATCGCGCTCAGCCTGATCTATTTCGGCTTCGTCGGCGCGCTCTACGGCATGCAATTCTGGCTGCCGCAGATCGTGAAGGCGTTCGGTCTCACCAATGCTCAGACCGGCTTCGTCACCGCGATCCCGTATCTGTTCGGCACCATCGCGATGATCCTGTGGGCACGGCACTCCGATGCCACGCGCGAGCGCGTGATGCATGTCGGCGCGCCGCTGCTGCTCACCGCGGTCGCGCTCGGCGTCTCCTCCTATCTCACCGATCCCACCATGACGATGGCGGTGCTGACGGTGGCCGCGATCGGCGTGTTCTGCTGTTTTGGTGTGTTCTGGACCCTGCCGACCGCCTGGCTGTCCGGCACGGCCGCGGCCGGCGCCATCGCCCTGATCAACTCGATCGGCAACCTCGCCGGCTTCGGCGGCCCATATTTGATCGGCTGGGTCAAGGAAGCCACCGGGCAGACCTCGACCGGCCTGCTCGTGCTCGCGGTGCTGCCCCTCATCGCCGGCATCCTGGTGTTTGTCGGCGGCCACGACAGCAAGCACGAGTTCGCCGGGCAGGCGCGGTAGTCGGGAGAGCCTTGTAGGGTGGGCAAAGCGCAGCGTGCCCACCAAAAGTTTTGCATCCGGATGATGCGTGCCATTCCGAGGTGGCCCTCCGGACCGTCCCGGAAGGACGACGCTGCCGCGGCGCTTGGGTCACTAATCTGCGCCGCGGGCTTTTTGTGAACCGGCCAGCCCGAGAAACACCAGCAGGGCGCGATTGAGGCGCAAGAGATCCTCATCGTCCAGCCGCCCGATCAGTGTACCGATCTTGGATTTCGGTACCGTGGTGATCTTGTCGACCATTAGGCGGCATGCCACTCGGAGGCCGTTGCGATCGTTCGGTTCGACCTGCAACCTGAATAGTGGTGCCTCAGTTTCGTATGTTGTTATTGGGCAAACCGTGATCGATTCCGTTGCGTCAAAATCGTCGTCCTGCACGATGATGACCGGACGCGGTTTCCCTGCGTAGTCCTTTGCGCCTGCTGCTGTCCAAACTTCGCCTCTCTTCATTGGTTGATGGACCGCCATGCTGGGCATGCTCAGTTGCTGGACCTCCGTCCGCGCGCGGACGGGTTTTAGTGGGAGCGAGTTTGGGCCAAAGCCTGCAGCGAAACTGTTTCGGGCCTGAGGCCCTGCCGACCAGATTCCGTGCTCTGTTCACAGATTATTCTGTCTCGCCAGGCCAATCGGAGATCGCATCGACGAAGGCCTGATCCTCATACTCATGTGGGCTCGATGCGACCGCCAGTGACTGGCGATGGGCTTCCGCCTTGAAGGTGGCTGAACGCACATCCGGAACCCAGATCTGGATCGGACGGAGCCCCTGCGCGCGCAGCCGCTCTCGATGCTCGCGTACCTTCGTTCGCGACGACCTTGGCTTAGAAGAGGACGGCATAGGTCTCTCCATTCGGTTACATGTAACCATATCAGGATAATGGAGTTCCGCCAATCCGCGGGACCCTTATCACCCCTTAACGATCACAGATTCCTGATGACTGACGATTATTGACTTTTATCAGTGATTAGTCGACATTCCTCTCATTGCAGTCGCAGGAGTGTCCTCCGATGTTCGTCCGGTCGGTTTTATCCAGCTATTCTAAGCTCTTGGCGGGTGTGGCGCTGGCCCTGATGGCCGCCACCCTGGCCGGGTGCAATGACACCGTCGCCGAGAAGGCCGAGCCGCCACGGCCGGTTCTGGTCGCAACCGCGCATTATGATGCCGAAACCCCGGAGCGGAGCTTTGTCGGCACCGTCAGGCCGCGGATCGAGAGTGATCTCGGCTTCCGCGTCGCCGGCAAGGTCGCCAAGCGCCTCGTCGAAGTCGGCCAGACCGTCGAGATCGGCCAGCCGCTCGCCATCCTCGATGAGATCGACCTCAAGCTACAGGCCGAGCAGGCCGTGGCCGAACAGACGGCCGCCACGGGCGTGCTGGCGCAGGCCGCTGCCGCCGAGCAGCGCGCCAAGGATCTGAAGGCGAAAGGCTGGACCACCGACGCCCAGATGGATTCGAGCCGCGCGAGCGCGGATGAAGCCCGGGCCCGCCTGAACCGCGCCGAGCGCGCGCTCGAGCTGAGCAAGAATTCCCTTTCCTACGCGACGCTCAACGCCGACGCCCGTGGCGTCGTCACTGCAACGCTGATCGAGCCCGGCCAGGTGGTTGCCGCAGGCCAGGCTTCGATCCGTGTCGCTCGCTTTGCCGAGAAGGAAGCGGTCGTCGCGATCCCTGAGACGCTGGTCGGACGTGCCAAGTCGGGCGCCGCCAGCGTCACTCTTTGGTCGGAGCCGGGCAAGAAATATACGGCCAAGCTGCGCGAGATCGCGCCCACCGCGGATACCGCCACGCGCACCTATCTCGCAAAGTTCTCGCTGCCCGAAGCCGACGACAAGGTTTCGCTCGGCATGACCGCGACGCTGACGCTGTCGGACGCTGCCACCGAGCGCGTCGCGCGGCTGCCGCTGTCGGCGCTGTTCAACGAAGGCGGCAAGCCCTCCTTCTACGTCGTCGACGACAACGGCGCGGTGACGCTGAAGCCGGTGGTGGTGAAGTCCTACGAGAGCGACGACGTCGTCATCACCAGCGGTGTCGAAGAGGGCGCCAAGATCGTCACCCTCGGCGTGCAGAAGCTCGATCCGGGCCAGAGGGTGCGGATCGTCTCGTCACTGTCTTTCTAGTTCCTGTCATTCTGGGTCTGGTCCTTCGGACCATCCCGGAATGACGAGAGAAGTCGAGTTTCGTCGTGTGAGGTGAGTTTCGGCCCAAGCGCAAATGCTGGGGCTGAAGCGGCGAAGCGATCCAGAACCTGCCCAGCCCCCTGGATTGCTTCGCTGCCTCGCGACGACGGGTTGAACAGAGTGGCTGACGTTTTTGCAACTGGATCGTCTTTTCGGAGAGAGCGATGAAGCGCTTCAATCTTTCGGCCTGGGCCGTCAGCCATCCGACGCTGGTCCTGTTCCTGATGCTCATACTCGGCGTCGCCGGCTTCTTCTCCTATCAGAAGCTCGGGCGAGCCGAGGATCCGTTCTTCACGGTGAAGGTGGTCAACGTCTCCGTGATCTGGCCGGGCGCGACCGCCCAGGAGATGCAGACCCAGGTCGCCGATCCCATCGAGAAGAAGATCCAGGAGCTGCCTTACTTCGAGAAGGTGCAGACCTATTCCAAGCCTGCCTTCACCGCGCTCCAGGTGACCTTCCGCGACTCGACGCCGCCGAAGGACGTGCCTTACCTCTTCTATCTGCTGCGCAAAAAACTGGCCGACGTGCAGGGCCAGCTGCCCTCGGGCATCCTCGGACCCGTCGTCAACGACGAGTTCTCCGACGTCGATTCGATCCTCTACATGATGACCGGCGACGGCGCCGACTATGCCCAGCTCAAGAAGGTGTCCGAAGGCTTCCGTCAGCGCCTCCTGAAGGTGCCGGGCGTGACCAAGGTTGACGTCTACGGCAATCAGGACGAGCGCATCTTCGTCGAGTTCAGCCACGCCAAGCTCGCCACCCTCGGCATCACGCCGCAGGCGCTGTTCGACTCGCTCGCCAAGCAGAACAACGTGACCCCGGCCGGCACGGTCGAGACCTCCTCGCAGCGCGTGCCGCTGCGTGTCACCGGTGCGCTCGACGGCGCCAAGGCCGTGGCTGAGACCCCGGTCGAAAGCAATGGCCGCGTCTTCCGCCTAGGGGATATCGCCACCGTCACCCACGGCTATGTCGATCCGCCGAGCTTCGTCGTGCGCCAGGAAGGCAAGGCCGCGATCGGCATCGGCGTCGTCACCGCCAAGGGCGCCAACATCCTCGATCTCGGCAAGGAGGTCGAGAAGGCCACCGCCGAGTTCATGAAGGCGGTACCGCAGGGCATCGATGTCAAGCTCATCGCCGACCAGCCCAAGGTTGTCGAGCACGCCGTCGGCGAGTTCGTGCACTCCTTCATGGAAGCCCTCGTCATCGTGCTGTTCGTCTCGTTCCTGGCGCTCGGCTGGCGCACCGGCATCGTGGTCGCGCTGTCCGTGCCGCTGGTGCTCGGCATCGTCTTCATCGTCATGAACACGATGTCGCTCGACCTGCACCGCATCACGCTCGGCGCGCTGATCATCGCGCTCGGCCTTCTGGTGGATGACGCCATCATCGCGGTCGAGATGATGGTGGTGAAGATGGAGCAGGGCTGGGACCGCATGCGCGCGGCGTCCTTCGCCTGGGAATCCACTGCGTTTCCGATGCTCACGGGAACGCTGGTCACGGCCGCTGGCTTCCTCCCCATCGGCTTTGCCAATTCCGCGGTCGGCGAATATGCCGGCAGCATCTTCTGGATCGTGGCGATCGCGCTGGTCGCCTCCTGGTTCGTGGCGGTGATCTTCACGCCCTATATCGGCGTCATGCTGCTGCCGAACATCAAGGTGCACCACAACCACGATCCGCACGCCGTCTATGAGACCCGCATGTACCGGGGCCTGCGCGCCGTCGTGCAATGGTGCGTCAATCACCGCATCACTGTGGTGGTCGCGACCGTCGGTGTCTTCGCCGCCTCGATCGTCGGCTTCGGCCATGTCCAGCAGCAGTTCTTCCCGCTGTCGGAGCGGCCCGAGCTGTTCCTCCAGCTGCGCCTGCCGGAGGGCACCGCCTTCAACGTCACCGAGAAGGCGGTGAAGAAGGCCGAGACGCTGCTCAAGGACGACAAGGACATCGAGACCTATACCGCCTATGTCGGCCAGGGTTCGCCGCGCTTCTGGCTCGGCCTCAACCCGCAGCTTCCGAACGAGGCCTTTGCCGAGGTCGTCATCGTCGCCAAGGGCGTCGAGGCGCGCGAGCGCATCAAGGCCAAGATCGAAAATGCGGCTGCCGAGGGTTTTCTGTCCGAAGCGCGTGTCCGCGTCGACCGTTTCAATTTCGGTCCGCCGGTCGGCTTCCCCGTGCAGTTCCGCGTGATCGGCCCCGACGCCAACAAGGTGCGCGAGATCGCCTACCAGGTCCGCGACGTCATGCGGCAGAACAAGAGCGTCAAGGATGTTCAGCTCGACTGGAACGAGCAGTCGCCCTACCTCAAGCTCGTCGTCGACCAGGATCGCGCCCGCGCCATGGGCCTGACCCCGCAGGACGTGTCGCAGGCGCTCGCAATGCTGATCTCGGGCTCGCAGGTCACGACCGTGCGCGACGGCATCGAGAAGGTCGGCGTGGTCGCCCGTGCGATCCCGTCCGAGCGCCTCGACCTCGGCGGCGTCGGCGACCTCACCATCACCTCGCGCAATGGCGTTGCCGTGCCGCTCCAGCAGATCGCCAAGATCGAGTACGCCCACGAGGAGCCGATCATGTGGCGGCGCAACCGCGACATGGCGATCACCGTGCGTTCCGATGTCGTCGACGGCGTGCAGGCGCCCGACGTCACCAACCAGATCACGCCGAAGCTGAAGGCGATCAAGGATCATCTCGAGCCGGCCTACCGCATCGAGCCCGGCGGCGCGTTCGAGGAATCCGCCAAGGGTAACGCCTCGATCTTCATCCTCTTCCCGGTGATGGTCATGGTGATGCTGACGCTGCTGATGATCCAGCTTCAGAGCTTCTCGCGCCTGATCCTGGTGTTCCTGACCGCGCCGCTCGGTATCGTCGGTGCGTCCTTGGGCCTCAACGTCGCCAACGCCCCGTTCGGCTTCGTGGCGCTGCTCGGCCTGATCGCGCTCGCCGGCATGATCATGCGCAACACGGTCATCCTGGTCGACCAGATCGAGACCGACGTCTCGCACGGCCTGACCCGGCGCGAGGCGATCGTGGAGGCGACCGTCCGCCGGGCCCGCCCGGTGGTGCTGACGGCGCTCGCCGCCATCCTGGCCATGGTCCCACTGTCGCGCTCGGCGTTCTGGGGCCCGATGGCGATCACCATCATGGGCGGCCTGTTCGTGGCGACCTTCCTGACGCTCCTGTACCTGCCGGGCCTTTACGCCCTGTGGTTCAGGAAGAGCCTGGACGAGGCCGGCACCCCCGAGCAGCCTGCCGCGCCGCAGCATGGGAGCGATGACCCGCATGCAATTCCGCTTGCTGAAGCGGCTGAATAAGTGAGAAGAAGTGCTGATTGACGAGTCCTGACACATGACACTGGTTGCGGAACATATCGAAGGCGACACCCGGGATCGTATCCTCGAGGTGGCCGAGCGGCTGTTCCGCCAGATCGGCTACCAGAAGACCACGGTCGGCGACATCGCCAAGGAGCTCAGGATGAGCCCCGCCAACGTCTATCGCTTCTTCGAATCGAAGAAGGCGATTCACCAGGCGGTGGCCCGTTCGCTGATGGGCGAGGTCGAGCTCGAGGCGCAACGGATCGTGGCGCGGCCCGGCCCGGTGCTTCCGCGCTTCCGCGAGCTCCTCACCACCATCCATCGCATGAACACCGAACGCTATGTCGGCGACAACAAGCTGCACGAGATGGTCGAGATCGCGATGCAGGAGGACTGGGAGGTCTGCGTCGCCCATATGGAGTGCATTGCCGGGGTGATCGGCCAGATGATCGCGCAGGGCACGGCCTCCGGCGAATTCGAGGCGCCGGACCTGCAACTGGCCTCGCTGTGCGCCTGCACCGCGATGATGCGCTTCTTCCACCCCCAGATGATCGCCCAGTGCGCCACCAAGCCGGGCCCGACCATCGACCAGATGATCGATTTCGTCATCGCGGGTCTGTCGCCGCGTCACTGACGGGCGCTGGAATTTCCTCCTATAAGTAGATCTGCCGCTCCGGTAGACGATGCGGGCAAGGACGGATCAACAAACTCCGTCATTGCGAGCGTAGCGAAGCAATCCAGACTGTCTCCGCGGAGGGATTCTGGATTGCTTCGCTGCGCTCGCAATGACGAGTACGGAGAAGCAAGCGCGTGACCGACAAAGACCTGTACTTCTACGAGCCCTCCAAGGGCCACGGCCTCAAGCACGATCCCTTCAACGCCATCATCGCACCGCGGCCGATCGGCTGGATCTCCTCCCGCGACACCAGGGGCCACGTCAATCTCGCGCCCTACAGCTTCTTCAACGCGTTCTGCTACGTGCCGCCGATCATCGGCTTTTCCTCCACCAACTGGAAGGACACGGTCGAGAACATCAAGCAGACCGGCGAGTTCGTCTGGAATCTCGCCACGATGGATCTCGCCAGGCACATGAACGCGACCGCCGCGCATGTCGCCCCCGAGGTCGACGAATTCGAGGTCGCCGGCCTCACCGCCGTGCCCGGCAGGCTCGTCAACGTGCCGCGCGTGGCTGAGAGCCCGGTCGCCTTCGAGTGCAAGGTGTCCGACATCGTCCGCCTCAAGGGCGCCGACGGGAAGGAGGCCGATGCCTGGCTGACGCTGGGCGAGGTCGTCGCCGTCCATATCGACAAGGCCATGATCAAGGACGGCGTCTACCAGACCGCCGCCGCCCGCCCCATCGTCCGCGCCGGCCGCCGCGGCGATTATTTCGAGATCAAGCCGGAAAACATGTTCGAGATGGTCCGGCCGGATTAGGCCGGCGCTTCTCTCTCTACCTACCGTCATTCCGGGGCGCGCCGTCAGGCGCGAGCCCGGAATCCATACTCCCGATCGTGGTTATGGATTCCGGGCTCACGCTTCGCGTGCCCCGGAATGACGATGTGAGAGGCATCTCCCCCATTCCCCCTCCCGGAACTGCCACCACACCCCGGCCGTTATGGCCCCTGGGCGGCCGCCCGGCCGCGTCAATTTCGCAGGCGAAGTGTTCACCTCCGCCGGCCACTTTCCGCTAAAATGTCGGTCACCCGCGCTGATCCATGAGGTTTTGCCATGAGCTTCCGCCGCGACACCATCACAAAACCGATCTTCTCCTGGGCGCGCGGCGTGCTGCCGGCGATGTCCGACACCGAGCGCGAGGCGCTGGAGGCCGGTGACGTC
Organism: Bradyrhizobium sp. CCBAU 11386; assembly: GCF_028128955.1. NCBI lineage: Bacteria > Pseudomonadati > Pseudomonadota > Alphaproteobacteria > Hyphomicrobiales > Nitrobacteraceae > Bradyrhizobium > Bradyrhizobium sp. CCBAU 11386. Next base: position 97,822 of record NZ_LBKA01000248.1, read on the forward strand.
TGGTGGGATGCCGATCTGTTCACCGGCAATCCCGACTGGGCGAAGCTGCTGAAGGTCCCGCAGGCGATGCTGACCGACGAGGAGCAGGCCTTCCTCAACGGCCCGGTCGACGAGCTCTGCGCCATGCTCGACGAGTGGAAGATTTTTTGGGAATGGCGCGATTTGCCGCCGGATGTCTGGCACTTCGTCAAGCGCGAGAAATTCTTCGGCATGATCATCCCGAAGGAGTTTGGCGGCCTCGGCTTCTCGCCCTACGCCCATTCGGAAGTGGTGCGCAAGATCTCGACCCGCTCGATCGCCGCCGCCGTCACGGTGATGGTGCCGAACTCTCTCGGCCCCGGCGAACTCCTGATGCGCTTTGGCACCAAGGAGCAGCAGGCGTGCTGGCTGCCGCGGCTCGCCGACGGCCGCGACATTCCCTGCTTCGGCCTCACCAGCCCCGAAGCCGGCTCCGACGCCGCCTCGATGGTGGACACCGGCATCATCTGCAAGGGCACCTTCGAAGGCCGCGAGGTCGTGGGCCTCAGGCTCAACTGGCACAAGCGCTACATCACGCTCGGCCCCGTCGCGACGCTGCTCGGCCTCGCCTTCAAGGCCTATGACCCCGACCACCTCGTGGGCCAGCAGCAAGAGCTCGGCATCACCGTGGCGCTGATCCCGGCCAACCTGCCGGGCGTCGAGATCGGCCATCGCCATCTGCCGTCGATGCAGGTCTTCCAGAACGGCCCGAACTGGGGCCGCGACGTCTTCATCCCGCTCGACTACGTCATCGGCGGCAAGGAGCGCCTCGGACAGGGCTGGAAGATGCTGATGACGGCGCTTGCCGCCGGCCGCGGCATCTCGCTGCCGTCGCTGTCCGCGGCCGGCGCCGCCTACGCCGCGCGCACCACCGGCGCCTATGCCCGCATCCGTGAGCAGTTCGGCATCTCCATCTCCAAGTTCGAGGGCGTCGAGGAGCCGCTCGCGCGCATCGTCGCCACCGCCTATCAGCTCGACGCGGCGCGCCGGCTCACCTGCGCGGCGCTCAATGCCGGCGTTCATCCGGCCGTCATCTCCGGCATCATGAAGCTGCACGCGACCGAGCGGATGCGCACCGCGGTGGACGACGCCATGGACATTCACGGCGGCAAGGCCGTGATCGACGGTCCGCAAAACTATCTCGGCAATTTGCACCGCGCCGTTCCGGTCGGCATCACGGTCGAGGGCGCCAATATCCTGACCCGCAATCTCATCGTGTTCGGGCAGGGCGCGATCCGCGCCCATCCCTATCTGCTCGACGAGATGAACGCGCTCGCCGACACCGACCGCGCGCGCGGGCTCGCTGCCTTCGACACCGCGTTCTGGAAACATGTCGGCCACAGCTTCCAGACGCTCTTCCGCGCTTTCGGCCGGAGCTGGACCTTCGGCGCGTTCGCGCCGGCGCCGGATGCGGGCGACGCCACGCCATTCTATCGCCAGCTCTCGCGCTATTCGGCGGCGTTTGCGCTCTGCGCCGACATGGCGCTGCTCACGCTCGGCGGCGCGCTCAAGCGCAAGGAGATGCTGTCGGCGCGGTTCGGCGACATTCTGTCCGAGCTCTACCTGCTCTCGGCCGCACTGAAACGCTGGCAGGACGAGGGCCGGCAGACGGAGGACTTTGCCGCGCTGGAATGGTGCATGGCGACCGGCTTCAAGACCATTGAAAATCGGCTCGCCGAAATTCTCGCCAATCTGCCGAACCGCTTCGTCGCCGGATTCCTCAAGCTCGTGGTCCAGCCTTTTGGCGCCCGTGTGCTCGGCCCGTCCGACCGGGTCGTGCACCGATGCGCAAGCCTCGTGCTGGAGCCGTCGGCGGCCCGTGACCGCCTCACGCCCGACCTCGCTTATGTCGACGACGACGGCGGCTTTGCCCGGCTGGAGCGCGCCTTCAAGCTGGTCGCAGGCACCGACGCGATCGCCAAGCGTATCCGCGCCGCGCATATCAGCGACTGGAAGGAGGCGGTGGCCAAGGGCGTGATCACGCAGGCCGAGGGCGAGCAGCTTGCCGCTGCCCGCGAAGCCGTCACGAAGGTGATCGAGGTCGACGATTTTGCGCCGGAGGCGCTGTCGCCGATTTACAAGAAAACCGGAGATGTGCATCAGTTCTTCCAGGAACTCGGTGAACAGAGGGCGGCGAGCTGATGGCACGACCGGTATTCATCGTCGACGGCAGCCGGACGCCGTTCTTGAAGGCGCGCTCGGGGCCCGGTCCGTTCACGCCCGTCGATCTCGCCGTGCAATGCGGACGGCCGCTCTTGGCGCGCCAGCCGTTTTCGCCCACAAGCTTCGACCAGGTCATCCTCGGCTGCGTCAACGTCATCGCGGACGAGATGAATCCGGCTCGCGTCGCCGCGCTCCGGCTCGGCATGGGCGAGGACATGGTCGCCTTCACCGTGCAGATCAATTGCGGCTCCGGCATGCAGTCGATCGACACCGCCTACCGCTACATCCGCGAGGGCCATGCCGACATGATCCTGGCCGGCGGCACCGAGGCGCTGAGCCACGCGCCGCTGGTCTGGCCGAATTCCGGCGTGCGCTGGTTCGCCGGTCTTGCCACCGCCAAGGGCGTCGCCGCGAAAGTGGCCGCCGCGTTCAAATTGCGGCCGCGCTATCTCAAGCCGATCATCGGCCTCGAGCGCGGGCTCACCGACCCCATCACCGACTTGAACATGGGGCAGACCGCCGAGGTCGTCGGCCATCTCTTCGGCATCAACCGCGCGCAGTCTGACGCCTACGCCGCCGAGAGCCATCGCCGGCTCGCGCATGCGCAGGCCGAAGGTTTTCTGAAGGGCGAGGTCGAGACGGCGTTCTCCCGCGACGGCAAGTTCTTCGACCATGACGATGGCGTGCGGCCGGACTCCACGGCTGAGACGCTCGCGAAACTGAGGCCGGTGTTCGAGCGCCCCTGGGGCCAGGTCACCGCCGGCAATTCCTCGCAGATCACCGATGGCGCCTCCTGGGTCATCCTCGCTTCCGATGAGGCGGTCGCAAAGCACAAGCTGACGCCGAAGGCCGTCATCGTCGACAGCAATTGGGCCGCGCTCGATCCTGCTATCATGGGGCTCGGCCCCGTGATGTCGGCGACGCCGCTGCTTGCGCGCAACAACCTCACCATCAAGGACGTCGAGACCTGGGAATTGAACGAGGCGTTCGCGACGCAGGTGCTCGGCTGCTTGGCCGCCTGGAACGACGACACATTCTGCCGCGAGATTCTGGGGCTCGACGGCGCGGCCGGCGAGATCGACCGTGACAGGCTCAATGTCGACGGCGGCGCGATCTCGCTCGGCCATCCCGTCGGCACCTCCGGCAACCGCATCGTGCTGCATCTGGTCAATGCGATGAAGCGGCTCGGCACCCGGCGTGGCGTCGCCACCGAATGCATCGGCGGCGGGCTTGGCGGCGCCATGCTGATCGAGGTGGTGTGACCATGGATTCCAGGATCATGACCGCGCTCGGCGACCGCGTCCTGACGCTCGGGCCCCAGCCCGCGGCTGACGGACCCTACAAGCACTTCAAGCTGACGCGCGACGCCGACGGCGTCGCCTGGCTGCTGTTCGACCGCGCCGAGACAAGCGCCAACACGCTGTCCTCCGACGTGATGGAGGAGTTCGACGCCGTGCTCGCCGCGGTCGAGACCGAGCGCCCCGCAGGCCTCGTGATCCGCTCGGCCAAACCGTCCGGCTTCATCGCCGGCGCCGACGTCAACGAATTCCGCGGCGCCAGCGATCCCGAGATGGTGGAGACACGCATCCGCGCCGCGCATGCCGTCGTCGATCATCTGGAGGCCTTGAGGCTGCCGACGGTCGCGGTCATCCATGGCTTCTGCCTCGGCGGTGGCCTCGAGGTCGCGCTCGCCTGCCAGTCGCGCATCGCCATCGACGGCGCACGGTTCGGCTTCCCCGAGGTGATGCTGGGCCTGCATCCCGGTCTCGGCGGCACCGCGCGCTTTACCGCACTGGTCAATCCGACCCAGTCGATGGCGCTGATGCTGACCGGCCGCACCATCGATGCACGCCGGGCCAAAGCGCTCGGCCTCGTCGATACCGTGACGCAGGAGCGCCACGTCCGTGGCGCCGTGAAGGACGTGCTGTTCGGCCGGCTGAAGCGGGCCAGGCCTGGCCTGCTCACACGCGCGGCCAATCTCGGACCGGTGCGTGGACTGCTCGCCAAGCGCATGCGCTCGGAGGCTGCGAAGGCAGCACCGCGTGAGCACTATCCGGCGCCTTACGCGCTGATCGATCTCTGGGAGACGCATGGCGGCAGCAAGGCTGCGATGCTGGGGGCCGAGCAGGCGTCATTCGCCAAGCTGATGGTGACGCCGACGGCGCAGAATCTGATCCGCGTCTTCTTCCTGCGCGAGCAGATGAAGAAGGCGGCAGGCTCCGGCAACACGGTGAAGCATGTCCATGTCATCGGCGCCGGCGCCATGGGCGGCGACATCGCGGCGTGGTGTGCGGGGCAGGGGCTGCGGGTCTCGCTCGCGGACATGAAGGCGGAGCCGATCGCGGGCGCGGTGAAGCGCGCGGCCGAGCTTTACGGCAAGATCATCCGCAAGCCCACCGAGGTGCGCGACGCCCTCGATCGCCTGATTCCGGACATGGATGGGGAGGGCGTCCGCAACGCCGATCTCGTCATCGAGGCGGTCCCGGAAAAGCTCGAGCTGAAGCAGAAGGTCTATGCCGGCCTCGAGCCGAAGATGAAGCCGGGCGCGATTCTTGCGACCAACACCTCGAGCATTCCGCTTCAGGACCTGCGCACGACGCTGGCGCGGCCGGAGCGGCTGGTCGGGCTGCACTTCTTCAATCCGGTGTCGCGGCTGCAACTGGTCGAGGTCGTCAGCCATGACGGCAACGATTCGCAAGTGTTGAAGGAGGCGCTCGCCTTCGTCGGCGCGATCGACCGCCTGCCGCTCGCCGTGAAGAGCTCGCCCGGCTTCCTCGTCAACCGCGCCCTGACGCCCTACATGCTGGAGGCGATGGTGATGCTGGACGAGAAGACCGACCAGCGCCTGATCGACGCCGCGGCCGTGCAGTTCGGCATGCCGATGGGGCCGATCGAGCTTGCCGACCAGGTCGGGCTCGACATCTGTCTCGATGTCGGCGACATGCTGCGCACCAAGTTCGGCGATCTGTTGCCGCCGACACCGGCTTGGCTGCGCGAGAAGGTTGCCAAGGGCGAGCTCGGCCGCAAGACCGGCAAGGGCTTCTACACCTGGAAGGACGGCAAGGCGGAGAAGGCGCCGCTCTCCGAGACCGGCCCGCGTGTGACCGACCAGATGATCGACCGCCTGGTGCTGCCGATGTCCAACGTCTGCGTCGCGGCGCTTCGCGAAGGCATTGTCGACGATCCCGATGCGGTCGATGGCGCCATGATCTTCGGCACGGGGTATGCACCGTTCCGCGGCGGTCCGCTGAACTATGCGCGCTCCCGCGGCGTGGATAATGTCGTGTCCACCTTGCGTGAGCTCGCCGAACGATTCGGCGGACGTTTCGCGCCTGACGCGGGCTGGGACAATTTCAAGTGAGCAATCTCAAGTGAGAGAGGCATGAACGAACAGGCGAATACCGGGCCGAGCGGCGATCTCTGCATCCGCACGCTGGCGATGCCCGCCGACACCAACGCGAACGGCGACATTTTCGGCGGCTGGCTGCTCAGCCAGATGGACGTCGGCGGCGGCGTGTTCGCCTCGAAGGTCGCGAAGTCACGCACCGTGACGGTTGCGATCGAGGCGATGAACTTTCGCAAAGCCGTCTATGTCGGCGATCTCGTCTCGGTCTATGCCAATCTCGTGCGTGTCGGGCGCACCTCGTTGACGGTGCATCTGGAGGCGTGGGCGCTGCGCCGCGGAGAGGAGCATCCGTTCCTCGTCACCGATGGCAACTTCACCTATGTCTCGATCGACGAACACGGCCGCCCGCAGGCGGTTCGCCCGTCCGACACGGTGATCGCGACGTAATCGCGCGCGGTGTATGACCGCGCGGCGTTGCATCCGCGGTCGTCGCGTCTTCGCCAAGAACAAGTCATAAAACGGATGAGGTCCCGGCGTACTCAATTGCGCGTCGATTCGGGGTGAAAACGGCCTCAAATGCCCAGGAACCTTTGGGCAGAAGTGTCGTTATTTGCCCGCACTTGAGGAATCCACGGGCCATGCCGGACAGCTACATCATCGAAGTCAATTCGCAGACCGCAGGTATCGTCGTTCGTTCTCAAGGGGGCTACTGCTTTTTCGCCTCGTCCGACCGCTTCTACCGCCTCGAAGGCCAGCTCTTCCGCAACGCCCGCGAAGCCGAACGCGCCGCGCGCAAGCTGATTAACGGCGATGTGACGGAAGCGGCGTAGTTTCGCCTGTCATTCCGGGGCGCGCGTAGCGCGAGCCCGGAATCCATCGTGCCACAGAGAATGTCGATGAATGGATTCCGGGTCCGCGCCTTTCGGCGCGTCCCGGAATGACACCGTTGATCACAATTTCGTCGCCGCGCGTGACAGCAGCTTCCAGTCGTCGCCCTGCTTCTGCCAGTTCATCAGGATGTGAAGGTTGGTCGGCACTTTCTTCCCATCGGCCGCCATCTCCTGTTCCGCCACCCAATGGAAGCGCACGATCGCGGCCGGGCCGACGACCTTGATGGTCGGGTCCTTGTATTCGACCGACAGGAATTTCGATTTGCCGTCGGTGGCGTTGGTGATGAAGGTCGCCTTGTCCTCCACCTTGCCGCTGGAATGGCTGTAGCTCAGATCGTCCCAGCACAGCGCGCCGAGCGCCTTCGGGTCGGCCGCGATCTGGGCGAGGCGGAAGGCCTCCACCTTCTTCGCCACGGCCTCTTCGTCCGCCGAGGCGGCCAGCGCCGGTGTCGCGAGAGCGAGCGCGGAGACGGCAAGAGCCGGAACGGCCAGGGTCGAGAGAGCCAGATCGCGTCGGTTGATCGTCATCGTTTCCTCCTTTTTGATCTTGAAGAGAGTGTTGCAGCCGCGCGCGGCTTTGTCGAGTGGTCACGTCGTCGTCATATGCATGCGTCATTGCGTGATCGCAGCCATATTGATACGTGTCGCGCATCGATGCGTCGTGCATTTGGGAAAGTACGGAAATGATCGAGGCCAAGGACAATGCGACGGGCAGGGCATTGCTGTTCGACATCGACGGTACGCTTGCCAATACCGACCCGCTGCACCTGAAGGCTTTCAACGAGGTGCTCGGCCCTCACGGCCATGTCTTCGATCACGCGCGGTTCTCGAGGGAGCTGCAAGGGTTCGCCAATGTATCGATCGGGGAGCGCTTTCTGCCCGACGAGGCGCCGGAACGGCGCGCCTTGATCCTCGATGAGAAGGAGGAAGTCTTCCGCGCGCTCGTCGCCGGGCAGATCGAGCCGCTGCCGGGCCTGATGGCGCTGCTCGACCGGGCGGACGCGGCCGGCGTTCCCATGGTTGCCGTGACCAACGCGCCGCGTCTCAACGCCGAGCTGCTGCTCTCCGGCCTCGGCATCACGCACCGCTTCAAGGGCCTCGTGATCGGCGACGAGCTGCCGCACGGCAAGCCGCATCCGCTGCCCTACCAGGAAGGGTTGCGCTTCGTCGGCGCGAGGCCGGAAACCTCGGTCGCATTCGAGGACTCCCGCACCGGCGTGCAATCGGCCACGGCGGCCGGCATTCCGACCATCGGGATCCGGACCAGCCTTGGCCATGCCGACCTGATTGCAGCCGGCGCGGTCGCCTCCGCCAGCGCCTTCGACGATCCGGACCTGCTCGCGCCTCTGGCTGCCGCGATGGCGTGGTGAGAGGCCTCGTCCGTTAACCGTGATCGGAGTGCGCATTGACCGATCGCGCGAACCGCCGCACCATGCAGCTTCCTGACTTGAGGCCATTGCCGTGACCGGATTGACCCATCGCCAAGCCGAAATCCTCAACATCGCGCGCGCCTCCGGCCGCGTCATGGTCGAGGAGCTCGCGCGCCGGTTCGAGGTCTCGGCGCAGACCATCCGCAAGGATCTCAACGACCTCTGCGAACGGCGCTCGCTGACCCGCATCCACGGCGGCGCCATCATCGCCTCGGGCGTGGAAAACCTCGCCTATGAGGCACGTCGCTTCGTCGCCGCCGAGGAGAAGAAGGCGATTGGGGCTGCGGCCGCCTCGCTGATCCCGAACGGATGCTCGCTCTTCATCAACATCGGCACCACGACGGAGGAGGTCGCGAGCGCGCTGACCTCGCATGAGGATCTCCTCGTCATTACCAACAACCTCAATGTCGCGATGTTGCTCTACCGCCATCCCCGCATCGAGGTGGTGGTCGCCGGCGGCACGGTGCGGCGCGCCGATGGTGCGGTGGTCGGCTCGACCGCGACGCAGCTGATCGGCCAGTTCAAGGTCGATTACGCCATCATCGGCGCCTCCGCGATCGACGAAGAGGGCGCGCTGCTCGACTTCGACTATCGCGAGGTGCAGGTCGCGCAGGCCATCATCGCCAATGCCCGCAGCGTCATGCTGGTCGCGGATTCGACGAAGCTTCGGCGCAGCGCGCCGGTGCGCATCGCCCACATGACCCAGATCCAGACCTTCGTCACCGACCAGGAGCTGCCCGAACGCCTCGCCACCATCTGCCACAGCAAGGGCATCGAAGTGGTGGAGGCGATGCCGAAGGGGGCGGATATTGATGATGTGCAGGCCGATGCTCAGGAAGCTGCACCCGAAGCGGCGCCGGTGGTGCGGCTGAGATAGGGCTATGGGTCGTCCCACGGGTTGAGCAGGGGGACGTCGAATGCCGCAAAATCGTTCACATTGCGCGTGACGAGCTTGAGGTCGTTTGCAAGCGCGGTCGCGGCAAAGAAGCCATCCATGACGGACAGGGCAACGCCGCTGCGGCGGCTCTGAGCCATCAGGTCGCCCCAGCGCTCGGCCACCGCCTGGTCGATCGGCAGGACACGTTCGCCAAACCGCGTCGGCAGATCGTGGGTAAGCCACGCGGCCAGTGCCGAGCGCCGGCGGCCATCCTCCAGCAATGCGATGCCGCGGCGAAGCTCGGCGATCGATGCGACGCTGATGAACGCGCGATCCTCATCGATCGTATCGAGCCACGCCAAGACTTTCGGCGAAGGCGCGGGCCGCTGAACCTCCGACAGTACGTTGGTGTCGAGCAGCAGGTTCACGGCATCTCGTCGCGTGGCGCGTCGTGCACGCGTTCAAGTTCAAGGTCGGCGCCGCGCAGCGGAGAGGCCAGCAGGAATTCGGCCAGCGTGCCTTTGCGTGCGGTCTTGCGCGCCCATTCCTCGGCGGAAACGACCACGGCGTTCGGCTTGCCGTGACGGGTGATGACCTGGGGGCCGGTTTGGGCACGGTCGATCACCTCGGACAGTCGTGCCTTGGCGTTGGCAAGCGTCCACGTGTCATCAGCCGGAAGCGTGTCGGGTGCAGGGTTGTGATCGGCCATTCGGGTGAGAACCAATCTGACTATTGTGACTATAATTCTGTGTGGCTGACCATTCAAGAGTGCTGTTGCTTCTGGAATCGGAGGTCCGAGCTGCTCATTTTCGCGGCCGATTGCCCACCAAAAAGTTCCGCTTTCACTTCCTTTCGCCTCTCTTTCATCTTGCTTTCGTTTTTCGGTATGATCTAATCAAAAACGAAAGTAACCACTCGAAGGAACGAGTGGCCGTCGGGGGATGCGTCTGTTGGAGCGTATTTTCGACCTCGCCATCATCGGAGGCGGTGTTAACGGCTGCGGCATCGCGCGCGACGCGGTGGGCCGCGGCAACACGGTTTTCCTGTGCGAAATGAACGATCTGGCGAGCGGGACGTCGTCCTGGTCGACCAAGCTGGTGCATGGCGGCCTGCGCTATCTCGAATATTACGAGTTTCGCCTGGTCCGCGAAGCGCTGATCGAACGCGAGATTCTCTGGGGCATCGCGCCCCATATCATCCGCCCGCTGCGTTTCGTTTTGCCGCATCACGCGGGGCTCCGCCCCGCCTGGCTGCTGCGCCTCGGCCTCTTCCTCTATGACCACATCGGAGGCCGCCACCTGCTGCCGGTGACGCGCTCGGTCGATCTCAGGCGCGACGAGGTCGGCCGTCCGCTGATCCCGAATCGCTATACCCGCGCGTTCGAATATTCCGACTGCTTCGTCGATGACGCCCGCCTCGTCGTGCTCAACGCGCGCGATGCCGCCGACAAGGGCGCCGAGATCCGCACCCGCACCCGCGCCACCGAGATCCGCCAGGCTGACGGCATCTGGACCGTCAGCATGGTCAACACACTGACCGGTGCACGTTCGTCGATCCAGGCCCGGGCGCTGGTCAATGCCGGCGGCCCCTGGGTCGAGGACGTGCTCGGGCGCGGCGCCGGCGTCAACGCGAAAGCCAAGGTGCGCCTGGTGCAGGGCTCGCACATCGTGGTGAAGAAGCTCTACGACCACGACCGCGCCTACATGTTCCAGAACGCCGACGGCCGCATCATCTTCGTGATCCCGTATCAGGACGATTTCACGCTGATCGGCACCACCGACCGCGACTATGACGGTGATCCCGCCAAGGTGAAGGCGACGGCCGAGGAGATCCAGTATCTCTGCGCCGCCGCGAGCGAATATCTGGCCAAGCCGGTGACGCCGGAGGACGTGGTCTGGACCTATTCCGGCGTGCGCCCGCTCTATGACGACGGCGCCAGCGAAGCCAAGGCCGCAACGCGCGACTACGTGTTCGAGCTCGACACGCCCGGCGGCTCGCCGCTGCTCTCGATCTATGGCGGCAAGATCACGACCTACCGCCGCCTGGCCGAAGAGGCGCTGGAGCGGCTTTCGCCCTATCTCCGCAGCGCGAAAGCCCGCGAGGGCTGGACCGGCAAATGGCCGCTGCCCGGCGGCGACATGGATGTGTCCGACATCGACGGGCTGATCGCCGAGCTCCAGCGCGGCTATCCCTTCCTCGGCCACGCGCATGCGCGCCGCCTCGCGCGCGCCTATGGCACCCGCGCCATCAAGCTGCTCGGTGACGCGAAATCGGCCGCCGATCTCGGCCAGGCCTTCGGCGCGACGCTCACCGAGCGCGAGGTCCGCTACCTCATGGCCAACGAATGGGCTGTGACCGCAGAGGACATCGTCTGGCGCCGCTCCAAGCTCGGCCTGCGACTATCTGCCGACGAGATCGCGGCGCTTGACGACTGGATCAGGACCCACGCCGTGCCGCAAAGTCCCCTGCTGGAAGCGGGAGGACGCTCATGACCGTCACGCTCGATCACGTGACCCGGACCGTCGATGGTGTTGCGCACATCCGCGATGTCTCGCTGACGCTGGAGAGCGGCACGCTCAACGTGCTGCTCGGGCCGACGCTGTCGGGCAAGACCTCGATCATGCGGCTGCTCGCCGGCCTCGACAAGCCGACCACGGGCAAGGTGCTGGTCAACGGCAAGGACGTCACCGGCGTCGACGTGCGCCAGCGCTCGGTCGCCATGGTCTATCAGCAGTTCATCAATTACCCCTCGTTCACGGTCTATGAGAACATCGCCTCGCCCTTGCGCGTGCAGGGCAAGCCGCGCGAGGAGATCGAGGCGCGCGTGGCGGAAGCGGCAAGGCTGCTCAGGCTCGAGCCGTTCCTGAAGCGCACGCCGCTCCAGCTCTCCGGCGGCCAGCAGCAGCGCACTGCGATGGCGCGCGCGCTGGTCAAGGGCGCCGATCTCGTGCTGCTCGACGAGCCGCTCGCCAATCTCGACTACAAGCTGCGCGAGGAGCTGCGCGCCGAGCTGCCGCGCATCTTCGAGGCCTCGGGCGCGATATTCGTCTATGCCACCACCGAGCCGACCGAGGCGCTTCTGCTCGGCGGCAACACGGTGTGCATGTGGGAGGGCCAGGCGCTTCAGATCGGCGGGACGCCCAACGTCTACCGTCGTCCGCAGACGCTGCGCGTCGCGCAGGTGTTCTCGGATCCGCCGCTCAACCTCGTCGGCATCGAGAAGAAGAACGGTTCCGTGCAATATGCGGGAGGTATCGCTGCGCCGGCGTCCGGCCTCTATTCCTCTCTCGCCGACGGCGCCTATCGCGTCGGTTTTCGCGCGCATCAGCTTGCGCTCGCCAATGGCGAGACCGACCGCCATGCCTTCCATGCCACGGTGACGGTGACCGAGATCACCGGTTCGGAGAGTTTCGTGCATCTGACCCGCGACGGATTGAACTGGGTGGCGGTGCTGCACGGTGTGCACGAGTTCGAGCCCGGCCAGACCATCGATGCCGTGCTCGATCCCAACGATGTCTTCGTCTTTGATGCTGCCGACCGGCTGGTCGCGGCACCCGGCAATTCGTGAGGGAGGTGCGCCATGGCCCGCATTGACCTTGTCGATCTCGCCCACTCCTACGGCGGCAATGATGCTCCGCAGGAAAGCTTTGCGCTGAAGCCGGTGACCATGACCTGGCGGCAGGGCGGCGCCTATGCGCTGCTCGGTCCGTCCGGCTGCGGCAAGACCACGCTGCTCAACGTTATCTCCGGCATCATCACGCCGTCGCGGGGGAAAATCCTGTTCGACGGCCAGGACATCACACCGCTGTCAACCCAGAAGCGCAACATCGCCCAGGTGTTCCAGTTTCCGGTGATCTACGACACCATGACGGTGGGGCAGAACCTGGCGTTCCCGCTGAAGAACCGCGGCGTGCCGAAGGCCGAGATCGACAGGCGCGTCGCCGAGATCGGCCGCCTGCTCGATCTCGAACCCTATCTGAACCGCAAGGCGACACGCCTCACGGCCGACGCCAAGCAGAAGATCTCGCTCGGCCGCGGCCTCGTCCGTTCCGACGTCGCCGCCGTGCTGTTCGACGAGCCGCTGACCGTGATCGATCCCGAGCTGAAATGGCAGCTGCGCTCGAAATTGAAGGCGCTGCATCGCGAGCTCGATCTCACGATGATCTACGTCACCCACGACCAGACCGAGGCGCTGACCTTCGCCGACACCGTCGTCGTCATGCATGATGGCCGCGTGGTGCAGAGCGGCACGCCGGCCGAGCTGTTCGACAAGCCGGCGCATACCTTCGTCGGCTATTTCATCGGCTCGCCCGGCATGAACATCCTGCCGGCCGAGGTGAGGGGACGAGAGGCGCTGATCGACGGCCACGTCATCGCGCTGAACCGTAGCTACGACAACCTTCCGACCGGTGCCAAGATCGAGATCGGCGTGCGCCCCGAATTCGTCGAAGCCGTCGCGCCGGCGCCGGGCCTGCTCGCCGCGAAGATCGAGCGCATCGACGACCTCGGCCGCATCCGCTTCGCGCGCACGCGCCTCGGCGACGCGAAGCTCGCAGCGCGTGCGCCGGCGGGCTTCACCGGCGCGGACGGCACCGCCGGGCTGAAGTTCGATCCGTCGCATGTCCACGTCTATGCCGACAGCCTTCTGGTGGAGGGAGCCGCCTGATGGACAAGACCATCAACCAAAAAGCCTGGTTCCTGGTGCTGCCGGTGTTCCTGGTCGTCGCCTTCTCGGCGGTGCTGCCGCTGATGACGGTGGTGAACTATTCGATGCAGGACACGTTCGGCAACAACCAGTTCTTCTGGAACGGCGTCGGCTGGTTCAAGGAGCTGCTCGATCCCTCGACCGATCTCGGCGGCCGCTTCCTCGCTTCGCTCGGCCGCAACCTGTTCTTCTCGCTGGTGATCCTCGCCATCGAGGTGCCGCTCGGCATCGTCGTCGCGCTGTCGATGCCGCGCGACGGCTGGACCGTCGCGGCCTGCCTCGTCATCCTCGCGCTGCCGCTGCTGATTCCGTGGAACGTGGTCGGCACCATCTGGCAGATCTTCGGCCGGCCCGACATCGGCCTGCTCGGCTATGTGCTCAACCACATCGGCTTCGACTACAATTACGTCTCCAACGATATCGACGCCTGGGTCACCGTCATCGTGATGGACGTCTGGCACTGGACCAGCCTCGTCGCGCTGCTCTGCTACGCCGGCCTGAAGTCGATCCCGGAGGCCTATTACCAGGCAGCGCAAATCGATGGTGCCTCGCGCTGGGCGGTGTTCAAGGCGATCCAGTTGCCGAAGATGAACCGTGTGCTGCTGATCGCAGTGCTGCTGCGTTTCATGGACAGCTTCATGATCTACACCGAGCCGTTCGTCGTCACCGGCGGCGGACCCGGCAACTCGACGACCTTCGTCTCGATCGAGCTGGTCAAGATCGCGCTCGGCCAGTTCGACCTCGGCAAGGCCGCCGCGCTGTCGCTGGTCTACAACCTCATCATCCTGATCGTCTGCTGGATCTTCTACACCGTCATGACCAATGCCGGTGTCGAACGCAAAGTCCAGGCGGAGAGCGAGCCGGCGGTGGAGCCGAAGCCCTCGGTCGCGCTGAAGCCCGTGCCCGCGCTCAAGCCAAAGGAAGGAGTGGCCTGATGCATTCGATCCCCGGCCGCCGCCTCATCATGGGGCTGTTCCTGATCTTCCTGCTGTTGCCGATCTACTGGTTGGTCAACATGAGCTTCAAGACCAACGCCGAGATCGTCTCGACGATGACGCTGTGGCCGCACACTCCGACGCTCCAGCACTACAAGCGCATCTTCACCGACGAGAGCTGGTACTCCGGCTACATCAACTCGCTGGAATACGTCGTCCTCAACACCATCATCTCGATCTCGGTGGCGCTGCCGGCGGCCTACGCCTTCTCGCGCTACCGTTTCCTCGGCGACAAGCACCTGTTCTTCTGGCTGCTGTCGAACCGCATGGCACCGGCTGCGGTCTATGCGCTGCCGTTTTTCAACCTCTATTCGGCGATCGGGCTGTTCGATACGCCCTGGGCCGTCGCGCTGGCGCACTGCATCTTCAACGTTCCGCTGGCGGTCTGGATTCTCGAAGGTTTCGTCTCCGGCGTGCCGCGCGAGATCGACGAGACCGCGTTCCTCGACGGCTATTCCTTCCCGCGCTTCTTCATCAAGATCCTGGTGCCGCTGATCGCGAGCGGCATCGGCGTCGCCGCCTTTTTCTGCTTCATGTTCTCCTGGGTCGAACTGCTGCTCGCGCGCACGCTGACCTCGGTGCAGACCAAGCCGATCGCGGCGATCATGACACGCACGGTGTCGGCCGCGGGCATGGATTGGGGCCTGCTGGCTGCCGCTGGCGTGCTCACCATCATTCCGGGCGCGCTGGTGATCTGGTTCGTCCGCAACTATATCGCGCGCGGCTTCGCGCTCGGCCGGGTGTAGGGAGGCTGTTATGGAATCCATCGCATGGATGGCCTGGACGCTGCCGACCGCGATCTTCTTCGCCGCGCTCGCCTGCACGCTTGCGGCGATGACATGGCTCGCGGCGGTCTATCCCGAGGCCGAGCGCGTCGGCGTGCTGCGCATCCCGACCACGCGCGGTGACCGCCTGTTCGTCTCGCTGATTGCGGCCGCCGTCATCCACCTCGTGTGGATCGGCCTCGTCGGCACCGACGCGATCGCCGCGCTGCCGATCGGCGAGGAGGGTTTTGAGATCTCGAGCCTGTGGCTCGCGAGTGGAATTTCGCTGGCCACGGCCGTGCTCATTTTCCGCACGGTCTGAAGCTCGCGAAGGGACGGCCAGATCCGGGGGCAACCCGGGCCTGTATAAAATTTTGTCGCTGCAACGGAGGAACAACATGCGACAGTTTAGGAGAAGGAAAGGTCCATTGAGCAAGAGCAGTTTTCTGACCATGTCCAGCACTGCCGCGCTTCTGGCGGCGTCGTTCGCCGTCTCGGCGCCGGTTCGTGCTGCCGACGACGCCGCGATCCAGAAATGGATTGCGGAGTTCCAGCCCTCGACGCTGTCGAAGGAAGACCAGAAGAAGGAGCTGGAGTGGTTCGCCAAGGCCGCCGAGCCCTTCAAGGGCATGGAGATCAACGTCGTCTCCGAAACCATCACGACCCACGAATACGAATCGCAGACGCTGGCCAAGGCGTTCTCCGAGCTCACCGGCATCAAGCTCAAGCACGACATCATCCAGGAAGGTGACGTCGTCGAGAAGCTGCAGACCCAGATGCAGTCCGGCAAAAACGTCTATGACGGCTGGATCAACGATAGCGACCTGATCGGCACGCACTTCCGCTACAATCAGACGATCGCGCTGTCGGACTACATGACCGGCGAGGGCAAGGACGTCACCGATCCCATGCTCGACGTCAACGACTTCATCGGCAAATCGTTCGGCACGGCGCCGGACGGCAAGCTCTACCAGCTGCCCGATCAGCAGTTCGCCAACCTCTACTGGTTCCGCTACGACTGGTTCACCAACCCCGACTACAAGGCCAAGTTCAAGGCCAAGTACGGCTACGAGCTCGGCGTGCCCGTGAACTGGTCCGCCTACGAGGACATCGCCGAGTTCTTCACCAACGACATCAAGGAGATCAACGGCGTCAAGGTCTACGGCCATATGGACTATGGCAAGAAGGACCCCTCGCTCGGATGGCGCTTCACCGACGCCTGGCTGTCGATGGCCGGCAACGGTGACAAGGGCATTCCGAACGGTCTGCCGGTGGACGAGTGGGGCATCCGCATGGAAGGCTGCCGTCCGGTCGGCTCCTCGGTCGAGCGTGGTGGCGACACCAACGGTCCGGCCGCGGTCTACTCGATCACGAAATACCTCGAGTGGATGAAGAAGTATGCGCCGCCGCAGGCCCAGGGCATGACGTTCTCCGAGTCCGGTCCCGTGCCGGCCCAGGGCAACATCGCCCAGCAGATGTTCTGGTACACCGCCTTCACCGCCGACATGGTGAAGCCTGGCATCGCCGTGATGAACGCGGACGGTACGCCGAAGTGGCGTATGGCTCCCTCGCCCCACGGCTCCTACTGGAAGGAAGGCATGAAGCTCGGCTACCAGGACGCCGGCTCCGTGACATTGTTGAAGTCGACCCCGGCGGATCGCCGCAAGGCAGCCTGGCTCTATCTCCAGTTCATCGTCTCCAAGACGGTGTCGCTGAAGAAGAGCCATGTCGGTCTCACCTTCATCCGTGAATCCGACATCTGGGACAAGTCGTTCACCGAGCGTGCGCCGAAGCTCGGCGGCCTGATCGAGTTCTACCGCTCGCCCGCGCGCGTGCAGTGGACCCCGACCGGCAACAACGTGCCCGACTATCCGAAGCTCGCCCAGCTCTGGTGGCAGAACATCGGCGATGCGTCGTCCGGTACGAAGACGCCGCAAGCCGCGATGGACGCACTGGCCGCTGCCCAGGACTCCGTCATGGAGCGCCTGGAGAAGTCCGGCGTGCAGGGTGCCTGCGGTCCGAAGCTGCACAAGAAGGAGTCGGCCGAATACTGGTTCGCCAAGGCCCAGAAGGACGGCACCATCGCCCCGCAGCGCAAGCTCGCCAACGAGAAGCCGAAGGGCGAGACGGTCGACTACGACACGCTGATCAAGTCGTGGCCGGCCACCCCGCCCAAGCGCGCGGAAGTGAAGTAAGCCTCGCGCAGAGCATCAAGCACGAAAGGCCGGGAGCGATCCCGGCCTTTTTCTTTCTTCGCCTCTCCCCGCTTGCGGGGAGAGGCCGTATCGCATCGCAGATGCGATACGGGTGAGGGGGACTCTGCACGAGTCCAACTGCTACCGTTGCCGCGGAGACTCCCCCTCACCCCAACCCTCTCCCCGCAAGCGGGGAGAGGGGGAAGAAACTATTCCGCCGCCTCAGCTGCCAGCGTCGGGTAGTCCGTGTATCCCTTCGCGCTGCCGCCGTAGAACGTGGTCTTGTCCCAGTCGTTCAGCGCCGCGCCGGTCTTCAGCCGCTCGACGAGGTCGGGGTTGGAGATGAACGGCTTGCCGAAGGCGATGAGATCGGCCGCGTTCGCGTCGAGCACCTTGGTCGCCAGATCGAAATCGTAGCCGTTGTTGGCGACGTAGGCGCCGGAGAAGCGCTTGCGCAAGGACGCATAGTCGAACGGGGCGAAGTCGCGCGGCCCGCCGGTGGCGCCTTCGACGACGTGGAGATAGACCAGCTTCAACGCGCTGAGGCCGTCGACGATGTGATCGAACAAGGCTTGCGGATTGCTGTCGGAGACGTCGTTGGCCGGCGTCACCGGCGAGATGCGGATGCCGGTGCGCTCAGTGCCGGCCTCGGCGGCAACCGCCCTGGAGACCTCGAGCATCAGCCGCGCGCGGTTCTCGATGGAGCCGCCGTAGGCGTCGGTGCGCTTGTTGGCGCCATCCTTGGCGAACTGGTCGAGCAGATAGCCGTTGGCGCCGTGAATCTCGACGCCGTCGAAACCGGCTTCCAGCGCATTCTTCGTCGCGCGCTTGAAGTCGTCGATGATTCCAGGGATTTCGGAAAGCTCGAGCGCGCGGGGCTCGGAGACATCGGCAAAGGTGCCGTTCACGAAGGTCTTGCCCTTGGCGCGGATCGCGCTCGGCGCCACCGGAGCTGCGCCATTGGCCTGGAGCGCGACGTGCGAGATGCGGCCGACATGCCAGAGCTGGATGAAGATCTTGCCGCCGCGCTCATGGACCTTGTCGGTGACCTTGCGCCAGCCGGCGACCTGGTCTTTCGAGTAGATGCCGGGGGTGTCCTGGTAGCCCTGACCCTGCTGCGAGACCTGGCTCGCTTCGGTGATCAGCAGGCCCGCGGAGGCGCGCTGGCCGTAATAGTCGGCAGCGAGCGCGCCGGGGACGAACGTGCCGGGAACGGCGCGGTTGCGCGTCAGCGGCGCCATGACGAGACGATTGGCCAGCGTGATCGGGCCGAGCTTGTAGGTCTCAAACAATTTGGTCGAACGGCTCATGGGAGTGCTTCCAGGCGGTGAGAGGTCCGGAACACTTGTGCATCGCGGCAATCAGCGCAAGGGATGAGCCATCCGGAAAGTGCAGGCGAGCTACGCGGCAAGGCCCGCGTAGCATAATTCATGTGCAATTCGGGCCGCGGCGGCGGATTCGATCTCCGTGCCGCGCCCGCTTGATACTCGGGTTTTAGTTCGCGCCGAGGAAATCGCGCTTGCCGATCTCGACGCCGTTGTGGCGCAGGATGCCGTGCGCGGTCGTGGCGTGAAAATAGAAGTTCGGCAGCGAGAACGCGCTGAGGAATTGCTGGCCCTTCATGGTGATGGATTTGTCGGGGCCGGCCGGGAAGGTGACGTTCTTGGTCTCGGCGCCCTCGAATTGCGCGGGCTTGAACGACTTCACGTAGTCGATCGTCTTGGCCAGCCGCTGCTTCAATTCGGCAAAGCTGGTCTCGGTATCGGGCGTCGAGGGCACCTCGCTGTGGGTCAGCCGTGCGCAGCCCTTGGCGGCGAAGTCGCTGACGAGCTGGATCTGCTTCGACAGCGGCAGCATGTCCGGGAACAGGCGGGAGCCGAGCAGGACGCTCGGGTCGACCTTCTTGGCCGCGCAATGCGCCTCGGCTTTGGTGAGCAGGCCGGTGAGGCTGTTCAGCATCTGCAAATAGGCGGGGACGACGGCGTCGTAGAAGGACATGTGATGCTCGCTTCAATGGTGGGAAATCTCAGGAGAAAACCTGAGCCACTCACATGGGAACGTCATGGAAAAATACAATCGCGAAAGCGGCTTGTGCGGTGCGAAAATTCTACAGCGCCGGCTTGCCACGATGCCGTTCGCGCCACACCCTCGCTGTCATCGCCCGGCTTGACCGGGCGATCCAGTACTGCGAGGCGGCTATGGTCGAACCGATGGGCCGTGGCGTACTGGATGCCCCGCCGGAGCCTGTCATCGGGCTCGCCAAAGGCGAGACCCGGTGGCGGGGCATGACGGAGGTGGGCTACCGCACCGTCGTCTGAGGCTGCGCCTGCGCCGTGCCGCCGCCGCGCATGCGGGCGAGCAGCTCAGCGGTCGGCCAGGAATCCGCGGGCAGGCCGTATTTGATCTGCATCGCCTTCACGGCGGCGCGGCTCTGCTGGCCCAGCACGCCGTCGACCTTGCCGACATTGAAGCCGGCCTGGACCAGAAGCTGCTGCAATTGCTTGAGCTCGTTGAACGGCAGCTGTGCGACCGGCGCCGCCGGCTTGCGCATCGGAGCCGCGCCCGCGATGCGCGTGGCGAGATAGCCCGCGGTGGTCGAGTAGATCAGCGAGTTATTCCACTCGGTGTAGGCGGCGAAATTCGCATAGGCCATGAAGGCAGGACCGGTCCGTCCCATCGGCAGCAGCACGGAGGCCGGCAGATTGTCGTTCGGCAGCGGACGGCCGTCGGGATAGGTCACCCCGAGCTGCGCCCATTCCGAGCGCGGCTGCTGCACGGTGAGGTCGGTCTGCTCCCATGGCAGGTTCTGTGGTACCTTGATCTCCTCCAGCCACGGCTCGCCGCGCCGCCACTTCAGGCCGTTGGCGATGTAGTTCGCGGTCGAGCCGATCACGTCGGGCTCGCTGCGCAGGAGATCGCGCCGCCCGTCGCCGTCGTAATCGACGGCGTAGTTGACGTAATGCACGGGCAGGAACTGCGTCTGTCCGAGCTCGCCGGCCCAGGAGCCGATCATCTCGTCGGGTGTGAGGTCGCCGCGGTCGATGATCTTCAGCGCGGCGATGGTCTCGTTCACGAACATCTCCGAGCGGCGGCAGTCATAGGCGAGCGACACCAGCGATTTCAGCGTCGGCAGATTGCCCATGTTGGCACCGAAGTCGCTCTCCAGGCCCCAGAACGCAGCGATCACCGCCGGCGGCACGCCATATTCCTTTTCGGCGCGCGCGAAGGCAGCGGCGTGGGCCTTGATGTGCTGCTGGCCGTTCTGCATGCGATAAGGCGCGGCCATGCGGCCGGCGAACTCGGTGAAGAGCTGGCCGAACACGCGCTGGCCGCGGTCGCGGTTGACGATGCCCTGGTCGTAGATGAGGTAGGGCGAAGCCTCCGCGATCGTCCGCTGCGACACGCCGGCGGCCACCGCCTGCTGTTTCACGTCGGCCAGGAAGCGATCGAAGCTCGCCCCGTTATGGCACGACGCCGCGCGTGGCGAGGGCGCGGCCGGCCTTGGTGCGGCCTGCGGTCTGACGGGCGGTGGCGGGAATTGGGCAGAAGCGGTTGTGGAGAATGCGAGCAGGGTGGCGGCCGCGATTGCAAATCGGGTCTGGAACATGAGCTTTCCGCAAGGAGGGAAGGGGACGCGTAGAATTCAATCAATAACCTAAAGGAAATATTCGCTCCGAACCATGCCTTCGAGGGGGCATCCTTGCGCCGGCGCCGCGCATTTGCCGCCCGGCTCGCCGTTTGGGCTTCGGCAGGCTGACCGCCCATGGGCATGATGGTAAAAGCGATTCGTGAGGTTCGGATCTGACAAGCTAGCCGATTCGTCGAGGAACCGATGGGGAGCTTTCTCGAACGCTTGCTGGATTCCTCGACGTTCTCTCCGCACGGCATCTGTCTGTTGTGGGAGCCGGAGCTGATTTGGCTTCACGTCGTCTCCGATGCGATCATCGCAGCCTCCTATTTCTCGATTCCCTTCGCGCTCGCGATCGTCGTCTCCAAGCGTCGCGATTTCCTGTTCGGCTGGATCGCGTGGCTGTTCGCGGCCTTCATCCTGGCCTGTCGGCTCACGCATGTCTTCGCCATCTCCGCTGTGGGTGCCGATCTATGGCCTCGAAGGCATCGTCAAGGCGATGACGGCAATCGCCTCGATCTTCACTGCGGGAATGCTCTGGCCGCTGATTCCGAAAGTGCTGGCGATCCCGACCGAGGAGGCGCTGCACCAGGCGCACATCGCGCTGGAAGAGGAGGGGCGGCAACGCCTGCAGTCCGAGCTCCTGCTGCAACGCTTCCGCGAGGCCGAGGCCAACGAGAACAAGCTTCACCAGGCGCAGAAGATGGAGGCCGTCGGCCAGCTCGCCGGCGGCATCGCCCACGACTTCCACAACCTTCTCACCGTCATCACCGGCACGATCCATATCCTGGCGGAATCGGTCGCGCACAACCGGCAGCTCTCGGAAATCGCGGGGCTGATCCGCGACGCAGCCGATCGCGGCGCATGGCTTCGTCAAGCAGTCCAACGGGCACATCACGATCGACAGCCAGGAAGGCAAGGGGACTTGCGTTGTCATCTATCTGCCGCGCGCTGCAACCGTAATGTCGCAGCTCGGCGCGGCCCCTTCCGCCCTGGTGTTCCCAACCGAGGCTGCGCGCGCAAACGAGCACTGGTCCCGTTTCAGGCGGCGCGAGATCCCGACGATCTTCGGGGGTAACCCGTGCAGCGGCAGGTCGCGCCCCGCACTCGCCCGGCGTATAGTTGGCGAGGAGCGACGGGCAGGCGCCCGCTCCGGCTTGATGGCACGGCGCGATCTTGCTGCCCGGCGGCTTCAAAAGCGACGGAGGAAAGCCATGCCCCTCTACTTGACCAGGTTCAGCTACACGCCTGCAACGTGGGCCAAGCTCATCAGGAATCCGGAGGATCGCCGAACGGCTGCCGAGGAATACATCACGAAGGTCGGCGGAACGCTGCGCGGTTTCTGGTATGCCTTCGGCGATCACGACGGATACACCTTGTGGGAGGCTCCGGACAACGTGTCGATGGCGGCGACGGCTCTCGCAATCGGCGCCGGCGGCGCGCTGAGCTCCATCCAGACGACCGTCTTGATGACCGTGGAGGAGACGCTCGCGGCGCTCAATAAAGCCTCCTCCATCAAGTACCGGCCGCCGGGAGAAAAGGGCTGAACGCTTCGAGGTCCTTGACGCGCGACGCGCCTGCCTTGAACCGCGGCGCGTCGACGCAGGCACCGCCTCTTGAAGTGCCGGAGGCCGGATCCCTAGCTCAACATCATCTGCCGCGGGGGCTCGCCACGGCAGCAGGGAAACGACGATGAATTATTTCAGAACCGCAATGCTGCTCGCAGGCCTCACCGCCCTGTTCATGGGCGTGGGCTATCTGATCGGCGGTGCCTCAGGCGCCATGATCGCGCTCGTCATTGCCGCGGCGACCAATCTCTTCACCTATTGGAACTCCGACCGCATGGTGCTCTCGATGTACGGCGCCCATGAGGTCGATCGTTCGACCGCGCCGGAACTGGTCGGCCTCGTCGCCGAGCTTGCGGGCCGCGCGGGCTTGCCGATGCCGCGCGTGTTCCTGATGGACGAGGCGCAGCCCAACGCGTTCGCGACCGGCCGCAATCCCGAGAACGCTGCCGTTGCCGTCACCACCGGCCTGATGCACCAGCTCAGCCGCGAGGAACTCGCCGGCGTGATCGTGCATGAGCTTGCGCACATCAAGCACCACGACACGCTGCTGATGACTGTTACCGCGACCATCGCGGGCGCGATCTCGATGCTGGCGCAGTTCGGCATGTTCTTCGGCGGCCACCGCGACAACAACAACGGCCCGGGCATCGTCGGCTCGATCCTGATGATGATCCTCGCGCCGCTCGGCGCCATGCTGGTGCAGATGGCGATCAGCCGCACCCGCGAATATGCCGCGGACAATCTCGGTGCGCGCATCGTGGGACAGCCGATGTGGCTGGCGTCGGCGCTGGTGAAGATCGAAGGTGCCGCACATCAGGTCCCGAACTTCGAGGCGGAACGGAATCCCGCGACCGCGCACATGTTCATCATCAATCCGCTGTCGGGCCACGGCGTGGACAATCTCTTCGCCACCCACCCCTCGACGCAGAACCGCATCGCGGCGCTCCAGCAGCTCGCGGCCGAACTCGGCGCGCAGGCGGCGCCGTCGGTCGGCGCCAACGAAAACTATCCGCCGGCGAGCCCGTGGGGCCGTTCGTCCTCGCGTGGTCCTTCACGTGGGCCTTCACGTGGGCCTTGGGGCTAATCTGGAACCGGTAAGGATTTGCGCGCGGGTTTGTGACCTGGCGCACACAGGATCGTCCCGGCCGGTGTTAACACCTCGCCGTGACACTTCCTTCGAAAGGGGATGCGTGGCCGGCCCGTTGCCGGTCACCGTCGAAGATGACCAGAGCTGCCGTACCATTGCTGATCGTCCTGGGCGTGCTCGTCGGCCTGTCCACGCACATGGTCGTCAATTGCGGGGACGAGGACGATCCCGACGTCTGCGCGGCCGTGATCGGTTTCTCGCCGCTCCGCGGCTCGCTGATCGCCTTTGCCTATGAAGGGCGCGGGCGGATCGCGCTGCGCCACGGCGACTTCAGGCGGGCGATCGCCGATTTCGACGAGGCCATTCACCTCAATCCCAACCGCGCCTCGCTCTATCGCGATCGCGCGACCGCGCGCCGGCAGAGCGGCGACCTCGAGCTCGCCATCGCGGATTACGACGAGGCGATCGCGCATGATCCCAAGCTCGCCGCGCCCTATCACCAGCGCGGTCTCGCGCTCGCCGCCACCGGCGATCTCGATCGCGCCATCCTGAGCTACAACACGGCGGTCCGTCTCGACCCCTCCGATGCGCAGGCCCGCCTCGACCGTGGCCTGGCATTCCTCGCCCGTGGCCAGGCCGACGATGCGCGCGCCGATTTCGAAGCCGCACTGGCGCTGCCCGCCGGCAAGGATGTCCGCACGCGCGAGGCAGCGCGCGCCAAGCTCGCCGAACTCGCCAGCGCCGAGCCGACCCGGGTTTTGGCACCGCGGCGGTGAAAGGTGTCTCTCTCCCTCTCCCCGTTCTTACGGGGCCGCGACGAGCTTCGCTCGCGCTGAGAGGGTTGGGGTGAGGGGCTCTATCCGCGAAGACAGTTAGAGTTGGATTCGCGGAGACTCCCCCTCACCCGGATTGCATCTGCGATGCAATCCGACCTCTCCCCGCAAGCGGGGAGAGGTGAAGGGCGCTGTCGCGCCTACTTCGCCTTCTTGGCCTTCGCCTTCTTCGCCTTCGCGGCCTTCTTCACCGGCTTTTCCTTCGCCGGCTTCTTCTCCACCTTCGCCGCGATCGGCGTGCTGGCCGCGATTCGCATCGATCGCGCGTAGCTGTCGGCGACGTTGTCGGCGGACATCTGGAGGCGCTTGGCGGCGGCGGTGGCCTGCTCCATGGTGGCCTTGGCCATCATCTTGAAGCGGTCGCCGGTCTCCTTGACCTTGGCCTTGGCCGCAAGGCCGTTGAAGCGATCCCGCCGCTCCTTGGCGCGGGTCATCAGGCCCGTATGCAGCTGTCTGGCCAGTTGCCGGATCACGACATCCAGGTCGGCGTCCGCCATGTTCTTCTATCCCCTTGAAAACAGTATCGATGCGGGCGGGACTATGCAGATCGGGCCCCGCCTTGGCAATTCCCGGCCGGGCGTCATCCGCAGCTTCCGGTTACCAAAACAAGAAAAGCCGCGCATTTCGCGCGGCTTTTTGCCGGGTTGGTGCAGATGGGCTACGTCCGCCTCACTTCAGCGAGGCCACCGGGCCGCTTGACGCAGCCGGGTCGGGATCGAACCCGAACACGCCGACCAGATATTTGTAATAGTCCGGCATCTTCTCCTTCAGCGTCTCGCGCGACTTGGGGTCGTGGAATTCGCTCTTTCCGGCCAGGAAGATGCTGGCGGTCACGGCGAAGAACTCCATGGGATTCTTCAGCGCATAGGATTCCTTGGGCAGGAGGTCCTTGGACTTGGCCAGGGCATAGTAGCCGATCACGCCCTTGTTGGCGTAGCCGTCCGGCAACAGGCGCGCGTGATAGGCGTGCAGGAGCTCGTGCAGCAGCACCGCCTCCTTCTCGTACCGCATCATGTCCGGCCGCAGCATGATCACGCCGAGCCCCGAATCGACCGCGAGGTCGATGGCGTTCGGATTGGTCCAGCGCTGCTTGTTGGGGTCCCAGACCGTCAGCGTGCGGGGAGCGGTGCGCTGCATGTCCGGCGTGACCCTGCCGTAGCATGCGGTCGCGGCGCCTTCGTCGAGGCAGGCCAGCTCGTTCGCGACGATCGGAACTGTGTGGAAGAAGCGCAGCACGCGCGGGGAGAGGCCGACGCCTTCGACGACGTCGATCTGGTGCTTCAGATTGTCGGTGAGCTTGTCGACATCCTTGCGATCGGAATTCTCCGACAGGTCGAACATGTAGCCGCGGTAGCTCTGGAAGCCCGGCGGCAGCGCCTGCGCCGCCTCAGCGGACGCATCGAGCGGTCCGGCATTGGATGGACTGGCGAAAAGCGCGCCGACGATGGTCGCGGTCAGCAGCAACGCAATGCGCATGATGAACCCCCTGATGTCACTTCGCCCGGCAGAATAGGCCACCGTTGTTTGCGAAAAGTGAGTGGGGCAAGACTAGGGCAGCGATGTTGAGGCGTGCTTAACCGTTGGTTGCAGATCGCGCCGACGGATTAGTGCCGGGTTAACCAAGGAGGGTATCCGGGCCCGGCGCTTCGGCGTAACATCCAGTCCGGGCACAAAGCCCACATCAATAGCCGGGAGGAGGAAGTCATGTATGCCGCCATCCGTCAGGCCAAGGCGAAAAGCGGGAGCGCGGAGGAGCTGGCGCGCCGCATCAAGGACGGCGCCGTTCCGATCATCAGCGACGTCGACGGCTTCCGCGCCTACTACGTCGTCTATGCCGGCGACGACACGGTCACCGCGATCTCGATCTTCGACAAGTTCGAGCAGGCGGAGGAGGCGAACCGGCGCGCGATCGCCTGGATCGAGAAGGATCTCGGCCCGCTGCTCGCCGGCGACGCGCGCGCAGCGGCAGGGCCGGTGATCGTGCATACGCTGGCGTAGCGTTGGGCGGTTGTCTTCGCCTCTCCCCGCTTGCGGGGAGAGGCCGGAATTCAAGCGCAGCTTGAATTCCGGGTGAGGGGGACTCTCCGCGAGTCCAACTCTTACCGCCCCCGCGGAGACTCCCCCTCACCCCGACCCTCTCCCCGCAAGCGGGGAGAGGGAGCACATCGCCTCACAACTCCCGTGCATTCGAGAACGCGAACGAGCTCATGCGCCGCGTCGTCTCGTCGAGGATCAGCGTGCGCGTGATCGGCGGCTCGGCGCGCTGGGCGCAGTTTTCGCGTTCGCACAGGCGGCAGTTGACGCCGATGGGCGTGCCTTCCGCCTTCTCCAGGTCCATGCCGGCGGCGTAGACGAGGCGCGCGGCGTGGCGGATCTCGCAGCCGAGGCCGATGGCGAAGCGCGGCTGCGGCAGCGGGTGCGGCGCCACCGGACGGCGCACCATCTGCGCGATCGAGAAATAGCGCGTGCCGTCGGGCAGCTCGATCACCTGTTTCAGCAGGCGATCCGGCGTGTCGAAGGTCGAGTGCACGTTCCACAGCGGGCAGGTGCCGCCGAATTTCGAGAACGGGAAGGTGCCCGACGAAAAGCGCTTCGAGACGTTGCCGGCATTGTCGACCCGGAGCAGGAAGAACGGAATGCCGCGTGCGTTCGGCCGCTGCAAGGTGGTGAGGCGGTGGCAGACCTGCTCGAAGCCGGAATTGAAGCGCTGCGCCAGCACGTGGATGTCATAGTTCAGGGCTTCGGCTGCGGCGAGGAACGCGGGGTAGGGCATCATCACCGCCGCCGCAAAATAGTTGCCGAGCGTGATGCGGAACAGGCGCCGCGGCGCGTCGTCGAGCGGGCCGGCGCGGCCGATGATGGTCTCCAGCTGCTGCGTGCATTCGCCAAGGCCGAGCTGGAAGGCGAGCTGGAACGCGCGCCCGGGCGGGTCGACCAGCTCCGAGATCAGCAACTGGCGGCGGTGGCGGTCGAAGCGCCGCAGCGTCTCGCGCATCACGTCGACAGGCATGATGCGGGTCTGGACCGAATGCTTTTCGCGCAGGCGCGCGGCCAGCGCCGCATAGAGCCCTTCGGCCGGCACGTTCAGTTCGTCGCGCAAGGCTTCTGCAGCCTGCTCGAGCTCCGGAAAATAGTTGCGGTTGGCCTCGATCAGCTCGCGCACCCGCTCGACCGGATTTGTCTCGTAGCGCGTGCCGACGTCGCGATCGGCCATTTGCGCGGCCGCCAGCGTCTCGCCCTGACGGGCCTCGGTATAGGCCGCGTAGAGCCGTTGCAGCGCGTGGGTGACGCCGGGGCAGAGCTCGGCGAGGTCGCGCAGTTCCTGCTTGGGCACGTCGATCTGGCGGAACAAGGGATCGGAGAAGATCTCGTTGAGCTCGGCGAAGAACCGGTCCTCGTCGGCGCTGGCGAGATCGCGCAGGTCGAGGTCATAGGTCTCGGCCAGCCGCAGCAGGATCTGGGCGGTCACCGGGCGCTGGTTGCGCTCGATCAGGTTGATGTAGCTCGGCGAGATCCCGAGCCCCTCGGCGATCTGGGTCTGCGACAGCCCCAATTGCTGCCGGATCCGCCGGAAGCGCGGGCCGACGAACAGTTTCTTCCCGGATTCGGCGGCCATCAGCAGCTCCCTTCTTCGCCTCTCCCCGCGTGCGGGGAGAGGCCGGAGCGCATCGCAGATGCGATCCGGGTGAGGGGGAGCTTCCGCAGAGGAGGTAAGAGATGGATTCGTGGAGAGAGCCCCTCACCCCCACCCTCCCAGCGCGAGCGAAGCTCGTCGCGCCCCCGTAGGAACGGGGAGAGGGAGAAAGCAGCGGATTCGGCGGGCATTTTTCAGATCTCCAGGGGCCATTAAGGACAGTCTAGTTGACCTATAATTTTACAAACTTTACAAAATAACATCTGTTACATGTTCTGATGTTACATGACATCACCAATAAAAAACAAGCCATCTATACGAAGTTTCTGTTTTGGCGTTTAGCTCCTGACACGCATTTCGCAATGCACTGTCAAGAATGTCGATGGCCAACCATCGCCATCGTCAGCGAAAGGATCAGGCACATGAATTACCAGCCCCGTGGCATCAGCACCTTCCAGGCTCCGGCCTCGTATCAGGGCGAGATCGATGCAGCCCAGGCGCTCCTCGAGACCCAGCCGACCTGGAACGGGGTGACGGCCGAGCACGTCGCGCGCATGCGCCTCCAGAACCGCTTCAGGACCGGCCTCGACGTCGCCCGCTACACCGCGGCGCTGATGCGGGCCGACATGGCCGCCTATGACGGCGATCCCACCAAGTACACCCAGTCGCTGGGCTGCTGGCACGGCTTCATCGCCCAGCAGAAGCTGATCTCGGTCAAGAAGCATTTCGGCAAGACCGATCGCACCTACCTGTATCTCTCGGGCTGGATGATCGCGGCGCTGCGCTCCGAGTTCGGACCGCTGCCCGACCAGTCGATGCACGAGAAGACCTCGGTGCCGGCGCTGATCGAAGAGCTCTACACCTTCCTGCGCCAGGCCGACTCGCGCGAGCTCAACGACATCTTCCGCAGCCTCGACAAGGCCCGCAAGGAAGGCGACAAGACCAGGGAGAAGGAGTTGATCGAGAAGATCGACAGCTTCCAGACCCATGTCGTGCCCGTCATCGCCGACATCGACGCCGGCTTCGGCAACGCGGAAGCGACCTATCTGCTCGCCAAGAAGATGATCGAAGCGGGCGCCTGTGCGCTCCAGATCGAGAACCAGGTCTCGGACGAGAAGCAGTGCGGCCACCAGGACGGCAAGGTCACCGTGCCGCATGACGTCTTCCTGGCGAAGATCCGCGCCTGCCGCCACGCCTTCCTCGAGCTCGGCGTCGAAGACGGCATCGTCGTGACCCGCACCGACTCGCTCGGCGCCGGCCTGACGCAGCAGATCGCCGTCAGCCACAAGCCCGGCGACATCGGCGACCAGTACAACAGCTTCCTCGATTGCGAGGAAATCACCGCGGAGAACGCCCGCAACGGCGACGTCATCATCAACCGCAACGGCAAGATGATGCGTCCGAAGCGGCTGCCCTCCAACCTCTACCAGTTCCGTCCCGGCACCGGTGAGGACCGCTGCGTGCTCGACTGCATCACCTCGCTTCAGAACGGCGCCGACCTGCTCTGGATCGAGACCGAGAAGCCGCACATCGAGCAGATCGCCAAGATGGTCGACCGCATCCGCAAGGTGGTTCCGAACGCCAAGCTGGCCTACAACAACTCGCCGTCGTTCAACTGGACCCTCAACTTCCGTTGGCAGGTCTACGACGCGATGAAGGAAGCCGGCAAGGACGTCAGCAAGTACAACCGTGCCGAGCTGATGAAGGCGGAATATGACGACACGCCGCTGGCGAAGGAAGCCGACGAGCGCATCCGCACCTTCCAGGCGGATTCGGCCAAGCGTGCCGGCATCTTCCACCACCTGATCACGCTGCCGACCTACCACACCGCGGCGCTCTCGACCGACAATCTGGCCAGGGAGTATTTCGGCGAGCAGGGCATGCTCGGCTACGTGAAGAACGTCCAGCGCGCCGAGATCCGTCAGGGCATCGCCTGCGTGAAGCACCAGAACATGGCCGGCTCCGACATCGGCGACGACCACAAGGAGTACTTCGCCGGCGAGGCTGCCCTGAAGGCGGGCGGCGCGGACAACACGATGAACCAGTTCGGCTAACCCGGGTAACAGGAGACTGACAATGACCAAAGGCAGCAATTTCTGGGTGATCGGCGGCGAGTTCGGTTCGATGAACTTCCACAAGCTCGTGGAAGGCTCGGCCCAGGTGCAGGGTCCGTTCAAGACCCGCAAGGAAGCCGAAGATGCCTGGCGTACGGTCTCGGAAGAGAACCGCCACAAGGCCGGCGTCCGCTTCTCCATCGTCGAAGAGCCGTCGCGGGTCTCGGCCTGACGGCTGCCTGACCAATCAAGAAGACGTCCAAGGACGGAGGGTCCCATCCGGCGCAAGCCGGGTGGGATCGTCTGTTTTTGGCACAGGTGAGACAGCTGTGGGCGCCGTAAGTATCTGGAATTGTGGACCCTTTGCGGACGGTTTGGTTGCTGATAGGTTAACGGAGGCAAGTGAAGACGAGGCCGACAATGTCAGAGCCCGAGACCAGCGGGACCCATCCCAGCCAGCCGCGCCCGGTGCGGCTGCGCGACGCGCTGTTGCGCGCGCGGATCGAGGCCGCCGACCGGACCGGCGTCGTCGTCGATTTGCGCGATGCCGAGGTGGCCCGGCTCGAGATCCTCAACGACGCGCTCGATCCCCTGTTTGCCCAGGTGCCCGAGCAGATCGACCTGTTCGACCGCGGCATCAGCCAGGGCGATACGCCCCGACTCTGGATCGACGTCGTCGCGCACATCATGATGGGGCGCGACAAGCGCATGTACCGCTTCGTCCAGGACACCCGCTTCGGCCGCATCGTGCTCGCCGAATCGCACGACACCTCCGTGATCGTCGAGGCTATCACCGACTATGTCGCCCGACGCATGATCGAGCGCGAGCATGCGATGGTCGTGCTGCCCGAGCCGAAGCCGGAGGCTGCGGAGCGGCCAGCCCGCTCGCGCCTCTGGCCGTTCGTGTTCGGCTTCATCCTCGGCGCCGCCGCCTTGTTCGGCGTCGCCGTGCTGGCGGCCCTGCGGAGCTGGTGAGACGCCCTCCGTCGTCATTGCGAGCGAAGCGAAGCAATCCAGAAATGTTTCCGCAGAGGGACTCTGGATTGCTTCGCTTCGCTCGCAATGACGGTGAACTAGATCAACCTTGCGTGCTTGATCTCTCGGATCTGAAATCCGGACCCGAGTCCGCGCACCGTCTGCTCGCAGCGCCAGCCGGCATTGTCCTTCTCGATCGTGAACAGATTATACGCCGCCGCCGGGTAGCGCCCGTGTGCGAGCGCGGACGCCGACGGCACACCGATCGCGGGAATGTTGCCGTTGGGCCCCTCGAACCACATCGTCGAATGAATGTGGTCGTGGCCGTGCAGGACCAGCTCGACGCCGTGGCGCTTCAACAGCGCCAGCAGATCGGCCGCGTCCGTCATCCGCTTGTGGCGCGCGTCGGACTTCAAGGGATGATGCACCAGCAGCACGCGGAAGACGTCCTCCGCCGCGAGCCGCTCGAGAACCTGTTCGAGGGCTGCGAGCTGATCGCGCCCGAGCGTGCCCGTCGCCATCAGCGGCAGGGTCGGCACCGCCGTGGACAGGCTGATCAGCGCGAGCGGCCCGCGCCGGCGCAGGGCCGGAAAGCCGATGCTTCCGTCGTCGCTCGCAAGATAGGGCGCAAAGGTCTCGCCGAAGCGATGAAAGGTGGCGCGGACATAGGCGTCGTGATTGCCGGGAATCGTGGTGACGCGGTCAGGCGGCCCGACGTCGTCGAGCCAGGCGCGCGCCGGCGCGAACTCCGCCTCCAGCGCCAGATTGACGAGATCGCCCGTCACCGCGATGTGGTCGGGCGTCTGCGCCTTGACGTCGGCGACGAGTGCGTCGAGCACCTCGCGGCGCTGGTACTTGTGGCGGTTGCGCGTCCAGTTGACGTAGCCGAGCGCGCGCTTGCCGGCGAGCTCGATCAGCCGCGGCTTCGGCAAGGGCGGCAGATGCGGGTCGGACAGATGGGCGAGCGTAAAGGGAGCCATGGCGCGCGATTGCCTCGCTATTGCTCCGCTGTAATGGCAAGGTCGCAGGCAACGTGCAAGCCAGGCCTCGAGCAAGGCCTGAACAGGGGACTCAAGAGAGCCTGATGGGAGATCGTCTGAACCGCGTCCGACGGAGATTCGAGCCGCTGCTGCGGCGAATCTTCCACGCCTATTTCCTGCTGGTTCGCGGCATGACCCTCGGCGTGCGCGCCGTGGTGCTGGATTCCGAGAACCGGGTGTTCCTGGTCAGGCACAGCTACATCTCCGGCTGGTATCTGCCCGGCGGCGGCGTCGATCTCGGCGAGACCATGGAGCAGGCGATGCGGCGCGAGCTCAAGGAGGAGGGCGACATCGACCTCACCGCAGATGCCGCGCTGCACGGCATCTTCCTCAACAGCCACGTTTCCCGCCGCGACCACGTCGCGGTCTACGTGGTCAGGCAATTCAGGCAGGATCGCCTGCCAGCGCCCAACCACGAGATCGTCGAATGCGGGTTCTTCGCGATCACGGCGCTGCCCGAGGGGACCACGCTGGGGACGCAGTTGCGGATCGCAGAGGTACTGGGCGGCCAGCCCCTGATTGCGACGTGGCGCTGAGGGCGGCCTGTGCTAGTAACTCGCTTAGAGCGCGCAACGGAAACCGGATGAAGATTGCCAAATTCGTCTTCGGCCTGATCTGCCTCGCGATCCTTGCCAGCAACATCGTCACGATGTCGCGTTGGAGCGAGGCGCGCGGGGTCTATGACGACATCTGCTATCTCCGGCAGGCGCATCTGTTTCAGCGCCTCGGCATCGGTGGGCTGAACACGAATGCCCTGTTGGATTACGATCATTATTTCGAGGACAAGATGAAGGAGATCGCGTTCGCCGAATGGCGCGACCCGATCCGCTGGCCCTGTCACAACCCGATGCCGAACGGCAAGGTGGTGATGCAATATCCGCCGGGGACCGGATTTTTGCTGGCGCTGTTTCCACAAGGCTACCAAGTGGTGCCGCTCTACGTCGCCGCCAGCCTGATTGTCTGCAGCCTTGCGCTGCTGGGCATCTTCATGGCGCGAACGCTGCCTTCGATCGCGGGGGCGGGCGTGTTCGGCGCGCTTGCCGTCTATCTCATGATCAATCCGGCGAAGGCGAGCTATTCGATCGCGCCGACCATGGCGATCTGCGCCATCGCGGGATTCCTGACCGCTCTGTGGTTGACCAGGGGCAGGCGCAGTGTCTTGCTGATCGCGCTGATCGGCCTTCTGCTCGGTGCCTCCGTCAATTTCAGATTGCCGAACGCGCTGCTCGCGGCCGGCTACTGCCTGTTCCTGGCCGGTGCATTCCTGTGGTCGCGTAGCTTCGCGACCTTCGTGCAGGGCCTCGGCTTCGGTGCCGGCGTGCTCGTCGGCATGGCCCCGACCCTGATCGCCCAGGCCATCAATGCCGGCAGCCCGCTTGCGACCACTTACGGCAGCGCCGACGTGGTGGCGCCGGCCTTCGACTTCGCCGTTCTCGGCCAATATCTGCGCGACATGCAGTTCGTGCTGATCGTGCTGGCGATCGGTTCGACGGTGTGGCTGCTGCAGATGGGCGAGGGGAGAGTGCGGCAGGTCGCACTCGTCGTCGCCGGCAATCTCGCCGTCAACCTCGTCTTCTTCCTGAGCCATCCGGTCTTCACGCCCTATTATGTCGTGCCGATTGCGATGCTGTCGCTCTGGAGCGTATCGTTCGCCTGGTTGATGCAGCCGGAAGCAGCGCGTCAGGCCGCAGTGCTCCGACGCGACCCGGCCAGCCTGGAAGCCTTGCCGCGATGACATCCACGCCCCTTCGCATCGCGGTACTGGTGCCCTGCTACAACGAAGAAGCGGCCGTCGCGAGCGTCGTCGCCGATTTCCGTACGGCGCTGCCGTCGGCGGAGATCTACGTCTACGACAACAATTCGCACGATCGCACCGCGACCGTTGCGCGCGAGGCCGGTGCCATCGTGCGCGGCGAGCGGCGGCAGGGCAAAGGCCACGTCGTGCGCCGCATGTTCGCGGACGTCGAGGCCGACGTCTACGTGCTGGTCGATGGGGACGCGACCTACGATGCGCCGAGTGCCCGGCGCATGATCGACAGGCTGCTCGACGAGCGTCTCGACATGGTGGTCGGGCTTCGCATCGACCAGTCGCAGGCGGCCTACCGTCTCGGGCATCGCACCGGTAACCGTATGCTGACCGGCTTCCTGGCGTGGACGTTTGGCCGCGACTTCCAGGACATCCTGTCCGGCTACCGCGTGTTCTCGCGCCGCTTTGTCAAGTCTTTCCCGGTGCTGTCGGATGGCTTCGAGATCGAAACCGAGCTCGCCGTCTATGCGCTGGAATTGTCGCTGCCGGTCGCCGAGGTCGAGACGCCCTATTATGCGCGGCCCGAGGGCTCGTTCTCGAAACTCAACACCTGGCGCGACGGCTTCCGCATCCTCGGCACCATGCTGAAGCTCTATCGCGCGGAGAAGCCATTGCGCTTCTTCGGCGCCATTGGGATCCTGCTGGCCGGGATATCGATCGTGCTCTCGATCCCGATCGTGATCACCTTCGTCGAGACCGGGCTGGTGCCGCGTTTCCCGACCGCCATCTTGTCGATGGGCCTGATGATCATGGCGATGCTGTCGGTCTCGTCCGGGCTCGTGCTGGATACCGTGAC
This sequence comes from Bradyrhizobium sp. CCBAU 11386, assembly GCF_028128955.1. Classification (NCBI taxonomy): domain Bacteria; kingdom Pseudomonadati; phylum Pseudomonadota; class Alphaproteobacteria; order Hyphomicrobiales; family Nitrobacteraceae; genus Bradyrhizobium; species Bradyrhizobium sp. CCBAU 11386. The sequence continues at coordinate 132,627 of NZ_LBKA01000248.1, forward strand.
GCGGGGGCGGCGGGAGATGAAGATGCTGGCCTATTTGTCCCAGCCCGCGCCGAAAAGGAACTGAGGCGGAGCACTGCCATGGACGTCCCGATGTCCAGATGCTACTCCGCCTCCCGACGTTGACGTGTTTTCCTGACGCGAACCGGGGGCCATTTCGCTCGAAGACGTATGCTGACATGAACGATCTCTCGCTCTCCATCCTTCCTGAAGCTGCTGGCGATGCCCAGGCGATCGAGCGGCTGCACGAACGTACCTTCGGTCCCGGCCGCTTCGTGCTCAGCGCCTACCGGATTCGCGAGCACGTCGACCATCTGCTCGAACTCTCCTTCACCGCCCGCATCGGCACGCTCCTGGTCGGCTCGGTCCGGCAGTTGCCGGTGCTGGTCGGCGAGACGCCGGCGCTGCTGCTCGGGCCGCTCACCGTCGAGCCGCCGTTCCGCAGCCGCGGCGTCGGCCGTCTGTTGATGGAGCGCGCGCTGAAGGATGCGAAGGAGAAAGGTCACCGCCTGGTGCTGCTGGTCGGCGACGAGCCCTATTACAGTCGCGTCGGCTTCAAGCAGGTCACCAAGGGCCGCGTCACCATGCCCGGCCCGGTCGACGCGGCCCGCATCCTGGTGTTCGAGCTCGTCGACGGCGCGTTCGAGGGGGTGTCGGGCGCGGTCGGGCCGGACTGGAGCAAGGCGCGGGGCTAGGGCAACGCGGAGCAGGTGTAGCCCGTAGCCCGGAGGGAGCCCACCCGCTCAACGTGAGTGCGTCGGGGCCCGCAGGCCCCGACTGGATCGCGCTCAGAACTTGAAGTTGGCGAATGCCCGCACGCCGATGCCGGGCATCAACACCTCGTCCTTGGTGTAGGATACCGAGTTGCGGATGTTTTCGTTGAGGAGATTGTTGCCGACGATACCGGCAATCATCTCGCGTGCGCCGAACCAGTTGCGGTCGAGCTTCGTCTTGTAGCTGACCTCGGCCTTCAACAGATTGTAGCCCGCCGTCGGCGTCTCCGCGATCACGGCCACGTTGTTCTGCGCGAAGGCGTGCAACAGGTTGACGCGCATCAGCCAGTTGTCGTCGCGCCAGAACACGCCGCCGCCCATTCTGAGCGGCGGGATCCGCGGCACGTTGGTGCCGTCGCTGAAGGTGGCGCGGACCACGTCGAGCTGGTTCTCGATGCCCCAGATGCCGCCCTGGAACGCGCCGACGTCGAGCTGCGACTGGAATTCGCCGCCGCGGAAGTTGGCGTTGGCCTGCGAATACACCGCCTGGTTCAGCTCGGCGCCGGGCGCGCCGCACGAGGCGAAATCGTCGTCGCACATCACGCCGGTGAGGCGGCGATAGATGAAATTGTCGAAATGCGTGTAGTAGACCGTCGCCTCGAACCGGAACGGTCCCGTCGCCTTGCGCACACCGACCTCGACCGACTTGGCGGTCTCGATCTTCAGGTTCGGATTGCCGATGTCGAAGGTCGCGGTCGCATCGTGGCCGCCGCGGGAAAACAGCTCGGCCGCCTTTGGCGCGCGCTCGACATATTGCGCGGTGATGCTGCCGACCATGCCGCCGGGCAGGTCCTGTAGCAGCCCGATGCTGCCGCTCTTCGGCGTGAACGACGGATTGCGCGCAATCGCCGCCTGCGGCGTGCCGTCGGGCAGGAAGTCGGCCGGGAAGTCGGGCGTCGTGCCGTGCAGCTCGACATGCTCGATGCGGCCGGCGATCTGCGCCCGCGTCGCCTCCGTGAACTTGAACTCGTTGAAGGCGTAAGCAGCAACGCGCGTGCTGTTGTTGGGGTCCCACAGGCCGTTGAACAGCGTGCCGGGATTGTCCGGGCTCGGTGCCGTCAGCTCCTGATGGCCGACCTGGAAGCCCAGCGCCGTCGTCACCTCGGCGAAGCGCGCGTTGAACGGCATCAGCTGCACCTCGGTGCGGATCTCCTGCTCCTTGTTGGTGAAGGTCTGCCGCACGCCGTCAGTGTTGGGATTGGCGGGATCGGCAAGGCCGATCTCGTTGTGCCGGTAGTCGGTCGCGCCGGCCCAGAACCGGACGGTGTCGATCGCCGCAGTGTCGGGACGGTACTCGCCCTTGACGTTGATCTTGGTCTGGTGGCCGTCGATCCGCGTGTTGTGGTCGGCGCCGTCGATGCCGGGGATGTGGTAGAGCGAGTCGTTCTGCGTGATCGCAGCCCCGATATAGCCGCCCTGGAAGAAGTAGGAGCCGCCGATCGAGGCGCCGTCCGAGCGCGTCGCCGAGTTCGGCTGGCGGCCGTTGGCGACGGATCGCGTCTGGTCGTTCAGATAGGGATAGCTCGGGATGCCATAGTCCGTGGTGGTGCGGCCATAGACGTCGGCGTGGAAGGCGAAATTGCCGCCGCCGGTGTCGAGCAGCACGCCGCTCTCGACGCCGCGATCGACCGAGCTGAACGCCGTGCGCGTCTCGGCCGTGACGCAAGGCGAGGTCGCGGCGGTCGCCAGCGGCGCCTTGGTCGGCAAGCCGTAGGTCTGGAACGATGGAGCGCAGCTCGGCAGCGCATCCGGAATCCGGTTGTTGGTGGCGCTGACGACGCCGCCGATCGAGGTCGAGCCGTAGCGGAGCGCAGCAGGCCCGCGCACCACCTCGACCTGGTTGGTCGCGAGCGGATCGATCGGGACGAAGTGATCCTCGCCGAGGTCGGAGGCGCCGCCGGAATTGGTGCCGTTCTCGACGATGCCGACGCGGTTGACGTCGAGCCCGCGGATGATCGGCCGGCTGGAGGCGCCGGGCGCGAAGCTCGAGCCGGTGATGCCCGGCTTGGAGAACAGGAGATCGCCGAGCTGGCCGCCGCCCTCGCGGCGGATCTCCTCGTTCGGCACCACCGTGACGGTGGCGAACTGGTTGGTCACAACAGGCAGCACGCCTTGCTGAGGTGTCGCGGCGGTGACTGCTGCCGGTGGCGTAGCTTCGGCCGTGTGTTGTTGGCTGCGCGACCGGCCGGTGCGCGCGACACGGACTGGGCTGCGGGTCGGTACCACCCTGCGCACGATGGGGCTCGGCGCCGTCACGGTGACGGCGGGGATCTCGGTCGACGACTTGTCCTGCGCAGGCTGTTGTGCCGGTTCTTGCGCGAGCGCGGATGTGGCGGCGGCGCCGAGCAGGAGCAGGCTCGCTCCGGCGAGATGCTGCACGCGTCGCAATTCAAATGACATGGTCCTGATTCCAGTCAGGCGCCGTCCGAAGGGATTGGTGTTATCGGAGGCGGCCTGCCGTCGCTGCGCGACGGAATTCGACTTCAACTTCTCCCGGGCGATTATCCGCGCGTGTGGCGCGGCGAGCCTGGGCGTGATCAAGCGATGTCTAGAGTCAGGACGCGGGTGGGGCGCGCGGCTGGAACGCCGTGCCCGCCGATTTCAGATGGCTGAACTCGGCGTCGGTGGTGCGGTGGAGCAGCTCGATCGCCTGCGGCAGCTCCAGGAGAGGCGGCGTCGAGAACAGGACAGTGCCCGCCATCGCGACCAATGCACAGATCGCGCAATTGTCGTCGCCCGGCTGCTCGCGGTCGGGGCCTGAAGGCGATTGCTTCTGGACCGCGGCGCGGTCGCTGGAGGCAACGCCGCTGCTGCCGTCGGTCTGCTGGAGCGAGGACTGGGCGAGGGGGGCGGCCCGGGCGAACCAGTGGCTGTGGCCGAATGTCAGCGCGAATTGCACCAGCATCGCGAACAACGCGAGCCGGGCGCCGTGCCTGATATTCGACCGGAACCACTTCATCTGGAAACGCCACCCCACATCGCGAGGATCATCCCCTGATATCGCGATGTTATATTGTAACATCGCAGGAAGCGGGAACGGATGTCAACCGCAGGCCGGCCGGCCGGCGCAGGCTGCTGGACGATGTGTCGTTCGGGCAACTGACATGAGAGCGGATGAGCTTTGGTTGAACTCGATGCGAGCCCAGAGCTCAAACGACCTCTCCCGTAGGGAGAGGTCGGTTCGCATCGAAGATGCGAGCCGGGTGAGGGGTTTAGGCCTCACCGAGCGATGCGGCCCCTCACCCGGATTGCTGCGCAATCCGACCTCTCCCCGTCGGGGAGAGGTGAACCGCAGCCGATCGGATCACCGCCCTTCGCGGACCCAGGTCGCGGCGAATGCGCCGAGCAGCAGCAGCAGGCCGATCAGGCCGGCGAAGATCGGCAGCACGCCGACGCCCTTCACGACGCTGGCGTCGCGCATCCGCACGCCCATCCAGCCGTCACCATGGAAGACGCTCACCGAGCGCACCGGCACGATGCGCGGCAGCTCGACGCTGGAGCCGTCGACCACGCGCACGGCATTGCCGCCGGTCGCCTGCGTCAGCGGCTTCAGGGTTTCGGTGGTGGAGGTGACCTCCGAAAACTCCTTCGGATTGGTCGGGCCGACATTGATCAGCGCCTTCAGCGTACCGTCGGTCGCCTGCCACAGGCCGAGTTCGTTGGCCGGCAGGCTGGCGCGCCACTCGCCGGGATCGCCGGCGCTCAGCGTCAGGTCGCGCGACACGCCCGACGGCGAGGTCACGCTCACCGGCTGCACGCTGTCCGACATGGTCTGGCGCACCACCACGAGATCCTTGCCCCGCACCTGGAGGCGCAGCGCTTCTTCATCAAGATCGGGCTGCTTCATCAGCCAGTGCGACATCCGCCTGAGCAGGTCGAGATGCGGGCCGCCGCCCTCATAGCCGCGCGCCCACAGCCAGATGTGGTCGGAGAGCAGCAGCGCGACGCGTCCCTCGCCGAAGCGCGACAGGAACAGGAGCGGCTTGCCGTCGACGCCCGTCATCACAGGCGGGTTGACGGAATTGCGGGTATCGACGGTGCGGAAGAAGCGGCTCCAGCGCGGCGGCTCGCTCGCCGAGCCCTCCAGCCCGCGCGTGACGGGATGGCGCTTGCCGATGTCGGACAGGTGCGCATAGAACGGCTTCTCGGTCACGCCGACCGGCTCGGCCGGCAGCACCGAATCCAGCGGCGTGCGCCAGATGCTGGTGTTGGAGGCGTAGTCGGGACCGGCCGAGACCAGCACCGCGCCACCCGCGCGCACATAGCGCGCGATGTTGTCGAAATAGGCTATCGGCAGCACGCCCTGGCGGGCGTAGCGGTCGAAGATGATCAGCTGGAATTCGTTGATCTTCTGCTGGAACAGCTCGCGGGTCGGAAACGCGATCAGCGACAATTCGTTGATCGGCGTGCCGTCCTGCTTCTCCGGCGGCCGCAGAATGGTGAAGTGCACGAGATCGACGCTGGCATCGGACTTCAGGAGGTTGCGCCAGGTGCGCTCGCCGGAATGCGGCTCGCCCGAGACCAGCAGCACGCGCAGCTTGTCGCGCACGCCGTCGATGGCGACGACGGCGCGGTTGTTGACCGGCGTCAGCTCCCGCTCGAGCGGCGAGGCCTCGATCTCGACGATGTTCGGGCCGGCATGCTTGATGTCGACGTCGACGCTCGCGCTCTGGCCGCTTCCCAGCGTGCGCTCGTTGATGACCTCGCCGTCGCGGCGAACCGTGACCTTGGCGCGCTCGCCGGAGACGCCCTGGTCGTCGAGGCGGTAGGTGATGGTCTGGACCTGGCCGACGATGCCGAAGCGCGGCGCCGCCGTGATCGCGATGCGGCGGTCGCGCTCGTCCTTCTGCCCGGTGATCAGCGCGTGCACCGGCGCCTGGAAGCCGAGCGCGGCGGCGTTCGCGGGAATGTCGTGGACGCGGCCGTCGGTGATCAGGAACGCGCCGGCGACGCGGTCGACCGGCACGTCCGACAAGGCCGAGGCGAGGGCGCCGAACAGCCTTGTGCCGTCGGTCTCGCCGTCGGCCTGTCCGGCGTCGACGACGCGGACCTCGAGGCCCTTGATCTTCTTCAGGCCGTCGACCAGCGCTTCCTGCGCCTGGGCCGCCTCGCGATTGCGGTTGCCGAAATTCTGGCTCGGGCTCTTGTCGACGACGACGGCCGCGACCGAGGTGAGGGGATCGCGGTCCTCGCGGGTGAAGGAGGGATTGGCGAGCGCCAGCAGGAACAGCACCAGCGCGGCCACGCGCACCGCAGCGCCGCGCGCACGCGCCAGCAGCAGCACGAGCGCAATGACGACGATTGCGGCCAGCGCGAGCCACAGGACGATCGCGGGAACAAGCGGCGTGAACGCGATGCCGTAATTCATGGCGTCACTCTCTCGGCATCGTCATGCCCGGGCTTGTCCCGGGCATCCACGTTCTTCGCGCCGTATGGCAACGCGTGGATGGCCGGGACAAGCCCGGCCATGACGGCTTCAACTGGGCGGGCATTGAACTTCAAAACCCGCATCATTGTCCCAGCCGTTCGATCAGGGCCGGTGCGTGCACCTGGTCGGCCTTGTAGTTGCCGGTCAGCGTGTACATCACGATGTTGGCGCCGGCGCGGTAGGCGAATTCGCGCTGGCGTGGGTCGCCGCCGGTCACCGGCAGCATGTACTGGCCGTCGGGGCGCACGGCCCAGGCGCCGGCAAGATCGTTCGAGGTGATGATGATCGGCGAGACGCCGTCGCCGCCGCGCGCCGGACGCTGCGCGCTCTCGTCGTCGTCCTCGCGCGGCAGGGTCTCGACCCAGGTCTGGCCGCTGTTGAAGCGGCCGGGGAAGTCGCGCAGCAGATAGAAGGTCTTGGTCAGCACGTGCTCGCGCGGCACCGGCTCGAGCTCGGGCACGTCGAGCGAGGACAGGATGTCGCGCAACGCCCGCATGCCCGGTGTCTGCGAGGCGCCGTTGTCGCCGGCCGGCGCTTCGATCGCGTCGCGGGTGTCGAACAGCACGGTGCCGCCCTGCTTCATGTAGGCGTCGATCTTGTTGATGGCGTCCTGCGGCGGCTTGGGCGCGCCGGGCACGATCGGCCAGTAGATCAGCGGGAAGAAGGCGAGCTCGTCGCGCGCGGGATCGATGCCGACGGGATCGCCGGCCTCGAGCGCGGTGCGCTGCGCCAGGAACAGCGTCAGTCCTGATAGCCCGGCCTTGACGATGGAATCGACGTCGGCATTGCCTGTCACGACATAAGCGAGGCGGGTCTGCGACACCGCCTTCATCGCGAACTCGTCCGTGGCGTTGTCGGCGCGCGCGGGCGTCGGCGACAGTGCCGGAAGGCCCGCAAGCACGAGGGCTAGCAGGATCGCGGCAGGCGCGGCGCGGCGGCGCAGCAGCGCGGCGAGGCCGCCGCCGAGCACCGCGACGATGATGGCGTCGACCAGGAACAAAGCGAGCGCCGTCGACAGCAGCCAGCCGCGCAGATCGCGCGGCTCGGCATTGGTGTAGGTGGCGTGCCGGGCGCGCAGGCTCGCGGTGTTCAGGGCTGCGATGCGGTCGGCGGCGGCAAGCGTGTTCACGGCGAGCGGTCCTTCTGCCGGACCGTAGAAGCCCGGCGGATGATCGGGTGTGGCGCGGTCGCGATAGTCCGCGGGCAGCGGCTTTGCCGTGGCCGGCGGCGGCCCGAAGGCGCCGAACCCGTCGAGCATGTGCAGCGGCGCCACCGTCTCGGCGGTCGCCTCGCTGGCCACGCCGGCGCCGGGCTTGGCGGTGTAGCCGGACATGTCGACGACCCGCCGCAGCATTTCGACGAAGATGCCCGACATCGGCAGATCCGACCAGCGCATGTCGGCACTGACATGGAACAGGCTGACGATGCCCTTGCCGCGATGCTCGCCGGTCACCAGCGGCGTGCCGTCTTCCAGCGACGCCCAGCTCTTGGTGGCGAGCACGGCATCGGGCTCGGCCAGGACCTGGCGGCTCACGGTGACGTCCTTGGGAACGACGACGCCGGCAAACGGACCGTCGGCCGCGAACGCGGCGAGGTGCTGCGGCTTCTCCCAGGTCAGGCTGCCGCCGAGCGTGCGGCCGCCCTTGCGCAGCTTGACCGGCACGAGATCGTCTTCGGCCTGCGCCAGGCGGGGCCCTGCGAACCGCACCAGCACGCCGCCCTGGTCGATCCAGGCATTGAGGCGCTCGCGGATTTCAGGCGCGATGGTGCCGACATCGGCCAGGATGATCATCGGCAGCTTCTGGTCGAGGAACTGGGTGATGCCCTGCTGCGGCGAGCCCTTGTCGGCGAGCCGCACGTCGGCGAACGGCGCCAGCGCGCGGGTGAGATAGAAGGTCGGCGCCAGCAGCGGCTGCGCGGTTTCGCTGGTCGCGCCCGAGACGATGCCGATGGCGCGGCGGCGCCAGCGCTTGTCGAGCAGCTGCACCGCGCCGGCGGAGCGCTCGCCCGATATCTCGAGCCGCGTGATGTCGTTGCGCAGCTCGACCGGCAGGTCGAACGCGGCCTCGGTCTCCTTGTCCTGCGGGCCGAACGAATAGCGCGCTTCGCCGATCGGCGATGCCTTCTGGTCCAGCGCGCGCACGGTGCCGACGGCAATGCCGCTGTCGGTGCGCAGCACCTTCACCGTCATCCTGGCGGCGGCGTTCTCGGCCGCGACCAGCGCCAGCGGAGACGAGACGCCGCCTTCGAACACGGTCAGGCTGCGATCGCCGATGGTCTTGCCGAGGCCTTGCACGAAGTCCTCGCCGCGGCCGGTGTCGACGCCATCCGACAGCCAGGCGATCTCGCAGTCGCCGGTGGCCTTCAGGAAACGATCGACCGCTGCGAGGGTTTCGACCCGCTCGATCGAATAGGGCTTTGGTACCAGCTGGCGCAGCGCGACGCGCGCCGCCCCCGCCGGCATCAGGGTGATGTCGCGGTTCGGCTCGGACAGCGGCACCAGCGCGATGGCGCGGCGGTCGTTGTCGGCGTTGGCGATCAGCTCGTCGGCGGCCCTGATCCTGATGTCCCAGTTCGAGGCCGCGCTCCAGCCGTCGTCGAACATGATCATCAGCGGCGCCTTGCTGCCGGCAAGTCCGGTCTGCGGATTCCAGATCGGGCCGGCGGCGGCGAAAATGACGAGCGCCGCAGCCAGGAGGCGCAGCGCCGTCAGCCACCACGGCGTCCGCGAAGGCGTCTCTTCCCTTGGCGCGATGTCGAACAACAGGCGCGTCGGCGGAAACTCGATCCGGCGCGGCCGCGGCGGCATCACGCGCAGGAGCCACCACAGCACCGGCAGGCTGACGAGGCCGATCAGGAGCAGCGGTTCGGTGAAGGCGAGCGGCAATCCCATCATGCGGCCGGCCCCGCCTTGATGGTCGTGGTGCGGGCGCCCGACTTGCTCACCTGCATGCCGGCATGCAGGAACAGCAGCAATTCGGCGGCGGAGCGGTCGGTCGCGTGCGTCGTGAACAGCCAGTCGAGCTTGGAGGTCTCGGCGCGGATCTGGTCGCGGTGCAGCGCGAGCCGCGCGGTGTAATCCTGCACCCAGCTCTCGGCGCGGCCGGCGGTGATCACGCCAAAGCCTTCCGGCTCGACGAACTCGATGCGGCCGGAATAGGGGAATGACTCCTCGGCGGGATCGACGACCTGCACCATCGTGCCATGCGCGCCGGAGCCGGAGAGCCCTGCGAGCGTCGTCCTGATCTCCGCGATCGGCGACCAGAAATCCGACAGCACGATGATCTCGGCGAGCGCCGAGGGCACGAAGGACGGCGGCAGGCTCAGCCGGTCGGCACCGTCATGCAGCATCGCCTGCGCCATCTTGTCGATGACGCTGCGGCTTGCGGTCGGCGCCATCAGCCCGGGAATGCCGACGCGCTCGCCGCCCGAGACCAGCAACTCGGCCAGCGCGAAGGCGACGATCAGGGTGTGTTCGAGCTTGGACTCGCGCGCGGTCTTCGAGGCAAACGCCATCGACGGCGAGCGGTCGGGCCAGATCCAGACCGTGTGCGAGGCTTCCCATTCGAGCTCGCGGACATAGAGATGGTCGTCGCGCGCCGAGCGCCGCCAGTCGACGTTCTGCGACGGCTCGCCGGAGACGAAGCGGCGGTACTGCCAGAAATTTTCGCCGGAGCCGGCGCGGCGCCTTCCGTGCAGGCCATGGATGACGTTGGCGGCGACGCGGCGGGCTTCGAGCACCAGGCGCGGCAAGGAACCTGCGAGCGTGCGGCTTTCGCCATCGGCACGTCGGATCGCGATGATCTCCTTCGCTGTGTGCCCGTTCTCCGCGGCCATCAACCGATCCGTGTTTTCAACTGCCGGATCACGTCCGGAATCGTGCGGCCTTCGGCGCGCGCCTGGAAGGTCAGCGCCATGCGGTGCTTCAGCACGGGTTCGGCGAGGTCGAGCACGTCGTCGATCGAGGGCGCGAGCCGTCCGTCGATCAGCGCACGGGCGCGCACCGCGAGCATCAGGGATTGGCTGGCGCGCGGGCCGGGGCCCCAGGCGATGAACTTGCCGGTTTCGCCGCTGTCCGGACCCGGACGGGCCGAGCGCACCAGCGACAGGATCGCTTCGACGACGGAATCGCCGACCGGCAGGCGGCGGATCAGCCGCTGCGCGGTGATCAGCGCATCCGCGGTCATCGAGCCCCTCGCCAGCGTCTCCTCGGCGCCGGTGGTCTCGAACAGGATGCGGCGCTCGGCCTCGCGATCGGGATAGTCGACGTCGATCTCCATCAGGAAGCGGTCGAGCTGCGCTTCGGGCAGCGGATAGGTGCCTTCCTGCTCCAGCGGGTTCTGGGTCGCGAGCACGTGGAACGGCTTCGGCAGATCGTGACGCGCACCGGCAACGGTGATGTGCTGCTCCTGCATCGCCTGGAGCAGCGCCGACTGCGTGCGCGGGCTGGCGCGGTTGATCTCGTCGGCCATCAGGAGCTGCGCGAACACCGGACCTGCGATGAAGCGGAAGGCCCGCCTGCCCGCGGTGCTCTCGTCGAGCACCTCGGCGCCGAGGATGTCCGAGGGCATCAGGTCGGGCGTGAACTGGATGCGCTTGGCATCGAGACCCAGCGTGACGCCGAGCGTCTCGACCAGCTTGGTCTTGGCAAGGCCGGGCACGCCGATCAGCAGCGCATGGCCGCCGGAGAGGATGGTGACCAGCGTGTTCTCGATCACGCGGTCCTGGCCGAAGATGACGGCCGCGATCGCCTCCTTCGCCGCGCGAACCTGGCTCGATACCTGCTCGGCCGAGCGGACGATTCCATCCTCGAGTTTCTCGACACTCTCCGCCATCCGTTAGCTCCTTCAGCCTGCCGCGCGGCTTGCTCGCGTCGCCATGTCATCGCATCGCGTCAGATGCATCAAATCACCACATGGGCCCTATGCTAGACTTGCAGGAAGGCCATGTATTCGTTGAATTAACCTATCCCCACCTTATCGGCTTAAGGGTATGTAGGGCATCACGAAGTGGCGACCTCCACACCGGACTATTCCGGGATGGAACCGTGCACCCGGGCACAACGTAGACTTACAAGTCAGACTTGCACCAATCGTGCCAAAGGACAAAGTCAGGGCAAACCATGGCGAACCAAGGGCAGAGCGCCGATCGCGGTCTTGAGGGGCTGACTGCCGCCGCCAAGAGTGCCGCCGGTGCCGAAGGCGCCAAAAAGGGCCTGCCTCCGGTGCATCTGTGGAATCCGCCGTTTTGCGGCGATCTCGACATCCGAATCGCTTCCGATGGTACTTGGTTCTACATGGGGACGCCAATCGGGCGTCACGCGCTGGTCCGCCTGTTCTCGACCATCCTGAAGCGCGAGGGCGACAAGCATTTCCTCGTGACGCCGGTGGAGAAGGTCGGCATTCGCGTCGACGACGCGCCGTTCATGGCGGTCGAAATGCAAGAGGACGGCAAGGACAACCATCGCGTGCTGCGCTTCCGCACCAATGTCGACGACTGGGTCACCTGCGACGCCGCGCACCGGCTGCGCTTCGAGCCGGCAAAGGACGGCGGGCTGACGCCCTATCTGCACGTCCGCGCCGATCTCTGGGCCAAGGTGACCCGCGCGCTCTATTACGATCTGGTTGACATGGGCGAGGAGCGGATGGTCGATGGCCAGCCGATGTTCGGCGTCGAGTCGGCCGGCGAATTCTTCGCCATGGCCGATGCGGACGAGGTGAGGGCCGCGCTTTGAACAAGCCTATCCTGAAGAGCGATCCCGTTGCGCTTGGCGCTGCGGATTTCTTTGCCCGTTCCAGGGCGCGGCTCGGCTTCGACGTTCCGCCCGGCCTCTACGATCCGAACATCATTCCGGCCTCGGGCGATCCCGGGACCGACAAGATGCTCGAGATCGTCGCGCGCGAGCAGCCGGTGCGGCCGGCGGCAGTCCTGATCGCGGTGGTCGACCATCCCGAGCCGACCATCCTGCTGACGCAGCGCTCGGCGCATCTGAACGACCACGCCGGCCAGATCGCCTTTCCCGGCGGCAAGATCGACGTGACCGACGCCTCGCCGGTCGATGCGGCGCTGCGCGAGGCCGAGGAGGAGGTCGGGCTGTCGCGCGACTTCGTCGAGCCGATCGGCTATCTCGATCTCTACGGCACCGCCTTCGGCTTCCGCATCCTGCCGACGGTCGCGAGGGTCCGGCCCGGCTTTGCGCTCACGATCAACCATTCCGAGGTTGATGATGCGTTCGAGGTGCCGCTATCCTTCCTGATGAATCCGGCGAACCACCAGGTGCACAGCAAGGAATTCCGCGGCATGGAGCGCTTCTACTATGCGATGCCGTTCGCGGAACGTTACATCTGGGGTGCCACGGCCGGAATGCTGCGTGTGCTTTATGAGCGGATCTACTCATCATGATCCGGACGATTCTGACCGAGATCGGAATTTTCCTCGTTCCCTTTGCCGTCTATGCGTTGTTCCTGGCCGCCAGCCGGTCCGGGCTGTTCGTGCAATCGTCCTGGCCGGTCACCATCGTCGCCCGCCTTGCCCTCATGGCGATCGTGCTTGTGATCGCGGGTCTGATTGGCCTGGCGCAATTCTCCGGCGCCGGCCCGGATTCGACCTACGTTCCCGCCCATATCGAGCACGGCAAGTTCGTGCCGGGCACGGAAAGATAGGGGCCTGCCGATGAGCGCGGAGCCGATCCTCGCCGATGCGCCATGGCTGATCTCCGGCGGGACCGCGCGCGTCCTGCAATTGCTGGGCGCCGATGGCGAGGAGGCGCGGGTGGTCGGCGGCGCGGTGCGCAACGCGCTGCTCGATCTCGCGCCCGGCGACATCGACATCGCGACCACGGCGCTGCCGGAGGAGGTGGTGCGGCGCGCCAAAGCCGCCGGCATCAAGAGCGTGCCGACCGGCATCGACCACGGCACGATCACGCTGGTCATCGACGGGCACCCCTACGAAGTCACGACCTTGCGCGAGGACACCGAGACCTTCGGCCGCAAGGCCAAGGTCGCGTTCGGCCGCGACTGGGTGAAGGACGCCGAGCGGCGCGACTTCACCATGAACGGCCTGTCGGTCGATGCGACTGGTGTCGTGTACGACCATGTCGGCGGGATCGCGGATGCCAGAGCGCGCCGCGTGCGCTTCATCGGCGACCCCGACCAGCGCATCGCCGAGGATTATCTGCGCATCCTGCGCTTCTTCCGCATCCACGCCGCCTTCGGTGCCGGCGAGCCCGACCGCGAGGGCTATCTCGCCTGCATCCGGGGACGTGCGGGCCTTGCCAGCCTGTCGGCCGAGCGGGTGCGCATGGAGATGCTGAAGCTGCTGGTGGCCGGCGGTGCATCCGCCGCCGTGCTGGCCATGGCCGAGGCCGGATTGCTGCAGGCGCTGACCGGCGGCGTCGTCTATACCGGGCCGCTGGCGACGATGGTCGCGATCGAGCGCGCGCTCGGCCTGCCGGCAAGCAGCACGCGGCGCCTGGCCGCGCTGACGGTCGCCGTGACGGAAGACGCCAAGCGCGTCGCTACGCGCCTCCGGCTCTCCAATCCCGAGGCCAAGGCGCTGGATTCGATGGGGCACCGCTGGTGGCGGTTCGCCGCCAAGGACGAGGCCAATGCGCGGCGTCTGCTCTACCGGCTCGGTGCGGAGCGCTATCACGATCGCGTGTTGCTCGGCTGGGCGCGGGCGGCGAGCGACGTGCATTCGTCGCGCTGGCGTGCGCTCGCCGAGTTGCCGCAGCGCTGGACTCCGCCGAAATTTCCGCTTCGCGCCGCCGACTTCATCGCGCGCGGGATGGCGGAAGGGCCTGCGCTCGGACATGTGTTGACACTCGCCGAGGACGCTTGGCTTGCGGCGGATTTTCCACTAGAGGAAGCCGCGCTCGCTTCCATCGCAGATCAAGCTGCGGCCCGCGTCAGCCGCGAACGGAAAACGTGACCATCGTCTCAGGCTTCGCCGACATCTCGGTCTTTCAGCTCCTGCTGGTCGCGTTGATGGCGTTGTTTGCTTCGATCATCGGTGGTCTCGCCGGCTACGGCACCGGCGCGCTGATGCCGCTGGTGCTGGTGCCGCTGGTCGGCGCCGAGCCCGTGGTGCCGATCATCGCGATCTCCGCGATCTTCACCAATCTCAGCCGCGCGATCGCTTACCTCCGCTACGCCGACCGCCGCCGCGCGCTGATCGTGCTCGCCTGCGCGGCATTGACCACCGCGCTCGGCGCCTACGGCTACACGCGCCTCACCAATGCGGGCGCCGCGCTCGTGATCGGCTCCATGCTGATCCTGAGCGTGCCGCTGCGCCGCGTGCTCCGCCGCCGCCAGGTCAGGATCGGCGACACCGGCCTTGCCGCCGGCTCCGTCGGCTACGGCGTGCTGGTCGGCGGCACGTCGGGATCCGGCGTGATCCTGCTCTCGCTCTTGATGGCTTCGGGCCTCGAAGGCGCCGCCGTGATCGCGACCGATGCGATGATCTCGCTCGGCACCGGCCTCATCAAGATCTCGGTGTTCGGCCTTGCCGGCGCCGTGAATGCGCAGGTGCTCGCCTTCGCGCTGCTGATCGGCGCGATCGCGATCCCCGGCGCGTTCCTCGCAAAAGCCTTCGTCGAGCGGATGCCGGTGCACATCCACACTGCGATCCTCGACGTCGCGGTGATCACGGGCGGGCTGGTGATGATCTCGGCTGCGGCGAGGCAACTGATCGCTTAGAGCATTCGTGCCTGGACCGCAGATTCCGCGATTGGCCGTGATTTGCTGGCCCCAAGCATTTACGGGCCGAACAAGCTGTGGAGAAAACGCTCCTTTTCGCCGGGCGCATAACCCTGAGACGCGCCGAAATACGGTTCATTGTCGCCATAGGAGGGGGCGGAACGGTATTCGGTCGGCGACCGGGGTGGCGCGTAGGCAAAGCTCGAAGCGGAACTTGGTGCGAACATGCCCTGATGGGAGCGAACAACAGCGTGCCGGTGGGAGTGATGCACCGGCTCCGCGTTCGCAACGCCGTACAGGGGGATCAATAGGCTCAACGCCAAAATGAAACGCATCGCGTTTTCTCCAGCTGCCCCCGGCTCGTTACTTAACGCTCGGCCGCAGAGCCCCAATAGATATCGGCTTCACGACTGATCACATCCCCGCCATCACGGACCCGCATGGGCGAGCGGTCGGGTCATTTGGCAGGTGCAACCTGGCGACATCGCAGGACGTGGAATTACGAGGAATTACGGTGTCCAGTGCACTTAATCATCACCGTCAGACGGCGCAGGCTTCGGTCGGCGCTTGCCGAGCTTGAAGCGAGCCGGGTCAATGGAATGCGCTGTCACCGTATTTGAGCCTGGGCGCGTACTCATGAATGTCGGCTTCCGGGCCAAGCCAGCCGTCGCCCGGCTTGGCCGTCATCGGCGGCTGATCACCCAACTCAGACATTGGCGCGAGCTTCTGTCTCGCGTTTTGCGTTCAGGACCATGGCGGCTCTTCGCCCGCCCCGGCTGCCTCGTGGTTGATCGTGACACCCGCCGAACGCAACCCGGTCAGCAATACGGTTCTTACAGAGGCAGGATCAAATCCAATATCCTTGGCGTTTGGTGGATGTGCCTCGCTGTCCTTCAATCGGAGCGCCAGGTGCATTTGCTCGCAAAGGTGCTGAACGACGAGATTGACCTGATCGTCAGTCATCATTGGCCTCTCCTGCTACCTATTCTTGTCCAATTAGGTAGCACACATGAAAATAGGACGGTACGCGATTGGACTGCCCCAAGCCCAACCCCACGCTCATGGGCGGGCCGCCCCGTCTTGCACACCGGATGTGACCGAGCGGCGATTAGAACAACGCTTCTGACCTTTCGGACATTGAGTCCGATCAGCGCAATGCGGATGAGCTTGACTAGTGCCGTGCGGCTTCGGCTTCTTGTTCCAACTGCGAGATGCGCACCCGTAGCGCGTCGAACGTCTCTTCGGCTGCCTCGCTGAACAGCGGATCCTCAGGATTGGTCATGGCCGAAGCGATCTCCGTCCAGTCTTGAGGCTCAAGAGCCATCAGGGCGGCGGGAAAGAAATCGCGATCTTCCTTCATGATGTGGCGGCGCTCGTGCTCTATGAAATCGCGAACGATGGCATGCACATCTTGCCGAAGGAGTTCGCGACCGGCAAGAACATTGTCGACCGCATGCGCGACCCGGCGCAAGAGTTCGGCCCCTCTCTGGTGTTCGCGATCGAGATCACCGACCTTCGCAGCCGCACCGGGATCGCGAATTTTCAACTTGGCGAAGACCAGGTCTTCCTGAGGGTGGTGGTAAACCTCCGGGTAGAGTTCGAAATAGCTGAGAACCGCGCCAATCACCTCATAGTCGGGGCTGTCGCCCCGGTCGAAAACCTGAAGTTCCCGCTCGAGGATGGTAAGCAGTTTCTCGATATTGCGGTGCTCTTGGCTTAAGCGCTCAATGATCATTGCTGCGATCCACAAGGTGACCGATTGAGAAGCTTCGAAAGCTTATCCCCAAGTCGCCTCAGCTCTTTTGCGCTAAATCAAGGATTGGGGAATTGCCATGTTCGGAACTAACCGCGGACCTTCGGGTGGAGGAGTCAGCTATGGAGAGTGAGAGCCGTCAAGCCCATTGGGAAGGCGTTTACACCCAGAAGAGCGAGAACGAAGTGAGTTGGTTTCAGGAGAGTCCGGCTCCTTCGCTTGAGTTGATTGCCCGGGTCGGCGCGGCTCACGCTTCGGCCATCATCGATATCGGTGGGGGCGCTTCACGCCTGGTCGACAATCTCATTGATCGGGGCTTTGAGGATGTAACCGTCCTCGATTTGTCCGAGGCGGCACTCGAGATCGCGAAAGCCCGCCTTGGGGACCGCGCCGCACAGGTTCATTGGATCGTCGCGGATGCAACAGCCTGGGAGCCGCTGAAGGCTTACGATGTTTGGCACGACCGGGCGGCGTTTCATTTCCTCACCGAGGACCGTGACCGTGCTGCGTATGTCGCGCGCCTCGGACGGGCCTTGAAAGTCGGAGGGCACGCAATCATTGCCACCTTTGCGCTCGACGGACCTGAACGATGCAGCGGCCTTCCCGTAGTGAGGTACGATGCTGCGAGCCTCGGTCAGGCCCTTGGTGGCGCGTTCCAACTCGTTGAGACCCGGCGGCACGCCCATGCGACGCCTTGGGGTACCAATCAATCGTTCCAATTCAGTGTGTTCCGCCGCTGCTCCTGAACCGCAACGCCGCGCGAACATCTGTTGTCGGCCCAAGGCGGCCGCAGCGATCTTGTCGTTCGCCCCCAGAGGGAACGTCACCCTCGAGCAGCCTAGTCGATTCGGCGGCTGCCAGCCGGCCCATGCGCAGTTCACCGACGGCGGCGGACAACCATCACGACGCCCTGAATCGCGAGGGCCGCCATGATCGCGGCCACAATCACGTCGTCGCCCTTCACGTCCGCGACGGGCACGAAGGAGAGGTCGTTCGCAAGGCGACCTCTCATATTCATAGGCTGGATGACCGCTTT
>NZ_LBKA01000249.1:0-151010 GCF_028128955.1 Bradyrhizobium sp. CCBAU 11386
CTCTCGAAGCTGACGGCGACGTGGCTCTGGGCGGCGAGATTGTAGATCTCGGTCGGCCGGATCTGCTGCACCAGGCGAATCAGGTTGGTCGAGTCGGTCATGTCGCCGTAGTGCATCAGGAACGGCACGTTGCCGACATGCGGATCCTGATAGAGGTGATCGACCCGTGCGGTGTTGAACGAAGACGAGCGCCGCTTGATGCCGTGCACGACATAGCCGAGCGACAGCAGATATTCGGCGAGATAAGCGCCGTCCTGGCCGGTTACGCCGGTGATGAGAGCGATCCGTTTGGTCATGACATACAACCCGTGACAGAGGGCGCCGTACCTGCACGCGATGAAAAAAACTGTTTACACATTCCTTTGTTGGACACAACTTCGATGGTTGGTCAACCCCGCGGTCGGTGGCCCGATTGCTCAAGAGCTTTGGGAGACGACCCGCGCGTACGGAGAAGGGGGGGCGACAACATGGGCGATCCCGATCGACTCGCTCCGGAGCGGGATAGTGTTCCGTACCATCGAATTTCCACACGGGCTACCACGCACCTTGCAGGCAAGAAACTCGGTAGCGCGCAACCTGCAATTCGGGATTCTCCGCTCGTCGCCAGTCCTCCGAATAGCAGTCATCGAATATCGGAACTTCGTTGATCGGATCCATATGGAGCGAAAATCGCGCGGAGCATCCGCCACGAAGGGAATCTCGGACCTCTGTGGAGGAAGCGTTCCGCGTCATATAAATCGGGCTGGATCGCCAAGTATCTACGTGGCCAAGATGCGCCTGCAAGAGGGATCGATCGCGCACTCTCCTCTGGAACGCCAATCCGTGGCATTCGCAACCTCGTCTTTTTCTTGCGCTCGTCCTGTTGGCGCCCTATGCGGATTGCTGAATGTTCCCTTATGCTGGCCCGGGACGGAGCACGAGATGGTCCAAGAGGTAAAATCACTCCCTGTCGCGACGGTTTCCTTCGCTGAAAAGCCGCGCCATGCAGGAAAATTTAGACGCTTGCTGGCTCGACTGCCGGCGCTTCCCTCAACAGCAATCGACAAAATTGAATGGTTAGGCGTAACCGCGCAAAGGATTGCAAACACTTTGCGCTTCGAGCATTTCTGGCGTGAAAGGATAGCGAAAGATCGGCGCGTGACGATCGTACCGACGTTCAACAAGATCATGGGAAAGCACCCCATCTGGAACGTTGCACTAAATTGGATCAACACGAATTCATCGTCCGGGACAATCCTCGAGTTGGGCACCAACAATGGCGGGTCGCTGAAGTATTTCGTCGATCATCTGCCGCAGGCATTTCACTTGATCGGTTTTGACTGCTTCGAGGGCCTGCCGGAATCCTGGGACGGATTGCCAGCCGGATCGATCAAGGGCTTTGGCGGCCCCGTTGAATTATGGGCTGATGAACCCGAAAAGCGCCGCGAGATTGTCGCCAACCTCGAACGCGGAATCACCTTTCCGCCTCCCCCACAGCCGAACGTCGAGATAGCGTCCGGCCTGTTCAGCGAATCAGTGACGCGCTATCTAGCCAAGAATGGGTGGCCTCGCGATTTGCGGCTAATCCATTTTGACGCAGATCTGTATATTTCCACGCGCCCTGTCCTGGATACAATTTGCGGTGCCCTCAAATATAGATATCTGATTTTGTTCGACGAGTTCTACTCGGTGAACCACGAATTCAAGGCTTGGTCTGAATTTGCGAATCTCTATAAACTATCGGACTGGCGCGTGCTTTCGGCCAGCGAGGACGGCTCTCAGCTATTGATCGAAATGAATGTGCACGCTCCTCTCGGTTGAGTGACGAACAGCACCTAGGAGCTGTAACGATGTTGCAACATGGCAACAGTTACCGGAATATTGATCGCCTGCGCCCCTGGCTGGGCGCCTTTTGCCACTCGTTGACGGCTGGCGGCTTCGTTTTGCGGTTGCCATTCCGCTGTGCCTTATCGCGAGCCTGGCGGTCACGTTTTCCAACGGGGCGCAGCGACGGGTAGCCGAAATCGAAACGGATCTTCATGCTATAAATGTCGGCCATAGTAACGCCCAGGCGTCATCAACAACTCCGGAGGCCAAACAGGCAGAGACCGTTCAAACCGAAAAATCCACGATGTCGACCGCGAGCCGTATCGACTTCTGGCAAAAGACGATTGAATTCGCGAAACAAGCCCCGCTTATCGGCCATGGCGCCGGTAGTAGCAAATCGCTATATACTTCCCTGGAGACAGACAGACCCTCTCCATACGGAGAGGCCGTTCCTGATCCTCACAATCAGTTTCTTGCTATCGCCATTCAGGCCGGCCTCGTGGGCGGAGCAGTCCTGATCGTTACGTGGGCCGTGCAGCTCAATCTCTTCACGGGCCGAACCGTTCCTCACCTTTTCGGGCAGTCCGTCGTGCGGAAAAACGTTTTGGGATCGCTGTTCAATAGCCAACTCTCCCAGGTCACGCAGGGGGTATTGTATTGCTTGGCGATAGGGTTTCTGGGCGCTTCTTCGACGCGAGCCGTTGGCGCGGCAAGAACCCGATCGCGGCGTACCTGCTGAGGGCCCAAGAGTGTCTGGCAAATGAACAGACCTGCCGTCTTCTTTGACCGTGATGGCGTCCTCAACGAGGACATCGGCTATCTCTACGAGCGAACGAAGTTCCGATGGACGCCGGGTGCGCGGGAAGCCGTGAAGGCAGTCAACGATGTCGGATATCTGGCTTTCGTCGTTACGAACCAGTCAGGCGTTGCGAGAGGGCTGTACAAGGAAGCCGATGTACGGGATCTTCACGCGTGGATGGCAGAGGAGCTGGCTAAGATCGGCGCCCACATAGATGCTTTCGAATATTGTCCGCATCATCCCGAGGCGACCATTGAGCCGTATCGCAGGTCGTGCACGTGCCGAAAGCCTGGGCCGGGCATGATTACGAACCTGATGAAGCGCTTCCAGGTTGATCCTGTTCGAAGCTTTCTCATTGGAGATAAGCTCAGCGACGTTGAAGCGGCGGCTGGAGCAGGGATACGCGGCTACCTCTTCGAAGGTTCGGATCTCCAGCAATTTATCAAAAACCGCTTGTCTCGCGCCGAGTGAGGACTCACCTGACGCATCCTCCCGCCTTGCAACCTTCTTTCCACGGCAATCGGCGGCGAAAGGCCAGATGGCG
Source organism: Bradyrhizobium sp. CCBAU 11386 (assembly GCF_028128955.1). NCBI lineage: Bacteria > Pseudomonadati > Pseudomonadota > Alphaproteobacteria > Hyphomicrobiales > Nitrobacteraceae > Bradyrhizobium > Bradyrhizobium sp. CCBAU 11386. The sequence goes on from NZ_LBKA01000249.1 coordinate 3,150, forward strand.
AAGGATCTTTTATACGGTCAAACTCTGTAGTATCCGCGATACCATTTGACGAACCTGCTGATCCCCTCTTCGGCGCTGGTTGACGGACGGAAACCGACGTCGCGCATCAGATCATCGACGTCGGCGTATGTCGCCGGGACGTCGCCGGGCTGCATTGGAAGCATTTCCTTCGCTGCGACGCGACCCAACTCCTTCTCGAGCAGGGAAACGACGTGCATGAGCTGCTCAGGCCTGTTGTTCCCGATGTTGTAGATCTTCCAAGGCGCGGCGCTGCACGAGGGATCCGGTGCATCCGTCGGAGCTTGCTGCCCGGCAGCGGGGGGCCGATCGATCAGACGAACGATGGCCTCCGCGACGTCGTCGACGTAGGTGAAGTCCCGCGACATCTGCCCGTGATTGAACAGCTTGATCGGCCTGCCCTCTACGATCGCCTTCGCGAAGATGAACATCGCCATATCAGGCCGCCCCCACGGCCCGTACACCGTGAAAAACCGCAAGCCCGTGGTCGGCAGGGAGAAGAGATGGCTATACGCATGCGCCATCAGCTCATTCGCCTTCTTGGAGGCCGCGTAGAGGCTGATCGGGTGATCGACGTTATCGTGGACCGAGAACGGCAGTTTCTTGTTCGAGCCATACACAGAGGATGAAGAAGCGTAGAGAAGATGCCGGCATTGCGTATGCCGACAGCCCTCAAGAATGTTCATGAAGCCCTGCAAGTTCGCGTCGACATAAGCATGCGGGTTCTCGAGAGAATATCGCACACCGGCTTGAGCCGCCAAATGCACGACGGTGGAAAAGCGCGATTCGGAAAAGAATGGAGCGATTGCATCGCGATTGGCGAGATCCATTCTGACAAAACGGAAAGACGGAAACTCCTGCAGCACGCGAAGGCGCGCTTCCTTCAGCGTGGGATCATAATAGTCGTTGACGATATCGAGACCAACGACCTCCTGTCCGGCCGACGCAAGCCGATGCGCGACGTGAAAACCTATGAAACCGGCGGCGCCGGTCACCAGAATCCTTTGATCAGTCATCGTGCTCGTTACCTGCTCAAGACTTAGAGTCGCCAGAGTTCGATCTCGGCTGGCTTGCTCGCCCGATCCAGCCGGGACTTGACGTCCAGGACCAGACCCTGTCCCTCCTTCAGGAGCGTCTGCAAGAATGGCCAGCCCGAATTGATGAAGCTATCGTGCGCCACGGCGAGCACGATGGCGTCAGCCGGCTGCTGCTCTCTGTGATCGGAGAGCTCGATTCCATACTCGTGAAGGGCCTCGGTGCGGTCGGCCCAGGGGTCGCTCACCTGAACCTTGATGCCGAACGATTCCAGTTCTCGGACAATGTCGACTACCTTGGAGTTGCGTAGGTCCGGCACGTTCTCCTTGAACGTCACGCCCAACACTGTGACAACCCCGCCGCCGGCCCCCCTCTTCAGAAGACGCCGAACGCACTCTCGCGCAATCCGCGCTCCCATGTCGTCATTGATCCGCCGTCCTGCCAGGATGACTTGAGGATGGTACTTCGCCATCTCGGCACGATAAGTCAGGTAATAGGGATCGACCCCAATGCAGTGCCCGCCGACCAGGCCGGGCTGAAATGGGAGGAAATTCCACTTCGTGCGGGCCGCCGCCAGCACGTCGCCAGTATCGAGATCAAGCGCGTGAAAGATTTGCGAGAGCTCATTCATGAACGCGATGTTGAGATCGCGTTGTGTGTTCTCGATGACCTTGGCTGCTTCAGCGACTTTGATCGAAGGCGCCTGGTAGATGCCGGCTCTTACAACTGCGCCATAGACCTCGGCGACGATTCCGAGCGATTCGGCATCCTGCGCAGACACCACCTTCTGGATCGTCTCGAAGCGATGTTCCTTGTCGCCGGGATTGATCCGCTCAGGGGAGTATCCGACATGGAAATCAACGCCAGCCTTGAGGCCGGACGAACGCTCGAGAACCGGCACGCACTCCTCTTCGGTTGCACCGGGATACACCGTCGACTCGTAAACGACGATATCTCCCTTCTTCAATGCGCCGCCGACGGACCTGGATGCGCTCAACAGCGCACGAAGGTCGGGCTTGTTTGCGCCGTCAATCGGTGTTGGAACCGTGACGATGAAAAAGTCGGCCGCAGCCAGACCCGCCGGCTGGTCCGTGTACTCGATCCGTGCCGCATGTAGATCGGCCGTCTCGATTTCCCGCGTACGATCCTGACCTCGGCGCAGCTCGGCGATCCGTTCCGCGCTTATGTCGAATCCGATGACCCGATATCCGGCCCGACCAAACGCCACTGCCACTGGAAGCCCGACGTAGCCAAGGCCTATGACGCCAATGTTTCGGATAGTTGGCAAACCTGTCCGCTCCCGCCAGAACTGCGCTGCAACGTCTCGTTAGCTAGGAAGCCCCCCTGTTGCAATCCCCTATCTTCTTTCGGCGGCGGCCTCGCCCAAACCGCTAGCTCTTGAGGCGGCCCGTCTTTAAAGCTAGCTATGGTGGCGTAAACCGCGGTTCGATAGTGAGCTCCCCATGTCCAAAAAAGCTCTGATATTCGGAATATCCGGACAAGACGGCTCGCTATTGGCCGCGCATCTGCTCAAGCGCGGCTATGCGATCCATGGAACGTCCCGCGACAAGGAGCTCGGCATCTTCGCGAACCTGCAGCGGCTGGGTATCCGCGATCGGGTGACGCTGCACTCCGTGGATCCTGCCGATTTCGGCAGCGTCCTACGCGTCATTTCCGACACGACTCCCGACGAGATCTACAATCTCGCAAGTCAATCTTCCGTCGGCTTGTCATTCGACCAGCCGATTCAGACGCTGGAATCCACTATTTTCAGTACTCACAACATCGTCGATTCTGTCCATCGGTTGAAATTGAGCTCTCGCGTCTACAATGCGTGCTCAAGCGAATGCTTCGGCAATACCGACTTGCCCGCCGACGAATCCACCCCATTTGGTCCGCGAAGTCCTTATGGCGTCGGAAAGGCCGCGGCATTTTGGACGGTGGCAAATTACAGAGATGCACATGGGCTGTTTGCTTGCTCGGGGCTCTTGTTCAACCATGACTCGCCGTTGCGGCCGCAACGATTTGTCACCCGCAAGATCGTCGCCGGCGCCGCCGATATCGCCGAAAAGAAGACGGACAGCCTGCGAATTGGGAATCTGCGCATCTCCCGGGACTTCGGCTGGGCGCCGGAATATGTTGAAGCCATGGCGATGATGCTCCAGGCCGACGCTCCCGAGGACTTCGTGATCGCAACAGGACAAACCAACACGCTCGAGAGCTTCGTTCGCGAGGCATTCAACTATTTCGGGCTCGATTGGGAAAAGCACATCGACTTCGACGAAAGCCTGCTTCGTCCGATCGACCTCAAGAGCAATTCGGCCAACCCTGCCAAGGCAAAACGGATTCTCGGCTGGGAAGCAAAGATCTTCATGAAGGACGTCGTCAGGCTGCTGGCAGACGGCGAACTGGATTACCGTGCAGCGAAGGCACGGCCATAGCGCCTCACCCATCCTGGCCTGCCCCGTATTAGCGAGATCCTAGAAACGCTCGCGCAGTGCGCTGCAATTCCTCATCGACGCTGAAGGGCGGCTGCCAGTCGAGCATCTTGCGGGCCTTCCGACTGTCGACGCAAAGTGAAAGACAGAGCCGCTGCACCAGCGCTCGCTGTCCTGCCAATGCAGCTACGCCCTCCAATAGACCCGCGGGAATGGGCAGCAGACGAGCTTTGGTGTCGAGAACCGCCGCCAACCTTTTCAGAAGCTCGGGGGTCGACAAGTCCTCGCCATCGCTGGCCATGAAGACCTCTCCGGCCGCAGCGGGGTGTCGCAGACAGGTACAGATCAGGTCGACCATGTTGCCGACACCGATCATACTGCGCCGATTATCGATGCTGCCGAGCGGCAGCGGAACTCCGCGCCGCAACCAACGCATCATCGACAGAAAATTCGCGCGCACGCCCGGCCCATAAATCAAGGGCGGCCGCAGGACGACGACCTGCATTCCGCTCGTGCGACCAAGTTCAAGCAGGCCGAGTTCGGCTTCGAGCTTCGAGACCCCATACGGATCTTGCGGGCGCGGCGTCGTGGTTTCGACGAAAGGCGCGTTTCGAGCAGTGAATTCGCCGCACACCTTGACCGAACTGAGAAACACGAAGCGGCGAACGCCGGCAGCAGCGGCTTGGCGCGCGAGGGACAAGGTCCCGTCCACATTGACGCGGCGGTATGCTTCCAGTGCATTTGCACTGCTCTCGCGCATCACATGAACCCGCGCTCCCAAATGCACAACCGTGTCACATCCCGCGATCGCAGATGTCCAATCGAAGGAGCCTTCGAGATCGACGTTCTCGGCAATGTCGATCCTTGCCGGCAAGTCTGCGCGATTACGATGAACAGCAGCGCGAAGAGGAATTCCGTCGGCAGCCAGTCGACGGATTAGCTGCCCGCCGACAAACCCCGAAGCGCCGACAACCAGGACCTTCATTGCGCCAAAAGCTCGGAATAGATTGCAAGCGTCTGCGCAATGACGATCTCCTGGGAAAACTCCGCCTCGACGAGCTTTCGACCATGCGCTCCCATACGTCGTCGTTGCTCGGGGTCTGCCAGCAATTGCGCGATGGCCTGGGCGAGCCGGCCGACGTCTCCGGCCGGGACGAGTAAACCGTTGACACCATCTGTGACGATTTCCCGGCAGCCCGGCACATCATAGGTGATGATGGGGCACTCGCCCGCGGCAGCTTCGATCAGGGTCTTGGGAATCCCCTCACCGTACGTGGTCGGCAGGCAAACGATCGCCGCCTCACGGACGATCTGGGGGATATTGTCGCGATATCCCCACCATTCGACGAGTCCATCCTCGTGACATTGCCTGAGAACGGCTTCAGGAATGGAGTGCGGGTTTTCGGGGTCGGGCGCGCCCGCAAGGACGAACCTTGCAACCACGTTGGTCTTCCGCAACCGTCCTGCGGCTTTCACAAAATCCTCGATCCCCTTCTCCTTGATCATCCGCGACGCCAGAAGGACGATGGGCGGAGAACTTTCCTGGCGCGTTCGCGAGAACTGTGCGAGATCGACCCCCGATCCCTTGACGAGGCGTATCTTGTCAGGCGCGACGCCGATACCATCGGCCAATACGCGCACATCATCCCTGTTCTGGACAATCGTCAACGCTCGGCGCTGCCTCAACGCAAACCGAAGCAGCGGCACGACCAAGCGGCGGAGGGTCTTCGCATAGACCGCTTTGGACGAGAAGACGAAACCCAATCCCGCGACGTTGTTGACGATTACCGCCACACCGGCGAGCCGTGCCGCAATCGAACCGTACACGACAGGCTTCATCGCCACGTGATGAACGATGCTCGGGCGATAGCTTCGGTAGAGGTTCACCAATTCAGCAATGCTTGCCAGTTCACGGAACGGATTTCGGCCGGAGCGCCGCATGCGCTTCAGGCCGATGGGCGTGAATCCTTCCCGCACGATGGCATCGGCCTTCTCACCAAGCCGTGTCGCCACGAATACCTCGTAGCCGGCGTCCCGCGCGGCCCGGGCGATCGGCAGGCGATGGGAGACAAAGTACCAGTCCTCTGTCACGACGAACAGCAACCGCTTCCGATCGAGAACGGAGGCCTCGCTCACACCGGCCTCAAGATCACACGGATTTCGCAAGCCATGAAATCCTCGTCGGCAAACGGCCGAAATTGCTGAGCCATCCGATCGCGTGGCAACGGCAGTTCCGGCCACCGCTGCTCCGAGATGACCTCGACGCTGAAGCCGGCCGCCTTCATCAGGCCGATCATTTCCTGCGGGCGGATGCGATTGGTGTAGAAGCCCGAAGTTCGGAAAGCCTGAGTCTCCCAGACGTCGTCGCCAAAGCGCAGATTGTTCAGGCCACCTCCGAGATGATCGCGGAAATCGATGCTGTGAACGCCGATCCCGCCGGGAGCCACGACCCTGCGCAATTCCTTCATGAGCGCCGGGAATTCGTTGCGGTAGATGTGTTCGAGTACGACCTGGGACCAGATGAAATCGACCGACTGCTCCGGGATTGTCTTGAGCGAGCTCGTCCCTTCCGTCAGATAGACAATGTCGTACTCCCTCATCGCGTCCTGAAGGGTTGCCGACTTCAACGGCGCAACGGCCCGCCCGCGCGAGGCAAGCAGCCCCAAAAGCGTGCGGCATCCGGCGATGTCCGTTTCAGCGAAAGCCCCCGCATCCGCGAGCCAAGCCTTTTCGGCACCGAACGCGTGGGCGACGAAGCCAGACAGGACCGAGTCGCCCGGTCCGAGCTCGAGGGAATGAAATTTCGCGGGAAGTTGTCCATGCTGAACGGCGGACTGGAAATGGCTCTCGAACGCCGAGATTGCACGCTCTGGAACCATCATCTCGCCATGACGGAACAGTCCGATGCGTCTCCAGAGGGCGTAAGGGACAGGCAGGCGCGCAAGCCCGAGCTTGATGCCCAGCTTGGCCCACCACGGCACGTAGGAACTCAGACCCATTGCCGTGCCCGCTCAAGCCACAGGTCGAACATCAGCACCGTCCAAAGCTGACCACCGCGGTTCACTCGGCCGATCTGGTGTTGCTGCCAATTGTCGCCGATGGCTTTGCGATCGAAAAACTCGTCGCCCCCGGAAGTCAGCCAATCCGAGGCCCAGCCCTTCAGCGGGCCCCGCAACCAGCTATCGATCGGAATGCCAAAGCCCATCTTGGGACGTTCGAACAGTTCACGCGGCACATAACGCTCCAGCAAACGCCGAAGGATGTATTTTCCGGAATGATTCCTGAACTTCAGGGAGATGGGAATCTCCCAGGCGAACTCGACCATGCGGTGATCCAGAAGTGGCACGCGCGCCTCGAGTCCGACACGCATGCTTGCCCGGTCGACCTTGGTCAGAATGTCATCCACAAGATACGTCGACATGTCCCAGGCCATTTGCTCCGCGGTCGGGGGAACGTCGGGCGCCAGCGCCAGAGGTGCAGGCCTTGCAAGAGCGACGCCATCCGACGAGACCAACACGGTTTCGGGATTGGCCCACTGCGACACCAGCCTGCTCTGCAGTTCGTGCAAGGTCGAGGATGCGAGCACAGATGCGACCTTGTGGATCTTCTGGCCGGGCAGCGCAGGCTGCAGGTGGGACGGCAGGACGTAGCTCAGCGCGCGAAAAGCAGCATCCCAGCTGGCAGGGGATGCCGAGGCCAAGCCGGATGCCGCCACGCGACGCAACGCATGAGGAATCCTGGTCAGACGTTTCCAATAATCGGAGACGAACAAATAACGGTTGTAGCCGCCGAACAATTCGTCACCGCCGTCGCCGGACAGCGCAACCGTCACCTGCTGCCGCGCGAGTTTCGAGACAAGAAAGGTCGGTATCTGCGAGATATCCGCGAAGGGCTCGTCATAGATGTCGGGGAGCGAGGGAATGACTGCCATGGCATCGGCATCCGAGACATAAAGCTCGGTGTGGTCCGTCTGAAGATGCTTCGCGACGTCGGCGGCATACTTGGCTTCGTTGTAGCTCGAATCGTGAAAACCGATCGAGAATGTCTTGGTGGCCCCACCGCCCACGGCCTGCATGATGGCCGTGACCGAGCTGGAATCGATGCCGCCGGACAGGAACGCCCCCAGTGGCACATCTGAGATCATGTGCTCGGCGACGATGCCGCGCAGGCGTTGGTCGAGCTCTTCCAGCACTTCCTCTTCGTTCGCCCGCGGCCTCGACATTCCACGCGCAACAACGTCCGGAATCGACCAGTAGGCCTTCGGCTCGCCTGCATGACCGTCGCGAAACCTGAACATGGTCGCAGCGGGCAGCTTGTGCACGCCCTCGAAAATGCTGAAGGGCGCGGGAACGTAGCCGAGACGCAGGAATTCGGACAAAGCCGGCAGTGAAATCGGAGGGAGCTCTCCCCGCTGCACCACGATCGGGCGCAGCTCCGAGGCGAAGACAAGCGTCCCGTTTAAAACGCTATAGTAGAGCGGTTTGATGCCGAGCCGATCGCGCGCGAGCACAAGCGCGCGATCGCGCTCGTCCCAGACGGCGAGTGCAAACATGCCGGCGCACCGCGAGATCGTCTCATCGATGCCCCAATGCTCGAAGCCCGCAACGACGACCTCGGTATCGGAGTGACCGTTGAATTGATGGCCCTTGGCCTGGAGCTCGCGGCGCAGGTCGCGGTAATTGTAGATTTCGCCGTTGTATGTCAGCGCATAACGGCCGGACGCCGAAATCATCGGCTGCGCTCCGGCCGACGACAGATCGATGATCGAAAGCCTGCGATGGCCGAATCCGGCGCGGCCGTCCTCGCTGATCCAGTGGCCGTCGCCGTCCGGGCCGCGATGCGCAAGCGCGTCGGTCATTCGGCCCAGAATCTGACGATCGATCCGGCCTGGCTTACTGCCCGCAATTCCGATGATACCACACATTATTGCGCTTCGGACTTCTGGCGTGGGGTGATTGAGGTGAGAATTGACGCGAACTTCGCGGCGATGGCGGACCACGACAATTCGCTCATAGAGTGGGCTTTCGCCGCCGCCCCGCAACGCAGCCGCAAGGCCTCGTCATCGACGAGCCGGCTGAGTGCGGCAGCAACCGCGGCCGGCGTCGAATCGGCCGCGACCAGACCGGTCTGCTCGTGCAGGACCTGCTCGGCAAGCCCTCCGACCGGAGTTACGACGGCCGGAATTCCGGCCGCGCCTGACGTCGCAAGCACGGCGGACTGGCTCGCTCCGCGATATGGCGCAACGACAATATCGATTCCCTCGAAAACCGCGCCGACATCCTCTTCGGGGATCCATCGATTATCAACGAAGACGTCCTCAAGCCCGGCGATCTGCGCCCGATACGGCTCGATATCTCCTGGACCGATGATGCGCAGCCCGACATCCTTGCCCTCGCGCTTCATGATTGTGTAGGCGTCAAGGAGGATATCCAGTCCCTTGTAGGGCAACAGGCGTCCGAAAAAGAGCAATTGGACCTTGCGCCCGGTTCGCGTGGAAGTCGGGCTTCTGGTTTCGGCGTAGGGGAAGACTCCCAGCGGGGCTATCCACACCCGTTCGGCGGGAAAACCGTTGTTCGTCGTAACCGACTTCTGGGTGTAATCGGTCAGCGCAACAATACCGTCGCTTGCGGCGATTTCGGTGTCGAGCATCCATTTGCGGATGGCGATGTCGTCTCCGGCGTGCGGCTTTGGATCGTGCAGGACGAACACGTAAGCGACGTCCCGCGGCTTGCGCCACAGCGTCGGGACATTCCATAGATGGCTCATCGTGCAGACCACCACAGAGATGTCGTGCTCGCGGACATATCGCCAAAATCGGTGTCGAACGACAGGCACACGCAGCAGGGCGAGGATGGCCGACGAAACGTTCGTGTAGGTGTCAACGTGATAACCTGGCAGCCCAAGCGCGTCGAAATCGGCAATGATGTCCCCTTGCCGTGATAGCGACAGATGCAGCTCGAGCTCCGAATGCTTCTTGAGCTCACGCACCAGCTCGTAAGTATACCTTACGCCGCCGCCACGTCGCCCCCAATGCCAGATCAGCACCTTGCAAGGGCGTGAGGCCGTGGGCTTCGGTTCCGCTACGCCGGAATGCGCTGACGATGCTTCGATCACAGTAATATTATACCGCCAGATTGCGAGCTCCGAAAAGCCAGCGTTGGCAATACCCCTACAGAATGGTTGTGGCGCCCGAGCCCCTCAATCAAGGACCCAGGCCCGCGGAGCCTCAATATTCGACCCCGGGCCTCGTGTCGATGAAGAGCTTTTGAACGAGCGAAAGAGGGATTGGGTCGGCTGGAGCGCGCCTGAAAACACTCAGATTGACCGCTCACGGGGACCTGACTTTCCACCAGGCGCGGCGGACCCCCATCAGAATACCAACGAGAATACTCGGCACGTTGTGCTTCCGCAAGACCCGGCCGAATTCGTCCATCGTGACATCGAGATTGGTTGCCGAAACGCCGGACTGTCGCATCACCGTCATTTCGACCTCGATATGGTTCGCGGGATAACGGTCGAGAAGACGCAAAATCAGGTCATGATCAGCTGCGATTCGAAAGCTCGCGTCGTAGAGCCCGGCAGCCCGGTACTGTTCTGCCGAAACCAGCAAGGACGGGTGCGGAAGAAAGGCAGAGAGATACAATGGCCACTTCCGGTACCGATAACTCTGACTAAATCGGCTCCCATCAGCATTCAACCGGATTAAATCGGCGTAGTTGAGCGCGTCAGGCGCCAACTGGGGGACGATCTGGTTCAACACATTATTCGAGGCATAGAAGTCATCGGAGTTCAACAGATGTATCCAGTGCCCGCGAGACATCGCGATGCCCTTGTTCATGGCATCGTAGATGCCACGATCGGGCTCCGATATCCATCGAATGGCGGAGCCATACTCTTTGAGGATATCAATCGTGCCATCCGTCGATCCTCCATCAACAACGATGTGCTCGAAATCCTGAAAGGTTTGCTGTCGCACACTCTCCAGCGTATCGCGCACAGTACTGGCACTGTTGTAAGTCGCGGTTACAATCGACAGAAACGGCGTACGTCGGCCATCGGCATGAGCAGCCGCTACATCTGTCTGGCCGCCGCCTGACATCATGTTCTGTCCAATTCGCTTTTCACCGGCCTGCTTTCAGACGCTCTGACCAGCCGGGCTCCGTACGTTGTGCTCAAATCAGCCGAGCGGTCACGCTTCGACATCTCTCCGGGCGCACGCTTTACGAGGGAACTTCCTGCCGCCGCCGAGGCGAGGACCAGGATAACGGAGTAATATCCCCACCACTGGGGCACATAGGTGCCATTTGCCACCGATGCGGCGCCGTAACATAGCAGACAGAGCCAGATCGTGATCGCGTTCGGGTCGGATCTCGAAAACGATCGCACGAAGAGCCGCAAAGCGAGCCAAATAAAGAACGTGCAGCAAAACACGAACCCCAGAATGCCGGTGTCAATCAAGAGGTTCAGGATAGTCGTGTGCGGTGACGGGAATCCGCTTCGCACATAGCCTCCGACGCCGGCGCCGTAGCCAAACAGCGAATTCAGCACGAGCAGAAGCTGTGGCGGCAACAGACCCGCAAGTGGCGGCACCTGAAAGGAACTGGCACTCTCCGAAGCGTAGAGGGAAGCCGCGACCTTGATCGAATTCTGTCCCAGGACTGGTAGGGCCTCTATGGCCGACTGGATCAAACCAGATCGATCACTTACGTCGAAAAATCGCCCCTTGATGCTGAGCGTTGCGGCATCGGCGTCTCCAAGCAGCGCGCGAATCGCGGCCGGGAAAGATTCGAAGTAGAAGCCGAGATAGAACGCCACCACCGTGGACGGCAATATCAGCAGAGCGTTCTTCCGTGTCGTTGCCTTTAGAAAAAGGCTGAGGAGAATACCGATCATAACAACTCGGGCCGTGCGGCTTCCGGTGATCACGACAACCCAAGGCGCCAATTGGAGATAAATCCAACCAACTCGCGTCTTGATCGGGCTGCTTCCGCGGCGCATCCATAAAAGCACCACCGGCATGACCGCGACGAAAAACATCCCGAGATTGACCGGTCCTGGCATGGTCGATTTGTACCGATCGTAGAATGCCAGACCAAAGACGGTGTCGTTTCCTTGCTCGAACGGCAAAATGAATAGAAGCGGTAGTGCAAAGACCGCTATGACGCACTGGCCGACCGCTCCCCATGCCAAGCCGTCGACCAGGCCATTGACCACCTCCCACCGCCCCTTGCCGTCGGAGCTAACTTCCAGGATCAAGATCGCAAGCATCGAGAAAAAGAGGAGAAAGGACAAGCCCACCTTCAATTGCCAGACGCTTTGAAACAGCAGGAAATTGACTAGCGTGGAAGCCGCACAGACAACGAGATAGGCCGTGTAAATGCGTGCAAATCCCGGAGCTCGTTCCTTCAGGCGAAACGTGGTCCAGTACAACAGCACCGCCGCTGCGCTCAGAATTATCAGAAAGTGTGCGTTATCGCGAACGAAGGGAATTGTAGGAAGTTCCGGCAATACGCCCACAGTGGAACCCAGCCCGAGAAGCCAGAACCGGTCTTTCCGAAGAAGGAAGAACAAAACCGAAGAGACGGCAAAGGCCGCAAAAAAAGCCAACCTGATCCAGAGGGGCACCGCATTCTCGAGGATCTCGCCGAAGGTCGACCTCACAACAAAGCCCGAGCGCACAGCAGCCCAAGACACACTGACGAAAAAGAGCCAAACCGTGAGGCCCAGCTTCTCAGCGAGACTCGCAGACATTGCCGGTCGAAGCAAAGAAAGCGCTCGTGGCGCTACAGCGAGCACGAAGGGCCCAGGAGCGTTTTCGAGATCTCGCCCCGTCATGGTCTCACTCGCCCAATCCCACATTGAAAAGTCGCGGCCTGCGCTGCCATTTCAAGTAAACGTAGCAAGACCAAAGCAGAGGCGACAAATCCTCGGTTCCAACCTGATGGCGGTCCGCGAAATGTCTTATCGCGCCGACGTCCAAGACACTTTGAGCCGCTGATAGTTCCAATAGTTCGTCCCGCATCCGCCCATACTTCATCCACTTGCGGATTGGCAACAAGAAGCCCTGCTTCCGGCGCCCCAGAATTTCAGGGGGAAGCAGGTCCCGGAACGCTTCCCGCAGCAGATGCTTACGTCGGCCATTTGCGATCAGGTAGCCTGCGGGCAGATTTAAGACGAATTCGACAAGCCCAGAATCAAGATACGGAAGGCGAACCTCGAGGCTGTGCTGCATACTGGCCAGATCAACCTTCTTGAGCATGTCAGCAGGCAGGTTGAATTCGATGTCGGTTACCAAGAGGTCGCGCAGAGATCGGATAGGACGCTCACGAATTGGCAGCTTGTCACCGGCGCGCTCGGGCACGCCAAGTGCGTCGAGTTGCGCGGAACTCGCATAGGAACGCCACGCAAGATACTCTTCCGTGGCAGAGCAACGAAGGTGCTTGTGAAACAAGGCAGCACCGCGGAGCAGTGGATTCCTGATTGCAACGGGATTGCTGACCGCGGGAATGCACGTGAGCACCGCTTTGAGCCAAAATGGCATGCGAGCGCTCCACTCCATCGCGGAGTATGTCCCGTAACCAGCAAAGATTTCGTCCGCGCCGTCGCCGCCGAGAACCACCTTCTCCCGAACATGCGAGCAGACGAACGCAGTCGGAATCAGCGACGCGTCTGCATAGGGCTCACCAAGCAGAGCAAGGGTTTGGTCCGTGAAGTCGGCGAGTGCGTCCTCCGTCACGTTGATGATCTGGTGGTCGAGGTTCGGACAGCGATCCGCGACCAGGCGGGCATAGCTGCTTTCGTCGAATTCCGGATCGTTGGGAAACGCGACAGAATAGGCCGTCACATTCGCGCCAGTCCGGCTCGCAAGGCTCGCAACAACAGACGAATCAAGTCCGCCGCTCAAGAAAGTCGACACCGGAACATCGGAGGCAAGGATCCGATCTTCAACTGCTTTTGTCAGGCGCTTTCTCAACTCGAGCCTTGCGCTCTCGAAAGATGGGGGTGACTTCAACTGCAAGCGCGTCAGGCGGGCCGGAAGGTCGTAGTAGCGACCTTTCCTGCTCTCCCAACGGTCGACATCGAGTTCGAGCCAGCAGCCGGGCTCGAGCTGATGCGCACCCACGAACGGCGCGGCCGGTGCAGGCAGATACGAAAAACGGAAGTAAAGCGGCAACGCCGAACTGTCGACCTGGAGACGTTCGGGGCCCGCGAGCGCTTCGACCGCGCGAAACTCCGATCCGAATGCAAAGAGCGAAGCATCATGGAAATACTGAAGCGGCTTTTCGCCAAACTTGTCGCGCGCCAGGACAAGCTTCCGCGCCTGCGAATCCCAGATGGCAAATGCGAACATTCCTTCCAGGCGCTCCAGGCACGAGATGCCATCAAGCGCGAATGCCTTGAGCACGACCTCGGTATCGGAATCAGTCGAAAACGATACGTTCCGCTCCTGAAGTGAAGCCCTCACCTCACGATAGTTGTAGATCTCTCCATTGTAGACCATGGACAGCGCGCCACTTCGCATCGGCTGATTGGAGCGCGGATCAAGATCGATGATGCTCAGCCTGCGATGTCCGAGAAACACTCCGTCATGAACTTCTATTCCCTCGGCATCCGGGCCGCGATGGGCCAGCCAATGGAGCGCATCTCGGGCCGCGGCCTCGTCGACCGCGGCGCCATCCCGCCATACCCCGCCGAGCAGACCGCACATCCCATCAATTCCCCAACAGCTCACGATACAGCGAATGATACCGGCCGAGATTCGCGGCAATCGAATATTCATTCTGAACGCGCTGTCTTGCCTTCTCTCCCATGACGGAGCGAACATGTCGATCGCCGATCAACAATGTCAATTTGGCCGCCATCAATTCGGCATCCCGCGGAACGACGAAACCTGTCTCACCATCCCGATGGCATTCGCTAACCCCGGGAGCATCGACAACGACGCTCGGCACCCCCAACGCCATTGCCTCGAGGACGGAATTGCTCATTCCCTCCATTCGAGAGGCATGCACGAAGATATCACTATTGACCATACGGCAGATGATATCCGAAACATGACCAATCAAATGCACCTTGCTGGCTACTCCAAGCTGCTCAGCGCGCTCGATCAGGTTGTGGCGCTCCGGTCCGTCACCTGCGATCACAAACTCCAGATCTGGCCAACGTCGAAGCAGCTGCGCGAAGACATCGAGCAGAAATATGTGCTCCTTGTCTTTGATCAGCCTGGCAGATGAAATGAGTCTCAGCGAATCGTCCGAACGCCGCTCTCCGCACCCCTTCGCAATTTCGCGCAACCGTTCCAGATCGATGCCATTTTCCAGAGCCATGACTTTGCGCTTCCCGGCAAGAGGCTTCAGCGACTCTGCGGATGCAATGGATACGCCTGCGATGATTTCATACGGCCAGTACAACAGCTTGAAAATCGGATGCGATCCTGCACGCGACTTCGTTCCACGGTGGATGTACACGAAATGGACACGGCGCAGAAGGCACGCTGACAACCAGCAGGCCACCGCAGCCTGCAAACCGTGAACCACACAGATCCTGTGACCTCCCGAACCTATCATATACAACATGCGCAACTGCAATACCGGCGCGAGCACACCAAGAAGCATAAGCTCGATAGCAAGGCTGGGGAAAACCGACGCGCGAAATCCGAGCACCGTCCTCAGCTTCAACCCGTTGATGCGCGCGAAATATTCGGTGCAGGCCGGATTGTCGTACAAGGAATAGAACGTATTTTCGTAAACTGAGCCGGTTTCGGCAGCAAATAGCTGTGCGAGCTGTCGTTCGCCGCCGCTCACGCCGTAAGTCCGCAATACGTGCGCTACCGAGATTGTCATGTGTTTGACGGTATCCTTGCAACCAGTTTCGAGATGGTATCGGCCACTCGCCACATCATCATCCATCCCGCGACTACTCCCGCACCCGATGAACAAGTCCCGGGTTGGCGCTCTCGAAGGTTGGAGAGGTCAAGCCCGGCTCCGTACCGCAAGCTCGCGAAAAAGCTCGACATAGCGCTCTCCACATTTCAGCAAATCGAAATTACGTCGCGCGAAAGCGCCGGCGTTGACCCTCATCTTGCCATCGTCGACCCGATCGAGAACGTAGGCGATTCCGCGCGCGAGTTCCTCGCTAGCCCCGATCGGCGCGAGATATCCATGGCTCTCATGTTCAACCGCATCCGGAATGCCGCCGGCAGCAAATCCCGCCACTGGCGTTCCGCACGCAATGGCCTCCAGCACGACATTGGGCAGATTATCTTCGAGGAATGGTGCGACAAAGACGTCAGCGGCTGAGTGGACGTCCGCCAGCGAGACGTGATCATCGATCCGCCCCAAATGACGAACCGGAAATCGCGAGATCTGCACCGATCGGTTTGCCTCATCACTACCAAAAGTGACAAGGGTCAATTGAAGATCGCTCGTTGCAGCGAGCCTCTCCAGCGCGGCGCGAAGCTGAGCATAACCCTTTCGAGGGTCCGTCGTTGCGCCAAGCGCGCCGAACGCAACGAGATGCCCGTCTGCCGGCAGATTGAGCCGAGCCCGCGCGGCCAATCGGTCACGAGGATAGAATACGTTGAGGTCCACCCCAGTCGGAATGTGCTCAACGCGCAGCTTTCCGAACAGGTGAGAGCGCCGCGCCAGATCGGCGATCCAGCGGCTCGGCGCAACGACAGTCAAATCGAGATTGCGAAATCCGGCCTCACGCGAGAGGATTCCCGACCGGGAAATGTCATCGTCCGATTTGCTGCCAAGTTGCGGGCAAGAACCGCACGCCCGCTCAAATCCCACGCAAGTACCTGGATAATGACACCCGCCGCTGAATGGCCAGATGTCCGACAACCTCCAGACCATCGGTTTCTTGACTGCCTGAAGCTGACGCGCTCTCAGGAAACCACCGGCAATCCAGTGAAGACACACCACGTCGGCGCGCGACAGCAGCCGCAAATCCAGACGACCATAGCTGAATCGCATCGGCGAAAACGGCGCGCCGCTTCGATTTTGGTATTGCCGAAGAGCGCTCGCATTGAGATAGGCCACGACGTCGCTGACGAAGTCCCCAACTCCCGGCAGGTGCGCCGGCACGACGGAGGCATCGTCGAGATGCTTCCGTCCGCAATGGAAGATCGAGTCCATTCCAGCACGCAGAAGATTGCCGTGAAGGCGAAACGCAGCCTTGTTCGCTCCGCCTTCGCTGTCGGACTGGGCCAGATGCACGACGCAGAGTCGATCGAGCGCCATGTCAGGCGCGCGCGATTGCGATGAGAGATTGTGCCTTTCGGAGCCGGGTCACAATCCTCGAAGTGAGATAACGCAAGTATGATACAGTGCTCGGCTTGCCGCCGTCGAATGTTCGCGTCTCGGTCCTGACGTCTCTGAATCCATGCGCAGTCAGAGCGGCCGCAAGGGTGGATCCAGACCAACTCCTCATATGCTGCCAACGATGGAAGATCGTGTTCGAAGCCGGACAATACACCATATTGTCCTCGAGATTCTCCTCGTTTGGCGTTGTGACAATTAGAATGCCACCCTTCTTCAGAAGGGCATGCACCTGATCGAGGCTTTTGGCAAGCCAGTGATCATCCAGATGCTCCACCACCTCTATCAGGAAGATAGCGTCGAACTTTCGACCCTCCGCCAGGAGTTCATCGATCGTGGCAAATCCCAGAAAATTCTTGCGCCCATGGAGAGAAACCGCGGCCCCGATGGTGTCGCGGGTGATGTCGGCTCCTTGCACCACAAAACCGGCATCGAGCAGATGCGGCAACAGGTGACCAGGACCGCAGCCATAGTCAAGCACAGTTACTCCATCGGGAAGCTGACGCTTCGCATACGCGACAAGACTCTTGCCCTTCTGATGGCTGAAATAGTTCTCGCTGAACTGCGAATGAAATGCCCAGAAGCGAGACAGCGTCGTCTCGTCCCAAACCAGAGTAGTCGGTGGAGGTAGAGAGACCATATCCTGCACACTAGCCCCGTGAGCCGCTCTGAGGAGCTAGATAATCAATCTCCTCTGACTGCTCGGCCCAGCGCGCGAATTCATCAAGATCGCGATTGTGTCGGATATCTGCATCGCTCGTGACGACCGGCACCAGATTCTGGAACAGCGGGTCACGAACATCAGGCCCGATCTCCGTCTTGAAGCTTTTATAGACCCACGGACGCTTGACGAACAGCGCGTGAGCGTGGACTCTCGCAAGGTGAACCTTCGCGGGGGCGAGCCGCGGCACGTCTTCAAGCCTGCCAAGTGCGCCCAAATAGCTCTCACGAGACGAATGGTCCTCGGTGAAGCCGAAACCTGAATAGCGCCCCGTTCCCGCGGTTTTCACCGGCACGCCAAAACAGGGTAGTTCGTACCCAATGCTGCCCCGAACCGTAATCCCGACGCCGGCCATTCGGAATAATGAAAGTGTGCTGAAGCGCGTATCGGCCGGAAGCAACTTCACATGGGACGGCAACTCGCCGACACTCTCGCGGATGATGCGCAGCTCACCATATTCGCCCGAAACACCCGAGAGTTTTCGCTTCCAAATATTGGCAGGATGCAACTTGATGAGCCAGTTGATCCGAGGATTGGCGGCCGCAGCCTTCACAGTCTGAGCAAACCAGTCGCCATAGTTCTCGAACAGGTCTTTTCCGTAGAACAGATTCGCGTCCCACAGCACATGCGAGAACAGCACCGCTACGGGCTTCTGATCAAGGTCCAGTTCTTGCCGGATTTCCGCATCCGCTACATCAACCGTACCCGGCTGGTTGCGCGCCTGTACCTTCCAGACGCCTCCATAGCGCTTCCTGAATTCGTCGTCGAGTTCCGATTCCTGCTGAGCACCCCAAGGCTCCTGCAGAAGCCGCTCAAGGGTCTCCCGCGTAATCGAGTTAGGATGGATGCGACGGGTTTCCTGCGTGAGCTTCTTGTGAACCAGCGCATCTTCGCGTGAAGGCTGGGTGAAGTGAACCGTCGGAATGCCCTTCCTAATCGCGACGTCCACGAACGGTCCCAGCGTATGGTAGTTTGGTTCATTGACCAGGATCAGTGAAGGCTCGAGTTCGGCCAAACATTTTTCAGCGGCGTGCACGAATCCGACAGATTCCTTGAGCCGCTCGATGATGGCTTCGCGAATTTCAGGCTTCCGGGGATCCGGCGCACCATCGAAACCCCGTCGCGATACGGACGAGAGCAATTGCGGCCCTATCCATGCGTCTCTGTACCGCCACTCCATGACCGATTGGAAGTCCATCGGCATGTTGCTGCGCCGCTGGACCTCCGCGATCGCCGCCGCCCGCACGTCCTTGACGTTGACCAACTTCTCGAAGGCAAGAAGATCGACCACACCGAAAGCCTCATAGAGGCGTTTGGCGTGAGTGTAGATGCTGGACGTGAGAACCTTGACGCGCCAGCCCCTTCTGCGAAGAGCCAGTGCCTGCATGCATTCCAATTTTGCCGTGTAGGTGTTGTTGGTCATGCTCAAGATCAACACCGTCGGCGCGCCGGGCCGAGGCGCAGGCAGTTCACGCACGAAGGCCATATTGGCAAACGTACGTTCGACCTCATCTCGGAGTCGCCGGTAGTCGCCGGCATTCGCCATCCGCTCTCTGAAATCGGCAAGGCCGCCGGCAAACGGACTACGGCGCAGATATCGCACGATTGCGTTCATCGGACGTAGCCCGTCCGCAGCAGATGATCGGCGAGCCTAAGCTCTTCCGGCGTATCGATATCGAGTGACGACAACTCGTCCATTTCGTACCCGACGATGGAATCCCCATAGAGCAGGCCGGCATCGAGAACTGAACTGCGGACGATCAGCACAGCCGGACCATTCCGGGCGAATAGAAGTTGCTTCTCTTGCCGCGTGGTCCTTCCGACGCCTCCCCCGAAATAGGGTGATAGAAACCCACCGTTCTCCCGCATCTGTCCTTCGGGAACGAAGCGATGCGGCACACGCACGACGCTCACCAGCGTATGAGCCTGGGTCTTACGGAATTTTGCGACACTCTCGCGCACGTGGTGCGCACGGCGAAACGGTGAGGTCGGCTGCAACAGCACGACCGCCTCGATCGTCTCTCCCGCTCGACGCAGTTCGGCAAGACAATGCTGCATGACCCCCAGCATCGGTGCAGCGTCTCCCGCCAGGTCCGGAGGCCTGAGAAATGGCACGTGGAGCCCCAGCGCCCGGCCAGCCTCGGCGATGTCCTGGTCATCCGTCGAAAGTACCGCGCGATCGATGACGCCAGAATGCAACGCGGTCTCTGCCGTCCAATCCAGCAAGGAACGTCCCCCGCATAGCGTAAGGTTCTTACGCGGAATGCCTTTCGAACCACCCCGGGCGGGTATGAGGGCCACGAGTGTCATTCGGCATCAGCCTCGCCGTGACTGGGGCGTTTCAGGCTCAATACGTTATGCATTTCTGGATTGCTACCTTCTCGGCGGCCAGAACGTTGGCAATCCTGGGGCCAGCCGTTCCGTCGCCGTAGATCGGGTTCATCGCGTAGCGGCCGTGCTCGACCTGCTTCGCGATAGCTTTTGAGATTTGCCTCTTGTTATAGCTGACCTCGATTACGTTGTCGCCACGATCGCGCATGTTCTGCCGGGAACCGATATTCACGACGGGCGTGCCGATGTACGCCCCCTCTCTAATCCCGCTGCTCGAATTTCCAACGAGACATGCCGTGGAGTGCATTAGATTGACGTAAACATCGATGGGCAGG
Organism: Bradyrhizobium sp. CCBAU 11386; assembly: GCF_028128955.1. Taxonomy (NCBI): domain Bacteria; kingdom Pseudomonadati; phylum Pseudomonadota; class Alphaproteobacteria; order Hyphomicrobiales; family Nitrobacteraceae; genus Bradyrhizobium; species Bradyrhizobium sp. CCBAU 11386. Next base: position 23,350 of record NZ_LBKA01000249.1, read on the forward strand.
TTCTTGAAAAAGTGCATGCGATCGTCGAGCTTCCGCTCGCGCCACTTCCGGATACCGCGCGAGATATCGTCAGAGCCTGCATCGGCATTCGGCCACAGCACGACTGCAGCCAAGCCTTGCTCACGCACGGCTTCCAGGGTCATCATGATTTGCGCCTCACCGTCACCGTACTCGGTCGTGACCGGATGCTGGGAAATGAGCGCGAACGGCTCATCGATCGAGAAGCGTTGCCCAACCCCGTCATCAAAGAGCCGATCAAATACGTTTGCGACCGGATTTTTCAGAATATCGGCCACCAGATCGATGCGCGGACAGCCAACCATGTGGACATGTTCCGGCCGCTCGCCAAGCTTGATGATGCGCTCCCGCGCGCCGTCGCTTGCCGGAAAGTGGATATGCGCAAACTTCGTCACCGCATGACGAATACTTTCGTCGATGGTGCCACTCACCTCGCCACCCATGGTGTGGGCCACGGGTATGTTCATGTATGCGGCTGCCAAGGTCGTCGCCATCGTTTCGAAGCGATCTCCGACCGTCAGAACCACGTCAGGAGCAAGTTGCTCGAACAAGGTCGGCAGCTCCAGCAAGCCGAGCCCCGTGGACTTCGCCATAGTCGCCGGCGTCTCTCCTTCGATCAACATCGTCACCCGAGCGTGCGGCGTAAAGCCGTCTTTCTCAATCAGATTGACGACAGAGCCATAGCGGTCGAGCACCGCCGACGCCGCCACGATCAATTGCAACTCGAGGGCGGGATGTTGTTGGATGGCGCGCATCGCCGACTTGATTGAACTGTAGTTAGCGCGCGAGCCGACAACCACGCAAATCCTCTTCTTGCTCACGCAAAGTCCTCCTCGCCGAACTTGTGATCCCGAGGCAGGGAACGCGCCAAGCGCCGGCCAATAAACTCTCGGTACCGGGCGGCAGGAATGCCATCCCCCGGCTTCTTGAATGCGAAGTGATGCTGTTGAATTTCGATCCCCTCCGCGAGGTCCACGGCAGCAACGATGCTTTTCTCGAAGATCCGCTTCATCTCCGATACGGACGACAGGTCATCCTTCTCGACTTGAGATGTCATCATACGCCCGGCGAATTTCAGTTCGTCGCAGAGAAGCTTGAACTGATCCGGCTCCATGCTGTGCTTGGCATCACTTCCATACATCAGTCTGGAGAAGGTGAAATGCTTTTCGACGACGATGGCGCCGAGCGCAACGGCAGCAATCGCCGCAGCAAAGCCCAGCGTATGGTCCGAAAAGCCCACGGGAACATCATAGCGCTCGCGCATTTTCATCATGACATTAAGGCCGACCTGCTCTGGTGGACACGGGTAGACCGATGTGCACTGAAGCAGAGTCAGCGCGCACGAAGAACGAAGTACAGCGACCGCCGCGTCCAGTTCTTGCCAGTTGCTCATGCCAGACGAAAGCAGCACCGGCCTTCGCATCCTCGCAATGTATTCCATCAGCGGCAGATTACTCACCTCACCAGAAGGAATTTTGTACGCACTGATGCCGACCTGCTCCAGCAAATCGACGGCTTCGAGCGAAAATGGCGAAGACAGGAAGTCGACATTGCGCTTCCTGGCGAGCTCTGCAAGACGTCCCCACTGATCGAGGGAGAACCCCGTCCGCCTGAAATATGCTGCGCGCGGCTCGGCCGAAAAATATGACGGCGATGGTGCGTCCAGCAGCGTTTCCGCTTCGGCAATGTGGGTCTGAAATTTGACCGCATCCGCGCCGCAGTCGGCCGCCGCTTCAAGCAGACGACACGCATTTCCGAACGATCCATCGTGGACCGATCCAATCTCCGCGATCACGTAGGGTATTTGGCGGCCGGCAGCCATGGCGCGAGCTTTCGAAACAAAAGATGAACAGGGAGGTGGCCTCGACATACCGAACTATTGGGCCACAATCAAGCGGAGGGAAGGTGCGAAGTCGATTGAGATACCCTTCTGCACCGGTGCGGAACACGGTTCCCACAGCGGCTTCGACGACAACACGATCGCGCTTGTTTAGCGTCTAAAAAGCCTATAGGACAAACCATAAAGCTTTGTCGTCGCGCGATAGGCTCCAACTGACCAGAGGGCCTTGACGACTCTCGGCTGATGGAGGCCAAACTCCCGCCGCAGAGCGCCGCCAGCACGCTGGCGACGTTCCGCGTCGAGGAGGAGAACGCCGAGCGAAGAGATCTCCAGCGACCTGGCTGCGCCTGCTCGGGTCGCCACACGGACCTCGCGCTCGCGAAGTTCCTGCCAGCGCGGTCCGGGCGCATCGAGCGCCGCTTCATAGAACACCTCCGCGCCTCCCAACTCCTCGAAGAACGCTCGCTCGCCACTCCCAACGGTCAGGTTGTGAATGGCCATCAGGCGAACATTGTCGGACAGGCCAGCGGCCATCATCGAAATGGCGGGCCACCCCTTGGGACCGTCAACGAGAAAACCAACTCGAGCTTCGCGAAGCCTGTTCGACCAACGGCCGAATTCCTCGTAGGCGCTGCCCTTGACGAGCTCGATTGGCAAATGCGCAAGACGTTGCCGGCAAGCGGCTGCGCGCGCCGAATCCTGCTCCAGGTCGATCGAGACGAGCCTCCGACTGGTTCGCTTGGCCCAATCACCAAGAATCTCTGTCGAATAACCATCCTGACGGCCGGACTCCACGACGACCGATACATCCTCGACGATGCAGCGCGCCAGGAAGAATCCCATTTCGCAAGGAAAGATGGCGCCTTCGACCCATCGGTCGACATATCCGTCGAGCACAATTTCTGCCGCAACCTCCGCGGCGGCCCGGAGAGCTGCAAGATCGTGTTTCGCCATCAGTTTGGCCTCTGGTTCAAATGTCCTGAATCTTTGCGTGAGATCGGTTGCGCAGAGTGTGGAGCAAATCGAGAATGCGCCCTCGTTCGACGACGACTACTGCCAGGTAGACTACGAAGCACAGAACGATCCTCGTCATCAACGCGGGCGCCATGTACTTGTTGAACAGCCAGCTCAGGACAATGGCAATGCTGCCGCAGACGACCCGGCCATCATCGAAGGTTTCAAGTCGTCCGAACGAAGTTGATTTCCAGTAGATGTAGGTCCGGAACAAGATCGCTTCGATGAGAAGGACGGCGACAACCCCCGCGAGTCCTGCATTGAAGCCAAGCCCCCCTACCGTACCAACGGCAAATGGCAGGGCGGCCAGACAGCACGTCGAAATCAAAGAGTTTGCATTGATGAGGCTTCGTGCACCGCCATTTGCGTAAACTGTCGCGTTTTGGGTTCGACCCGAAACGTGGAGCAGCAGAAGCAATGCAAACCAGGGCACGTACTGGACTGCGGGCGTTAGTCGGTCATGAGTCAGAATGGCAACGAACTCCTCACCGAAGCAGGAGAAGGTCACTCCGAAAAGGGCGATCAGGATATGAATCGGCAACCACACCCGTCTGGTCATTGGAAAATGCCGCCGCCCATCCCGCGCCTCGGCCAGTGAAGTTGACCAGACGTTAACCGCAACGGCGTTGGTCCCAGCGAGCAATGTCCCATAATAGAGCCGGGCATGACTGAGATATCCAACGGCTGAGATGTCCATATTTGCTGCCACCACCGAATTCTCCCCTATGCTGCGCAATCCTCCGGTGATGCCAGCAGTCAGCGAGGCGAGGCTGTGAGATCGAAGAATCGACAACCATCGACGGCTGGGTGCATGCCACGGCTCCGCACCGAGCGCAGCGAGGGAAACAAAGACAGAACATGCTTGCCCAACAACGGCTCCAACGAAAAGCGATGACAATCCCAAATCGAAGCCAAAGAGTGAGATCAACGTACCGACAAACGAGCCAACTGCCTGCATAGCGATCTGGGCCGCGACCGCGTTACCCCGGCCGGCAACGGAGAAGACATTGGTCGAGAGGATCGTCGCCGACTTCATCGGAACGAGGACAGCCGTTAGAACGAGAGTGGCGCGCGAGGCCTCTTCGGGAACTGACATCATCTGCTGTAGCCAGGGCCAAGCCGCCAGAAATACGGCGGCGAGCCCCGAGCTGAACAAGAGCGAGACCAAAAAGAAGCTCGACAGCATCCGCCGACGCTCGGGTACCGAAGCAACCGAATAGTTTGCCGGAAGCGCAAGAGAACCGCCCGCATCGCCCAAGGCGCTGGCAAGCGCAGCCCACGACATCATCAGCGCAAAATAGCCGAAATCGGCCGCAGTCAGTACAACGGTGGTCAACGGCAGGATGGCGACAGACACCAGGGCCTGAAAGACCGTCGCGCTTACAAAGAGCAGAACGCGCCCCGCAAAACGGCCGCGAAGAGCTGCGAGCCAGCTCACCCCGCCGGACTCCCGCTGGCCTCAGCAGAGCTTTGCGCGTAGGTTCCGATACAGACAAAGGACATCTGCATTCCCGTCTGCACGAAAGGCTCAAAACGAAGATGCGGGTTGGCTTCGCAGAATTCGCGCCAAGCCCGTCGTTCGCCACGGTCGGGATCGGCCCAGAAGCAATTCCAATCGTCGAACACAATGATCGTGCCAACTTGCAAGAAGTCGACGATGAACGAAAGGATGGGAACGGTCGACGCGTAAAGATCGCAGTCGATGTAGATAACGGCGGCTTTGGACGGAAGAAGCTCGCGAGCCAAATCCGGCGTCAAGCTGGCGTCATAGAACCCCTTCACGGTCCGCAATCGATCCGCGGGCATGCCATGACGTCGGCAAATTCGCTTGAAGTCTTCTTCACCCGTCTTCAGCTTGCCCTGCTCCCAAGCCTCTTGACGGTCAATTTCGGAAATTTCTGGCAATCCTTCGAACGAGTCGAAGGCCACGTACTGCCAGTCGAACAAATGATGAAAGCTGTCATACGCCAACCTCATTGTGTTGGCGCCGAAGCAACCGAACTCCATGTAGTAGCCTTTGATCGGGCGGTTGACGTTCGCGAAGCGGGCCATGCAGAGGAACAGATATTTCCGCTCCCAAGCGATGTGGCGCAAATAGCTGAAGCGGACCCATCGCGCTCGCGCGGAGAAGAGTGGCCCTTGCAGAACTGCAAATACCCGCCGCGCGAGCCGCCTGGTGCCGCTCGGCAGCCCCTCGTAGGTCGGTAGCAAAGATGTACGTAAACGATCTTGCCAGTTCATATCTTGCGCACCCCTGGTAAGCCAGCGCCTACCTACGGCTGAGAATCCGATCCAAATCCGACGTCCACGAATCCAGCAAGGGAAGCTCGGCCGCTCCGACCAGCTCGCAATGCACCAAGGCTTGATAGCAACGACGAACATCCTCCTTGATGTGATCAAGCCCGCCCTTGATCGGCAGATCCTCAAGCATCAGTCGAATGCGATGATTATTGAGGTAACCTGGGATCTCATCCTCGAAGTCTTTCATCAGATCATGTTCATTCCGGTCCTGCCAGACGGTCGGCCCATGAAAGAGGATATGCCAGCCGTTCGCCCAGGCAATGCGCTGAGCAATCAGGCTGCGCCAGATATCTGTTACGCGAAAGTTGCAATAGGATGGTAGATACATGAGCGGAAAGGCACTGGGCCACCAGCTCGTGTTCTGGCTATTGAACGGGACCCACGCGCCCGTCCCGAATGCGACGATCCGGTCGGTACGGAAGTTGTGAGGCAACGGCAGTACCAGCCGATAAAGCGCGTCCACATCAGGATCACCGTCGGCGAGCCCCTGCTGAATCGGACAATCGACCTCGGCACGCTCCAATGCCTCGAAATCGGGAATAGGCTTTAGGACGTGATCCAGCGGCAGCCCGCGTGGCCAAATATTTCCATCGGTAAAGTACCGATAGGCATTGACCCATCCATGTCCCGACACAATGGGCGCGATCAGGTTGCGAGACCGGTTCTCGAAGAATTGCGGCCGCGCGAAATTATCGTCGTCCGTCTCGATGACAACCTGCGCATCATTTGCAATCGCGGCCAGATAGCCGATGTTCTTGCGGGCGTAATTCTTCACCGGCGCGAGATTTGCGAATGCGAAGCCCGACTTGGCTTGATCCGCGATCCCAAGGAAGCGGCACCCTTCAATCGAGAAGTCCGGGGGGCTTTTGGTATCTCCAACCACGACGAAGTCAAAGCCAGAGCGAACAGCGTCCCTCGCAATGGTCTTCATGACCTCATTGGGAGGGTTGATGGACGTAATAATAATCGCTTGATTCATTCGGGTCAGACCGCGTATTTTGTCGCTTCTGCGTCAGTGCATAAGCGCAGTCGGTAGGGCCTCCTCGCAAACAATTCCGGCATTATCAAGCAAAAAATGACCTTCGGACGAGCGATAACCGCCACGAAGCCGGTCTTTGCCGGGGAGCTGTGAATTGCAGCGGCGCAGGCGGATTATTCTTTGTACCAAAGGTGTTCCGGACGAACGCGAGGGTGCTAGCCTCGTTATCATCTACAGCTTTCTACAGGCAATCCGCGCTCAATCGTTCGACGTCCTTCATCTCATCCTGCTCGACGAAGGCCAGAGGGATCAGCAGGCTTTCGAGGCATATCGCGGGTCTGCCTCAAACGATCACTTCGAAGTCTTGGCGGCGACCACCGGTCAGCTTGTCGTCCAGGGCGCAAGGGAACATCGGATCGATTTATCGTCTGCCGCGAAGCTGATCGAACGGGGGCGACAATTTGCCGCCGACCTGTTTATTGCGTTCGACATCTTGCCCGCGTGGCTGGGACTAGAGATCCCTGCCACTCGAAAGCTCGCCTGGTTGGGGGACCTTAATTTCCAGACGACCTACTATCACGGTCTCTACGGTCTTCAGGAACGCCCCTGGCGAATTTTCGCTTTTACGAAATACTGGTTGGCCGCGCGGAATTGGAAGCATGTCTACGCATGGGTCTTGTCATCGTATGATGAAGTGATCGCGTCCGCAGCGTCGTCGGAAGAACAACTGAGCCGCCTCGGACTCAAGAACCATCGATATTGCCCCTACCCCTGGCCGGTGATCGACACTCCCGTTCCGTACCGCGCAAAGCCGCATACCCCCACTTTCATGTTCTTCGGCAATCTTGTCGGCCTCGGTTCGCGCTCGGCGCTGCACTTCATGGTCGCGAAGGTCTATAGCCCTCTGGTCAAGCTCTGGGGGGCTGGTGGCTTCAAGATCATCCTGGCCGGACGGGGAAGCTTGCCCGAATGGTTTGCCGAAGCGATCAAGGACAAGCCAGAATTTGTCCGTGTCGGCTTTGTCGAGAACCTTCCGTCAACTTTGGCCGAATGTCACGCTGCACTTGTGCCCATCGACGTTCCGGCAGGCAACAGAACGCGCATCTTGTACGCGCTAAGCCAGTCAACCCTCGTGATTGCCCATGAAAATGTAGCTCTCGGAAATGTGGCGCTTGTTGACGGTCAAACCTGTGCGCTGGCCGCTTCGGGCGGGGAGTTTGTAGCTCGCATGAAGCGAGCCGTCGATGATCCGCTTTGGGCGCGGCGGGTCGCGGAAGCCGGCTGCCAAGTTTACAAAGACCTCTTTAGTCCCGAGAAAGCGACGGCGGAATTCATTGCGTGGATCAATAGGTTGTCCGAAGCCGCGCCACCGGGCTAACTGCCGCTTGCCTTTTGAGCACCAACATCACGGCCGCCGTCGTCAGGGCCAAATCCACGCGGAACGTGTCCGGCCGCACGGCTAGCCAGAAACCACTGATAGGTCGATTCCAATCCTTGACGGAGCGACATCTTCGATTGCCAGCCAAGTCGCGTAAGCCGCTCAGTGCTCAGCAGCCGGCGAGGCGCCCCTTCCGGCTTCGATGCGTCGAAGGCAATGCGCCCCGTGAACCCGGCAACGGCGGCAACCAGGGTCGCAAGTTCACGGATCGAAACGTCGAGACCGCTACCAATATTGATAATATCGCCCGACGAATAATTCTTGAGAAGAAAAACCAGCGCGTCAGCGCACTCCTCGACATGAACGAATTCACGACGCGCAGTGCCCCCACCCCAGACCACGACCTCGTCCAGCCCGTTGCTGACTGCATCGTGAAAGCGGCGGATAAACGCCGGAATGACATGGGAGTTTTCATTGTCGAAATAGTCGCCCGGTCCGTAGAGATTTCCGGGAACCGCCGCAATGAAATCGAGGCCATATTGCTGACGATATGCGGCGCACTGCATCATGCCGGCTACTTTTGCGACCCCGTACCACACGTTGGTCGGCTCTAGAGGACCAGTCATCAAGGCTTCTTCGCGAATAGGCTGCTCAGCCAAGCGTGGGTACACACAGGAAGAGCTGACGAACAACAGCTTCTTTACGCCACGACGCGCAGCCGCCTGAATCACATTGTCCTGGATAGCGAGATTGTCAGAAAGGAAGCTTGCGGGATACCTGCTGTTCGCAAGCACTCCGCCTACTCGGGCAGCAGCCAGCACAACAACCTCCGGGTGTACTCTATCAAACCAGCTCTTCACTGCAGCCTGGTCACAGAGGTCCAGTTCCTCGCGCGCGACGGTTAGGATCTCGCAGCCCTCGCTCGCGAGTCTGCGAACGACTGCCGAGCCCAACATACCGCGATGGCCCGCCACCCAGATGCGGCGTCCCGCTAAATCAAACGTCGAATCCGGCATCGCAGCGCTCGCAATCGTCCCAAATTGGCGTGTGTAGATTGTTCCCCGGACGCTTATAGCCGCGCATCAACCTAGGGGCAACCCGCGGCTCCCCTCACGCGATCGCTAGCTGGCAGAAGCGAGATTCATCTGAGGCCTCTCGCCATGCCGCCTGACAGTGTCTCCTTCTCAATTTGCACTCAATTGGCTCGTCGTCCGCCGTCACGCAGCTGACTAAATTGCGAGTTCTTCGTGAACTTTTGGGAAAGAGCGCATGTCGAGAGCTCTCCGGGTCTTTGTCCGGTTGTGGAGTTCCCTGCTGCCGCCGCGGCGAGAATGAGAATCACAGAATAATACCCCCACCATTGGGGGACATAAGTGCCGTGTGCGGTCAGGACGGCGCCGTAGGATAGCAGACATAGCCACGGTGTAATCGCGTGGGGGTCAGATCCAGAAAATGATCGCACAAGCAGCCGTAGTGCAAGCCACGTGATGAAGGCGCAATATAGAACGAAACCCAATATCCCGGTTTCCACCAGAAGATTCAGCAAGGTCGTATGGGGGGATGGATATCCACTTCGCAAATATCCTCCGACACCGGCACCGTAGCCAACGATAAGGTTGATGATTTGCAAAACCTGCGGGGGCAGCATAGCTGCAACTGGCGGCAAATCAAACGGACCGCCATTAGAGCGCGCCAATTCAATCAACGTCTGTCCTAGCAATGGCAAAGCTCGGAGCGTTGCAATGATTAGCTCTGATCGGTCGCTAACCTCGAAAAATCGCCCCCTTATGCTGAGCGTAGCGGCATTTGTATCCCCGAGGAGCGCGCGAACTGCCGATGGAAAGGATTCAAAATAGAAGCCTACGTAAAAGGCAATAGCTGTGGATGGCAATATTAGAAGGGCGGCACGTCGTGTGGCGGGTTTGAGAAGAAAACTCAAGATGAGGCCGATCACGACCACGCGGGCTGTCCGACTACCACTAAATACGATCAGCCATGGTGCCATTTGCAGATACATCCAGCCAAGGCGCGTGTTCGCTGGGCTGCTTCGTCGGCGCATCCACAGGAGCACCAACGGCATGGCTGCAACGAAAAACACGCCCAGGCTAACAGGCCCCGACATCGTCGACTTGTAGCGATCATAGTACGCTAGGCCAAAGACCGTGTCGTTTCCTTGCTCGTACGGCACGATGAACAAGAGCGGAAGCGAGACTATCGCAATTAGACACTGACCGATCGCGCCCCACACGAACCCGTCGACCACGCCTTCGACGATTCGCCATGGCGGCTCGCTCCTGCTGCTAACAGTCGCGATCATGGCTGCGAGGGCCGTAAAGAAGAGTAAAAACGATATTCCGACCTTCAATTGCCAAATATTCTGAAAGAGCACAAAGTTGACAATCGCTGACGCTCCGCAGAGGAGTACATACAGCACGTAAGCACGCGCAAACCCCGGAATCCGCGACTCCGGACGGAACGTTCTCCCAAACAACAGCGCACTTGTTACACTACCGATGATCACGAGATGCGCGTAATCTCGCATGAAGGGCAACAGAGGAAGCTCCGGCAGCACGCCGATTGCGGAACTCAATCCCAGCAGCCAAAAACGGTCTCGCCGAAGCAGAAAAAATACGGCCGAGGGAATTACAAGCGCGGCGAAAAAACTGATTCTGATCCAAAACGGGACCTCGTTCTCAAGAACATCGCCGAAGGCTGACCGCAAAATCAAGCTTGAGCGAACCACACCCCAAAAAATACTCACGACGAAGAGCAGAACGGACAGGGCCAACTTCTCTGCAAAGCTCGCGGGCGTAGCTGGTCGAAGAAAAAACTTGGGCAGCATGGCGAGAACGGCCTGCCTCACATTTTCCACGCCTCGCTCCTCTGCTCTCACGATGTCAGGATTAGTCGCTCTTTCGATTGGCCTGTTCAGCGCATGTGCTTCGTCGACCCCGATACATGCGTCATCTACCCAAGAGATGATGACACGAAAATTCCGTCTTCGATCAACAAGGCCAATTTTAGCCGCGATCTCGCCAGCGTTGCGTCGTGCGAACCGGATCACCTCGATGCGCGGCGTCCCACACAATCCATGACAAGCGCCCTAAGGCCTTCTTCTAGGCTTACCCGAGGGCGCCATCCGATGTCACGCATAAGCGCTGCAATATCGCACGACGAATAGCGAATGTCTCCGGCGCGCGGCCGCTCGAAGAGTGGCGGGGGGAGAACGCAACCAACCTGGCGCCCCAGCTTGTTGATCGTTTCAAGGAGCTCCAGCAGGGTTACCGAGGTGCCGGAACCGACATTATAGACGCTAGCTCCTGGACGCGCCGCACGCACCACAGCACGGATGACTGCGACGACATCGCTTACGTGGCAGAGGTCCCGGGTTTGTCCGCCGTCCCCGAAGATGACCGGAGACACCCCCGCCTCCGCTGCAGCAAGCCAGGCGGGTATCACAGCAGCATAGCCACCGGTCGCCGCCTGGTTTGGGCCATAGATGTTGAAGAAACGCAGCCCCGTGACGGAAAGATCGGGATACCGGTCTGCCATTTCCGCGGCGGCCGCCTCATTGGCGACCTTGCTTTCCGCGTAGGGACTCTGAGGCTGCCGCCCAGATTGCTCCGTCAGTGGCTGGACTGGATTCTCGCCATATACGGCAGCCGACGACGCGAAGACTATTCGGCGCACCCCCATATCTAACGCCAGCGCCGACACTGTCCGGAAGCCTCTGTCGTTTATCAGCAGCGTTTCATCGGGCCGCGCGATGGAACGCGCGACCGAGACTTGTGCCGCAAGATTCACGAGGACGTCTGCCCCTTCCAAGGCTGAAGCTGCGGCTCCGCCGTCGAGCACGTTGGCGCGCACGAACCTGAACAGATCGCCGTATTCGCCCAGCCGATCGATGTTCCGCATCTGCCCGGATGAAAGATCGTCGAGAACGGTCACCGGTGCCCCCGCACGAAGCAGATCGGCGGCGAGGTTCGACCCGATGAACCCTGCGCCTCCGGTAATCAACCAACGATTTTCATGCGGGCCCATTATTTGGTTAGGTCCGACCAGCCTCGCGCAACAGCGCCTCGGCAAGGGCCAAGTCTTCCGGCGTATTGATGTCCAGGGCTTCGCGCGGGCGAATCGCGAAAGCGCGCACAGCGCGCCCTAGGATCGATCCAGTCTGGCGGAGAGCCGAGGCTCTGGTAACGTAGACCGCGCTATTCTCCTCAAACAGCGGCTCGCGGTCCTGCTGACGGCGCGGTGCATCAGGGAACAGCCGCTGAAAACTGCCGTCCGCCATGCGACGCCAATAGTCGCCCCGCGTTTCAGTCACCGACATCAGGCAATCGATATTATCGGGCAACTCTCGCGCCCCCTCGAAAAACGCGCTAATGGTCCCCGCGGTGCGAAACGGCGAGGTAGGTGGCAAAGTCATAACCCAGTCGTCATTGCGGCCTTCGCCTGCCAGCACGTCTAGTACGTGCAACAGAACCGCCTCCGTCGAAGCCGTGTCGTCGGCCAGCTCCGTCGGGCGCATCAGCACGCGGGCGCCCGCTGCCCGCGCCAGGTCGGCTATTACTTCTGCATCGGTGGAAACGACCAGGTCGGCAAGACAACCCGCCTCGCGGGCACCTTGAAGCGTGTACCAGAGCAGAGGTCGCCCCGCAAGCAACGCGATGTTCTTGAACGGCAAGCGTTTGGAACCGGCGCGTGCCGGAACGACAACGATCATTCTGGATCCGCCTCTTCCCGAAGCGTGCAGCGGTTCAGGACGTCCATCAGAGTGATGATCCCTGTTGGGCGAAAGTTGTTGTCCACGATCGGCACAAGGGTGATCCCGTGCTTTTGCATCAGTGCCAGCGCCGCCTTCCAGTCGGACGAACGCAGGAACTTGAAACCGTGGCTCACCCAATCGGCAATGGGCCCGTGCACATCACTGCCATGAAGCAGCGCACGAAGGATATCGCCCTCTGACAAAACTCCCACGACCCGGTCATCGGCCATTGCGATAACGCAGCGATGGCGGCTCTGGCGGATCGCCTGGGCGGCATCAATGATTCGCGCCGACAACGGAATGGTGACAGCGGCAAGAGACGTATTGTCCATGACCTTCTCTCAATAGGTTAGGCGCTTCACCAACAAGCGGTCATCAATTGGCATGGCGGATAGGATGTCGAGAATTCGCTGGGCGGAGCACCCGTCGCCATACGGATTCTCGCACGCGGTTAGGACATCGTTGAACTCACGCGAGATGGCCTTTTTAATGGCTGCTGAGATCGCATCGACCTCGAAGGGCGCGTTGATAACGTTGGATCCCTGCACGCGGTCCGCCTGACGGCGACCGAGGTTGACCGCTGGAATCTTGAAGGTCGGCGCTTCCAGCAGTCCGGAGCTGGAGTTCCCCACGATCGCCGTCGCGTGCCTGAGAAAACCCAAATAGTCACGCCGAGAGAGATTGTCGAAGATCAGCGTGTCGGATTTCCGGTGGAGGAAAAGGGCTTGGCGCACTGCATGCGAACCAGCATCGTTGTTGGGAAGGATCCAGACCTTCGGCATGTTGAAATGGCCGACTGCGCTCGTCATTGCGGCAACCTGAGTCGCCGCGAGGTCCATCTCTTCGGTCACGGGATGCAGCACCGCAAGCAGGTATGGGGCGGTGACATCCAGATCGTACCGGCTGGTCAGATCCGCGGGGCCAGCAATGTCCCCGCTCACCAGCTCGTCGAGCTGTGGTGCTCCGACATTGTGGATGCGAAACGGCTCCTCGCCAAGGCGCGCCAAGCGATCGGCCGCGTCCTGATTTGCCGCGAAATGGAGATGCGCGAACTTGCCAATGGCGTGCCGAGCAACTCCGTCGATATTGCCCGAGCGCTCGCCGGCCTGGATGTGGGCTACCGGCGTGTAGGTGTATGCCGCGGCCACCGCTCCCATCAGCTGCTCGCCGCGATCACCGGCAAGTATCAGCCAATCGGGCTTTTCGCGATTGATGGTTTCGACGAACGAGGTCAGGAAGATCCCCAGCGACTTCACCATCGTGACGTGGCTGTGCCCCTCGAGTGACATGAAGATATCGTCGCAGACCCGATAGCCCTGCGCCTTGATCTCATCGATGAGCGCACCGTGATTTGAAAGCAGCACCATGTTGGTGGCGCACACGCCGTAATCGATCCTCCGGGCAATACACAGATCGATGATTGGCCGGATGTACCCCCACTCGCCGCGCGAGCCATTCAGGAAAAGCAGTTTCATTGAGTTCTCTGGAAGCACGTTGTGCCTTGGCCCATGGTCACGACAGATCGTCCCATGACAACAGGGAATTTTCTGGAACGGCACGCACGGCGCGGCGACCGATGACCTCATCCATGCGGTAAGACGGTATGCCCGTGCCGGGCCGCTTCGACCAGATCATTGCCTGAGTGATCACCTCGCCTGCTTCGATCGAACGGGTCGATACGATCGAGCGGAATGCCCAGGTCCTGATTTGCTCCTCACGGTGGTGCACCTTCTTCTCATTTCCGAGCGCAGCCTCCACCTTGCGAATTCCGTCGACCAATGTTGCGAGATCGCGGAAATCAATGCTGACGGATTGGTCGGGCCCGGGCGTGCGTTTGTCGAGGATCACGTGCTTCTCGATAATGCAGGCCCCAAGGGTGATCGCGGCGTAGCAGGTGAACAAGTCCGGCGTATGGTCGGAATGGCCAATCACCGCCGCCGGGAACCGCTGACTCATTTGCTGGATAACACCTAGATTCACGTCCTCGTAGCGCGGCGGATACTCGCTGACGCAGTTCATCAACGCGAGTGGCGCACCTCGCGTGATAAGGGACTGATAGGTGCGTTCGATCTCTGGGAAGGTTGCCATGCCAGTCGATACGATCATCGGCTTGCCGAACCCTGCGATGCGGACCAAAGAAGGCACATCGGTCATTTCGCCTGATCCGATTTTGAACGCCGGCACGTCGAACTGCATCAGTTCCTGGGCGGCCGCCCAGCTGAAGGGCGTGCAGAGATAGGTAATACCGATCTGGTCGCAAAACGTCTTGATCTTTCGATGCTGATCAAGTGTCAACGCGTGCTTTTTCAGAAACTCGTAAAGCGGTTCATCGAAATTGTCCGACATGGGTGTGTCGGGCAACATTTCCTCGTCAGGCAAATGATGCTGGAACTTCACCGCATCAGCCCCCGCCAACTTGGACTGGCGTGCCATTTCTAATGCAGCGTCCAGACTCCCCATGTGATTGTCACAGGCCTCGGCGATAACGTACGCAGGGCAACCTGGCCCCACCTGACGACCGGCTATTCTGAATGTCGAGGTCATATCAAGCCCTTGCGCAGCGGGTGAATTGTTCAACGTAACGGGTCAATGCGTCTTCACGAAGAGCACGCAGCCGGTCGCGTTCAGAGTCCGCTGAAGACAACAATTTGCGTATCTCTGCCAGCGCGATTTCGCGGCTAAGATGCTTCGTGAAGTAAGATGGCAGCCCCATTTCGGCTGTTGTGCCTATACGGGTATCGTTGCCGACAACCAACGAGGGCACCCCGACACCCGCCAAAGCAATGCCCGCATGGATACGACTGACAAAGCCGACCGCCGCACGAGCCATGACCTTGCCGTACTCCTCCTCCGTCTTCGGAAAATGGGCCGGCAGGTCGGGGGCCAATTGTTTAGCTAAGCGATGTTCGTAGGCAGAATGGCAAACGAGCTCAACGCGCCGGCCATCCGCCCGCAAGTCGGCGATAACACAACGCACCAATTCCATCCAAGCGGCCGGATCCACCCTTTGATTCCAGTCCGTATTGGAGCCCTTAGCCTGGAAGTTGACGATCACGATACCACCGTCCACAGCCCGCTCCGCGACTGCGTCAGGTTCATTACGAATACGCTCAAACCAGCGTCCCGAAGCGATGGCGATGCAGGGGATAAGCGGTGCTTGCACCCCAATGGTTGCATAAAGCCGGACTGCTTCGGATTCGCGCACAGTGATTGCGCTCACCAGGCTGGTGGCGGCACGATAGAAATTCTCATCCTCGGGAGATAGGCGTTCTGGAATGCGTTCGAGTGGGAAGCCGCTACCAATGGCAGCGTCGAGCAACGGTACACCATGATGGCGGAAAGCACCGTTGAAATGGTGCAGAAGGATACGGATCTCGGGGCTCGCGGCAGCACCTGAAACAAGATTGGGTCCTCCGCAGGCCACCGCTAGATCAAACTCAAGCGGTCGAGTTTTTTCCCATAGTTTCCGATATGCGTTCTCACGGCCGAGGTGATAGCGAACCCAGCTCAGCCGGCCATGGCGCACCTTATCAATCCAGCGCAACCAGTGTCCCTCCGGATAGATCTGGAACGGATGGTGCTGCTCGAAATGCGTAATCTCGACATCGTCGCCGAAGGCTTCGCGAGCCACCACTTCGGCTCCGAGCGCCATAAAGTTATGTCCGATATTGCCGAAACGGTGAGACAAGAGAGCAAGCCGTTTCATGCGGCGTCTCCGTAGTTCGGGCTAAGCATGATGGATCCAATTTGGTTCTTGGCTCGGACCTCCGACATCTGACGCATGCGCCTTAAGACGTTCGAACATTATGAAATCTTCAGCGCCAGAGGCGATCCAGCGCGCGATCCGCCTCAGATCCTCGCTCTCGCTCAGAGAGGCATTTGCGCTGGTGCTGATACTCACCTCCATATTGGCCTGCTGGTCCTTGGAGAAGTGCAAGCCGAACGGCCGCACCGGCGCCGGCCGACATAGCAAAGTGGCATAAGCATAACGGCAGGCCAACTCAACCTGCACACGGGTTATGGGTGGAATGTCCTGTATCGAGCGCAGACGGGCCAGATACTCCTCCCGGGACGATGAGTCGATGGTAAATCCGTGCCTGTCGTAGCGGCCAGTGCCCGCCGTGAGAACTGGAATGCCAAAGCAGGCAGCCTCAATGCCAACCGTCCCGCGCACGGTGAGGCAATAGTTGGAGACGCAGAAAAGCGATAGCGTGCTGATCTCCGCATCGGCGGGCAGCAACTTGATATGCTCGGGAAGTTCACCGAGGCACCGCTTGATGGCTGAAACCTCGGAATGCTCACCAGTATAGCCGTCGCGCTGGTCCTTTACCAAGTTGGCCGGATGCACTTTGATAATCCAGTTGACGGACGGATTGCGAGCGGCTTCCTGCAGCACGGCTTCGAACCATTTTTCGTAGCTGCCAAACAGGTCATCTCCCCAAAAGAAGGTCCCGTCCCAAAAGATATGCGGGAAGATCACCGCTGTCTTTTTCGAAGGATCGATACCGAGGCGCCCTCTTAGTTCCTCCTCGGCGACAGCCTTCTTGTAGAGCTGAGTGGCTACTTCCCCGAACCACTCCCCCGACTGGTAACAGTCGGTCAGCTCGCGCAGCACCGCCTCGCGAATGCTGTCGTACCACGGCACCTCCTTGGCGCTCTTCCAACTCTCCGGCGACAATGAGAAGGGATGTTCGTCAGCGTTATGACGTTTATATCGCTTCAGCATAACAATGTCGTTGCGGTGGCCGGCATTCCAAGTGTAGGCTGGAATGTCGCGTTCGATGCATGTGTCGAAAAGTTCGCCAGCAGGTGAGTAGCCACGGTCCACAAACACCGCCGCATCTGGCTTGAGCCTGTCGATAAGCCGCTTAGCAGTGAGCGCGTTGTCCACCGAGTAGGCTAAGGCCTCAAGTGCTCGGGCTTTGACCACAGGATTCGAGAAGTCGAATTGGCCGACCCGCAGCGACCGCATTAGCGTGGAGGCCGCGTACTTTCCACAGCGCACCTCGCCCCGGCGAATGTCGAGCAGTTCATCGAGGTTCGAAAAGCACAGTTCTGCGGCTTTCAGCTTCTCCGGCCGCAAGCTCTGGAAGTCATGCAGTTCGCAGGTGGTGTCTTCGCCGAGCGCACGATATGCCTGCTTAACTTGCCGGCTGCTCGGGATGAGTACGACCGCCCGGTACCCCGCCAAGCGAAACGCGTAGCGAATGGCGGTCTCTAAGAAAGCAAAAATCGGCCGACCCTGCCCGATTATCAACACTACTCGGTCGGTCCGGTGTGGCTGGCGGAGTTCGTTCAGGACATCGGGATAGGCGCTCCAAAGCCGAGTGACCTGCTCAGAGTCCATCTGCCGGCTCTGCCGTTGACTCGGAGAGAGCCTCTCGTAAAGGTCTCGGGCCAGCATATTGCCCGGAACACGGCGGAGTACCCGCACCGCCTGGCGAAGCACGCGGCGGGAGAGATCTATCCTGGCGTTCACGCGGCAGTCTCCTTGGCGGATTCGGGACGGTCCAACTTGAGCCGTGCCAACACGCGCTGGCGCACCTGGCTGCCGGCCACTGAGGCCCCAAAAAGCGTCCGGAGGTCCTCAAGGGCTTGCGTGCCAATCCGTCTCCTCACCTCAGGCTGTCGAGCACAGGTGACGATATGTTCGACAACCTGCTCAGCATTATCGCCAAGCAAGACGTTACGACCATGCTCGAGTTCGGGCATGGCCAGACGGCTTTCAGCAAAACCGACCGCGCAGCAGCCCAACGACCAAGCGTGCAGAAAGCGAGTGTGGCCCACGACGAAATGGCTCGAGTTGTTGGCGACCAGAAAAACCGGCGCCGTACGCATCTCCTCCTCCAGGTCGTCGACGAAGCCGCGCACCTTCAGATGAGGGTCGTCTAGGAGTGGGGCCACCAAGGGATGCGGACTGCCACCGCCGCACAGATGGATTTCAAAGGTGCCTTCACCAAGGCGACGCTTCAAGTGAGGCAGGATCTCGCGCGCAATCGTCGCAAGGCCGTGCGTGTTGCCAGTAGCACCGAGGTGGCCGACATTGCCAAGAATCTTGAATGGCTGCGTTTGTTCGGTGGAAGTCCTGATCTCATGGTAGGAGCGGACCGGCGGTACCCACATGTTGCGAATGTACTCGGCCTGGACGAGGCCGCAGGACCGATAGTACTCGGCGTCGTTCATCGCCACGTCGCCGATCCAATCCTGGCGCGCCATCAACTTCAGGTGCGCCCGGCGAACCGCAGAAACCAGGAGCGAGCGCACCGGCGGCGAGGCAGCCAGGCGACCACCTAAGGACGCCTCGCTGTTGGCCCAAGTCAACCGCAGGCGGGCATCCAGTATCTTGTGCTCCGGATTGCCGTAATAGGCAAACTTCGGTAGGTCGACGTCGCTGGTTAGAGCGGTAGCAATTTCGCTCCAGATTGTGAGTAAGGCGTCCGGCTTGAAGGCTTGTTGGACTGCAGCCAACGCGTCGGGATGACCGTAGCCGCGGATCAAGGCGGGATCGCCGCGGAGCAGACGCAGGAAACGGATGGCCAGGCCCCTGCGGGAGGGTTCGTGTAGACGGATCGGAGGCAGCAGGGCTACTCCCACGCGAGCCAATGCCTCCAGATCGTCACCGGCCCAAGCCGGCGGCAACCTCTCCTCGAAGGCCACGCAAGCAAAGGCCACCTCGAAGTCGCCGCTCTCAGCTAGGAAGCGAATCAATTGGTGCGAAACCACGTTGGCTGCTTCCTGGCTGCCATGCTCGAAAGGATAGACCCCTCCAAGGACCAAAAGGCGGGCTCTACGCGGCGCGGTGCGGGTTCTGTCTTGCATCATCCGAGGGTGTTGGTGCGCCGTTCGTCACGATGGGCCGGCCGGTGGGCGGAAGAGTGCCGATCGGGCACCGCTGAAGCGGTAGACGGCGGTGGACTAGGGGCGCTACGGTACCGGAAAAAAACCAGCGCCTGGCTGCGCAACACGCCTGCGATCGCCGCAATAACGGCGGCCATCGCTAGTGCCCGCAGGA
Organism: Bradyrhizobium sp. CCBAU 11386; assembly: GCF_028128955.1. Classification (NCBI taxonomy): domain Bacteria; kingdom Pseudomonadati; phylum Pseudomonadota; class Alphaproteobacteria; order Hyphomicrobiales; family Nitrobacteraceae; genus Bradyrhizobium; species Bradyrhizobium sp. CCBAU 11386. The sequence continues at coordinate 42,660 of NZ_LBKA01000249.1, forward strand.
TTATACCGGGCGCGGCCAAGGACGTCCAGCCGTAAAGGGCAGCCGTGCCGCCGAGACCAAACAGTACCCATCCGTCGGCAAAAGGCAGCGGGTAGATGCGGCGGCTGGCATACACCAGAAAGCCCCGCGTGACCAACATCTGCACTACGACTGCGAGCGCGGCACCTAGGGCGCCGTACAAGGGCAGCAACGCAAGCATTGCGATTATGCCGGCGATGATGCCGGCAGTGGCAGCGTTGGCTACGAACTGCCCCCGCCCGCGCGCTATGAGCAGTGCCGTGTCCGGCTTGCCGGTGGTCTGAATCAGGAGGCTAGCCAGAAGAATAACGGCCAGCAGTTTCGCAGCCACGAATTTACCGGACGACAGCACCGAAATGATTTCGCCTCCGAACAGTGCAAAGAGCATGGCAACGCCACCGACGCCCGCCTGCACGATCGCCCAGCTCGCCCGGGTGACGACGAAAGTCGGCTCGGCTGCTTGAGCCTCGGCAAGATTTATTGGCCAAGTCGCGCGCGATACCGCGTTGAGAGTCAACATTGCCCAACTCCGGTAGAGATGGGCATGAGAGTACAATCCAACGTCGCTCACGGATGTCCACGCGCCCAAATAGCCGCGCTCGAAAAGGCTACGCCCGGCCTCGGCAAGGGAGGCCCGGCCAACTGGCACGGCCTTGGAGAGCATGGTGGCGAACCAGCGACCGTCACGAGGCCAACGCAGCCGGCTGGCTATGGCGGTCACACCGACCGCGGCCAAGACGACTTGACCGGCGAAGTTACCGGCGAATAAAGCCAAATCTGGCATCGGTCGAATGTAGAGCAGGATCAGCACCATGCAGCCATTCACCAGCGCTTGCGCAATAGTGCCGACCGCGAAGGCCCGGGCGCGGCCCTCGAGCATGAACAGTTCGACGCAGACCACCCAGGGAGACCCGATCACTGCGCCCAGCAAGCAGATGCGCATGCCGCGTGCCAGAACGTCGTTAACCACCAGCAGGTGCGGCAACAACAACTCAGTCACCGGCCAGAAAATCACCAACCCGGCCAAGGCTCCGCCGACGGCGGCAAGCACGGCGGCGCAGGCGATCTCCCCCCGCACGCCAGACATCTCATCTCGCAAGTAATTTTCGGAGAGCACGAAACCGATGGCAGCAGCCGCCATCGCATTCAACATGGCTGCAACGGCCGCAGCGACCGCCAGTGCTCCGTACTCTTCTGCGCCGATGACACGAGTCGACAATGGCAAAACGAGCAATGATATACCGGCTCCAGCAATCGGAGAGAGGAAGTACCAAGCGGAGCGGCTGGCAAGCGACATCTTCACCATTTGATTTGTGAGCGATTTTGCAGACTCGGATAGGTGCAGCACGCGGTCGAATCGCAAAACTAAAGAAAACGCCTTCGTGCGAAGGCGCCGACGGCAATGCAGCAAGCTCGTTTCGAAACCCTGGCACCGAAACGGAGCCGCCTTCAATCATTGCGACGAACGAGGCAACATGTTCGGTGGCATGGCGGCATCGACTTGCCTCGCAAGCATCGAACAAAGCCACCCATCGCGCCAGAGTTCAGACATCATCCCTCATAGGCACTTCCTATTTTTTCGCGCTCGAGGCAGATAAACGCGAAGCCCCCTGAGTTTATTTTCATGAACTGGACAAAATGCAGGCGTCCGGTTTGAGCCTCGCGAAATTCCCGAAATGCGAGGCGTTGACCTCTGTCATCGTCGCCGAAGTAGCAATCCCAGTCATCGAAGGCAATTAGACAGCCATGCCGAAGGTAAGGGCTCAACCATTCAAGCACTTCCTTAGTCGAGCTGTAATAATCGCAGTCGATATAGGCAAGGGCAGGTAACTGGTCTTGCGGCAGGCTGAGCCCGGCGAGCGATTGGCTATAGAAGCCTTTGACGGTCCTCACGCGATGCGAGTCGCGGCGCACGATGCGAAGAAAGTTCTCCTGTGAGGTGAAGTTCATGTTGGCGCGCCATATCTTCTGTTTATCAATGCCTTCCGGTTCGGGCATTCCACAAAAACTGTCGAAAGCCCAAAAATGGTCAATCTTGTTCGGCTTCCCGTATTGGCCAAGGGTGTTCAGCGCCATGCGAAAAGTATTCACTTCGTGACAACCAAACTCGAGGTACGAACCGTCTATACGATTTACCTGCAAATAAGCTTGGGCAGCTTGAAAAAACTCGTAGCGGAAACGTAGCGATGGTATTGCTTTGATCTTCCGCGGCAATGCCGTAATGCGAGGCTGGCGCAAGACTCGGATCGCGTTTGAAAGGAAGTGATAGGGGGGGCGCAACAGCGCTTTTTGCCGCTCCCCAAGCAACGCCTTGGCGCTCTCAATGACCATGCTTTTCATGCAGTCTCCACGGTCTCAGATTCGGCGACGGCCATAGTGCGATCGCCGACGGCCGAGGCCCTAGCTGCCTCCATCAGATATTGCACCCGCGCCCCTTCATTGAAGCTTGGTCTCAAGAATTTGCCTCCGTGTCTCACTGTCTCCAGGAAGCGGCTTGCCAAAGAGCGGAACGGAGCTACACGGCCATCCCCGACGGCAACTTGGTCTTGGAAAGCAATTCCCTCAGCGGACCCATTTCCAGTGAGGGCAAAGCCCTTCATGTAATCTGCGGTTGGATTGTCGAGGATCAGCGAACCCGTCGTCCCACCTACATGCCAAAGATGGCGATGGAGGCCTGGCGACGAATTGCCTATGGTAGCCGTAAATATCGTACCGGAGGCGTGCACCAACCGCAATTGTACCATATCCTCCGCAGGTTCCGCTCCGGTCGGCGCGAAAGTGCGAGTGGCAGACGCATCGAAAGCGGCCCACAGTTGCACAGCGGGCCCCAACAGCCATTCAGCCAAGTAGAGGAGATGCGAGCCAAGCAGGGCCAACACACCGCCTCCAGCTGCCGCGTCGGTCTTCCACGACCATAGGCCATGCTGCTGGGCATAGGATTGCACGAGCCATGTCACATCTACGTGCCGGACCGCACCGATGCGTTCGTCTTTAGTCGCTGCAGCGAGCTGTCGGAACGCAGGCAACTCGGCGAATTGGAAATTCACGCCGGTCAACACGCCAGCCTTCGTCGCAACATCCGCCATATGACGTGCTGCGGCGGCAGTGCTCGCAAGCGGCTTTTCGCAGAGGACCGCGCAGCCCGCGGCGATAGCTTTCAGGGCCAATTGTTCGCTCTGGTCGGGCGGTACCGCCAGCATCACAGCGTCGGGGCGCCTGTCGAGCAACTCGTCGATGCCGTTCACAGCGAGGCGTGCTTCGAGACCGAGACGCGCCACGGCTGCTGTAGTCTTGACGAGGTCTTTGCCACCAAGGCCAACGAGGGTGACGTCGGGCAGGTCTGACAGGGCCGGAACGTGAACCGCCGCCCCGAACCCCAGGCCAAGAACGCCAACTCGCAAGCCGCGGGTCATGCGTCGAGAACGCGAGGTGTCGGCAGGGGCACGATGAACTTGCCGCGGTAGCCGTTCTTGCGAAGGATCGGTGCCAGCTCATCGGCAATATGCCAGGACAGCAACAGAGCGAACTCCGGTTGGTCGACGAAGAGTTTCTTCTCGTCGAGCACTGGGATGCGTGTGCCGGGTACGTACTTGTTCAGCTTGTGGGAGGTAGATATCTCCATCACAGCGTCGAGGACGCCGTCGTCCAGACCGACGTAGTTGATCAACGTGCTGGCGCGCGACGGGGCACCGATCCCGTAGATGCGCGCGCCCGACGCCTTAATCGGCGCGAGCAATGCATAGAGGTTGAGCTTCGAGGCGATGACTCGGTTGCGGAAGTCCGCAAGACCGCGGCCGTCAGTGATGCCTTGGGCGTCCTCGCGGGCTACACATTCCGCTACCGACGCCATGATCGGCCGCTGGCCCCTGCGGCCGGCGAAGACCCGGATCGAGCCACCGTGGGTCGGGATGCGCCGAACGTGGAATACCTCGAGGCCGTGTTCGCCGAGCAGGCGGATGAGCGCACCTAGGTGATAGTAGCGCAGGTGCTCGTGATAGATCGTATCGTATTGCAAAGTCTCCACGAGGTCGGCCAGGTAGTGAGACTCCGAAACAAAGACGCCATCGTCGCCAAGCATAGCGACGATCCCATCCACAACGGCATGCACATCGGCAATGTGAGCAAAGACGTTGCAGGCGGTAACCACTCTCGCCGGGCCGAACTCTTGGCGCACCTGCGTCGCAGTTGCGAGACTGAAATATGTCTTCCGCGTGCGGATGCCGCGGCCGATAGCCACGTCCGCCGCTTGCGACGGCTCGATTCCGAGTACCGGATGTCCGGCCTGGTGATAGTTGTCGAGCAGGGTGCCGTCATTGGAGCCAACGTCGATGACCAGGTCGTCGTGCCTGAGACCAACAAGCTCCGCGACCTCACGGTACTGGTTGGCGAAGTTCTCGCGCAGGATGCGGGTCGAACTTGACAGGTAAGGGTAGCTCTCGGGGAAGAGCACCTCTTGAGAGACTTCCAAGCCGATCTGGACGAGACCACAATCGTCGCAACGGAGGAGTTCCAGAGGGAACGAAGGCTCCTCGACCGGTGGCACACCGATGCTCGGCATTGTGTTCACCGGCGGAATGTAGCCAACAAAGATAATCGGGGAGAGCTGCTTGCAGCCGCAGATCTGGCAAGTCGTGACAGGCGTGGAAGAGGAGGCCATCGGATGGTCCGTTCAATTCGTTGCAGTGTTTGGGGCCTGATCGGCATGCTCGCTGTACCAGCGAACGGCACCGCCGATCCCCTGGGCAAAGGCGACCCGCGGACAAAAGCCTAGCCCACGCAGCTTTGTGATATCCGGACAACGGCGGTTGGTCTCGCCACGGGGCGCCTCGGACGGAACGATTTCAGCCTCTCGATCGAAGCAGCGGACGACCTGTGTCGCAACTTCTGCGATGGTCAGTTCTTCAGGATTGCCGATGTGGTATATGCCCAGGTGCTCACCTTTGTCGATCATCAGAGCGAGGCCGTCGACGAAGTCTTCGATGTGACAGAAAGCACGGGTTTGGGTGCCATCGCCGAGGATTGGAAAGCGCAGGGTGCCACGAGGCTGTTGTCGTACCGCGCGGTGGGCTCGCACGGCGAACTGCGGGATGACATGCTCCCAGCCCATATCTGGGCCATAGACATTGTGAGGGCGGAAGATCATCACCCGCTCGAAGCCGGTGCGGCCGTAATTCATGGCCATCAGCTCGCAGGCGATCTTGCCTCCACCGTAGGAGTAGCGCGGATTGGCGATGTCAGGCACGACCAGAGGCACGGCCTCCGGCGTGGGGCTCATTGGCGGGGTCTGGTAGGTTTCAGAGCTGGATGCCAGCACCAGTTCGCCTACGCCGTTGTGGCGACAGGCGTCGAGCACGCTGAGCATGCCGCGCACGGCAATGTCCAGGACCAATTCCGGCTTTTTGTAGAAGAACTCGGTGCCGTTCACATATGCAAGATGGAGGATGCTATCCATGCCGGCCGCAGCAGCCGTGACCGCCGCCGTATCGCGGATGTCGGCCTCGACGAACTCCACGGAGTCGGCGATGCCGGTCAGGCGACTAAGGACACCGCGGGAATTGTTGTCGATGACTCGTACGGAGTGACCATCGCGCAGAAGCCGACGTACCAGCGCCGAACCGATGAAGCCGGTGCCGCCGGTGACAAGATAGCGCTTAGGCACGACCGGCTCCTTTCGGTAACACGGCCCTGCCGTGGCTGCCCAAGGCAATGTAGCCCGTCCCCTCGGGTAGGTGCAGGTCCTCGGCGCGGAAGCAATTCCAGAAGTCGTAGACGAGGCCGGGTCGCGCCATGTGCTCGACCAAGCCTTGCAAGGGCATCATTGTGAACACGGGGTGGTTGTTGAGAATCAGGGCCAAATGGGCATTGGCGAACGCCTCTTCCAAGCTCTCCATCGGCGCCAGACCGAAGTCGTGGATCTCCTTGGATGCCACCACGGCGTCGTAGCCGCGCAGCCGTGCCCCGGGAAAGGCGCGCTTGATAGCCTCCAACACAGGCTTAGCCATGGTACCGCGCAGATCGTCCGTGGCCGGCTGTCCTTTGAAAGCAATTCCGAGTAGCGCAATGGTCGGCTGTGTCGGGAATCCTGGGGTTGCGTCAGCCAGGCGGCGCAGCCAACTAACGACCTCTGACGGCTGCCGCTCATTAAGCTTCCGGGCCGCCACAGTGATCTCCGGCACCATGCCCAGTTCGCGCAGCCCCTCCGCAAGGATGTGAGGATCCTTCTCCAGGCAGGGGCCGCCTACCGGCCCCGGCATCGGCAGGTTGGTGCGCGGATAACCGAGCTTGCCGGCCTGTATAACCTCTGCGGCGCTAATACCAACCGCGTCGCAGGCGCGGGCGACCTCATTAGCGTAGGCGAAGGCTACATCCCGCTGAGCATTATCGATCAGCTTGATCATCTCAGCGGTCTCCACGTCGCTGACCCGGACCACCGTGGGTGTTACCAGCTGGAACAGCTGCGCTGCCCGTACCGCCGAGGCGAGAGTGAGGCCACCGACAATTTGGGGGAGCTGGCGCAGTTCGACCAAGGCCTTACCTTCCAGGGTGCGCTCGGGGCAGAAGGCTAGGTCGTAACGACGGCCCGCGACGTCCAAGATCGGCGTGACCACTTTGCGGGTGGTCCCGAGCTTGACGGTCGACCGCATGATCACCATGTCGCCGTCCTTCAGCCGGCTAGCGACTTCCCTACTTACGTTCTCCACCATATCCATACGGGAATGGCCGTCGGCACCCAACGGCGTGCCGACAGTAATGATAAATACGGTGGCGCCCCAGTTTTCCGGAATACCACGCGAGCAGCGGAAGGAGCCAGCGGCGCTAACCCTCTGTAGCCGCTCCTCTAGACCGGGCTCATAGAAATGGGCCTTGCCCATTGAAAGAGCGTCGAGCACTTCGGTCCTGACCTCGACCCCAAGCACCTCGAAACCCAAGTCGGCCATTGCCACGGCTAAGGTCAGGCCCACGTAACCCAAACCCAACACGCACACCCGCCGATCCCTAAAGTCGTCCGTCAACATCCTTCATTCCCAATCAAATACGCCGTGTAGGACGGCCAAGCCGATCAACGCAACGTGCAGGGCGTGGTCGAACCGGCCGTTCAGAACCCAGTCCTTTAACTCAGGCCGCTCCACTAGCAACCGCTCCACTCCCGGTTCGGGCTTCCATGCGGGGATTTCGGTGGCCTCGACGTTGGCGAAAAAGCACCAGAGCCTGTTCTCAAGACGGCCTGTATCGGGCGACAGGCAGCCAAGAAGGCGCGGCGGCTCGGTGACCTGTAGCCCAGTTTCCTCGGCCAATTCCCGCACAGCTGTGGCTTCTGGTGTGTCATCACCGTCGCGCAGACCGCCCGGCAACTCCAGTGTCATCGCCTCCAGGGCAGGTCGGTATTGTTGCACCAATGGCACACGACCGTCCCTTGTCACAGCCAAAACGCTGACGTAGTCCGACTGCCGTAGAGAATGGAACTCCTCTGCGGCCGTCCGCCCTGGAAGTATCACGGTCCGCCCGACGACTGACACCCATGGCGAATGGGCAGTCACGCGACGGGCCAACACAGTCGGCAGCTCACTCCCCATTGCAAGTCCCCTAGCCGGCCTTTTTGGCCGTGTGGATCGGAGCCGACCTTACGTGTGACTTGGCTAGGTCGAGGCGGTCATTAAGGCCGAATAGGCTAATCGGCATTAAGCTCAAGCAGTTAGCGCCGTGGGTTGCGTGTGCACGCATTTGCCGAGCAAACACTCGGCACACCAAAAACAGGGCCGCATTTCTTCTCGTCACAACTCCTGCCTTCAGGAACGGTTTTCAAGCTGTTGTCTGCATACACACCGACCCAGATTGCATCTCGGTAGTCTCTGGTTCGACCGGACCCTCTACCGCCTCCGCAAGTAGGAGACAAGGTTGACAGTCTGAGGAATGGAGGATCTTGGCTCATCTAACCTCGAAAGTGCACCAGAAAGATCCTGTCGCACGGACATTGCGCTCTGAACGCTTGTAGCCCGAAGTTCAACCGAGGCAACCGCGTGGCTTTTCCCACAGCTTGTCGGAAGGTCCCAGGAATTGGGCGCGCAGCCTTCGTTCAACCCATGACATGGCTCTGTTATTTCGATAGGGATCGGTCTGCGTGCCCCTCTCATACATGGAGGCAGCCACATCTGTGGCTGCTCGCGACGGTGTCGCGGCACTGTGCCACACAATCAGCGCCGATAGGCACACGCTTTAGAGCAGCATGAAATCGTGTGAGTGCGCAGCGAGATTGAGGGTGTCGTGGTCCTGCGACCAAAGAGAACCGTCTGCAGGATTCTGGGGCGCACTGCTGCCGCTGGCGCCGACCGCGAGCGACTGATTGCCTGCAGGCTCCGACCGAACTGGGCTGGATGAAGCGGACAGCGAAGCCAACAAAGTAGCAGCTCCCGCAACGGCACTCGTAATTTCGGTTGTGATGCCTGTCGCCACGTTCTGCATCAAGATCGTCGGCCCGCTACCGGCATGTAGATCCAACAGCCCCGCAACCTTCCAATTGGAGCCGGGGGTCCCGAGATCCTTCCAGTCGAACGCATATCCCTGATCGTTCACAAACCATTCGACCAGGCGGCCACTGGTTGGGTCCTGCCACAGCAGATCGACACGGCCATCACTGTTGAAATCGGCCGATGCGACAACATTCCAACCTGCTCCCATGGTCCCAAACTTCTGCCAACCAACGGCAAACCCATTGTTACAGAACCATTCGAGGCCCTCACCAGTATTCGTGTTTTGCCAGAGAATATCCGTGGTTCCATCCTGATTTAGGTCGACGGTTGACGCCACCTTCCACTCAGGAGTCATCACGCCAAACCTCATCCAAGATGTAGCGTAGCCGTTATGCAGAAACCACTCGATCCCCTCGCCCGTCGCCTTGTTTCGCCAAAGCATGTCATCCGTTCGATCACCATTGAAATCGCCAGAAGAAATAAGCTGCCAGTCAGCCCCCATGACACCGAAGTCAAATGTGGCGGAGATGTGCCCTGCTGAAAGAAGGCTCTCCTTAGCCTCGCCGGTTGCTTGGTTCTGCCAAAGAATATCGATGTTCCCGTCGTGGTTGTAGTCCCCATGACCGATCGCGATCCACCCCTGACCAAGCGTAGTGAACGGAGCCAAGCTGGTCGCAGTGCCATTAGAAAGATAGGCGATCTTCCCGGCTCCAGTTGATGGCTGAAGCCAAAGAATGTCGTCGTAGCCATCGCTGTTAAAGTCTTGCTCGATCGTGGCAACCCAGCCCGCTCCTGCAGGCTGTAGATTCCCCATCATCGTCGCGCTGGCAATCGTGCCGTCGCCGAAGCGAAAATTCTCCACGCCCGTCACGGCATCGGTGCCATCGGGTGAGCCGGACCGCAGGTCAACAATGGTGAACGTTTGCGTCGTCGAATTGTACGAAATGGCGTAGCTGGCTTCGCTGCCCGAATACACCGCTGTATCGGTGCCGGCTCCGCCGATGATGGTGTCGTTGCCGCCGCCGCCGGTAATCGTGTCGTTGCCGGTGCCGCCGTTCAGCGTGTTGGCGATGGTATTGCCGACGATGGTGTCGTTGCCGGAGCCCCCGATGACGTTGTCGATGTAGGAGCGCGCATCGTTGTTGTAGAGGTAGGCGTTGTAGACGTTGCCCGACGCGTAATGGCCGTTGCCGAGATTGGCCAGTTGCACGGTGGAGAACACCGATGAAGCGCCCGGATTGAGGTTGATGCTCAGGTTCGTCGTGTAGTTCGACAGGTCGTAGGTATCCACGCCGCCGCCGTCCCAGACGGTCTCGTAGATGCGATTGGCCGAGCCTCCGACGCCGCCGCCCGGCGCGAGCTGCCCCACGCCGTTGATGAATTCCTGCCCCGTGGTCGGATTCCAGGTGTAGACCGTGTTGCTGCTCTGGGTCGTGTAGTCCGCGCCGTACATCGTCTGAAGCGCGAGGATATCGTTGGCCATATAGGTCTGCGAAAATCCGTACGCCTCATTGGTGTAGCCGGACGTGGTCGAGCCGCCGACATAGCTGCGATAGCTCATGACGGTGTATTCGCTGTCGTCGTGCGCGCTCGGCACAGCGACGTTGGCGACGCCGCCCGTTTCCTGGCTGTGCTTGAGGCCGAGGGCGTGGCCGAGCTCGTGCAGCGCGGTCGTGAAATAGTAATTGCCGAGCGCGGCAAGCGAGTAATTGTACTGAGTCCCGAACCAGATATCGCCGCCGGACGCGTAGTTGCCGGGGTAATAGGCGTAGGAGGTCGGATTGGCCGAAGGTGACTGCGCGACCATGATGTCGGCGCCGTTCGTCCCTGCGTACTGGATATTGGCGTTGGTGTAGCCGAGGATCAATCCGATCGCGTAGTTGATCGCCGCCTGCATCTGGCTCGGCGCCGAGGCAAAACCCGACGTGGTCGGCTCACTGTAGCCGCCGCTGTAGGGATTGGCGTAGTCGCCGGGCGAGTCCGGAAAGCTGTAGGTGATCGTGCCGGACCATTTGGCGCCCGACAGCAGGCCGTCGATCTCGGCGTTATTGGTGGCACTGACGGTGACAGCGGTGGCCAATGGACTCTCCGGAGCTACCCGCGCGATTCGGGCGAAGGCGTGTGATTCTAGCTTCAGAGGTAAACGTTTGGCTTAAATTTGGCGCCTGCGTGCGGGCCCCTTCCATAAAATTGTGCTAGCCATCAAATCCCGTAATCATACGGGCCAGGCCATTCCGTAGTCAAACGGGGCCAAGCACGGGATGCGAGCTTCCGCATGCTTGATGATCTCCAGAGGAGAATCATGAAACTTGGCTCCTTCTCGGCCGGTCTCGTCGGCGTCCTCGCGGTGGTCGCCGGGCCGGATCGTCTGTCCATCGGAGAACAGCCTGTCATGGTCGTGAAGGCCAACGCGGATGAAAACGGCAAGGACGGCGGCAAGGACCGCGGCAAGGCGGGCCGCGCCCCCTCCATGCCAATGGCTCGCGATCCTTCCGCCGCGGTCGCCGAGGAATACGAAACCGCCCGTCGGGCGGGAACTCGGGAGGCGCTCGAGCTCTTCATTGCGCGCCACGGCGACGCCCCGCTGGCCGAGCAGGCGCGCGCCGAGCTGAAGCGCCTGCCACGCTGATCCCTTTCACGCAGCGCAGCAAGCCGCGCCGGCCCAGACCCCGTCAGGCATTGCATTTCGACAGACGGCATCCGCGTCGGCCCAGACTTGTCGCATGAGCGTTGGGCACTATGGTAGGCCCGCAATCTGTCCCGGAGCCCTTCAAGATGCCCTTTCCGCATGCCTCGGAAGCCCTGTCGCGCTTCACCGTGCTCGATCTGACCCGTGTCCGATCCGGGCCCACCTGCGTGCGGCAGCTCGCGGACTGGGGCGCCAACGTGATCAAGATCGACGCGCTGACCGAGGATACCGGCGGCGAGCAGCCGGGCGGGCCGCGGCGGGGCTCCGATTTCCAGAATTTGCACCGCAACAAGCGGGCGATGACCCTGAACCTGAAAGACGAGCGCGGGCTCGCCGTGTTCAAGCGCCTCGCCGCCAAGGCCGACGTCGTGGTCGAGAATTTCCGTCCCGACGTGAAGAAGAAGCTCGGCATCGACTATGACAGCCTCGCCGCGATCAATCCGCGCATCGTCTATGGCAGCATCTCCGGCTTCGGCCAGGACGGCCCCTATCACAAGCGGCCAGGCTTCGATCAGATCGCGCAGGGCATGGGCGGGCTGATGTCGATCACCGGCGCGCCGGGCGAAGGCCCGATGCGGGTCGGCATTCCCGTCGCCGACCTCACCGCCGGCCTGTTCTGCGCCATGGGCATCCTCACGGCGCTGCTCGAGCGCGAGGTCTCGGGCAAGGGCCAATGGGTGCAGACCTCGCTGCTCCAGGCCCAGATCTTCATGCTCGACTTCCAGGCCGCGCGCTGGCTGATGGAGAAGGAGGTCGCCAGGCAGGCCGGCAACAACCACCCGACCAGCATCCCGACCGGCGTGTTCAGGACCTCGGACGGCTACATCAACATCGCCACGACCGGCGGGCGGATCTGGGAGCGCTGCGCCCAGGCGATCGGCGCGCCGGAACTCTTTGGCCATCCCGACTATGCGACGGCCCCTGCCCGCTCCAAGAACCGCGACGCGCTCAACGCCGAAATCGAGAAGCGCACCGTGACGAAGTCGACCGAGACCTGGGTCCGGGAGTTCAACGACGCCGGCGTGCCCTGCGGGCCGATCTACGCCATCGACCAGATGTTCGAGGACGCACAGGTCAAGCATCTCGGCATCGCGCAGGACGTGCCGAACGACGAGGACCGCCACATCCGCCTGGTCGGCCAGCCCGTGACGCTGTCGCGCACGCCGAGCAAGATGGTGGCGCGGCCGCCGGAATTCGGCGAGCAGACCGACGAGGTGCTGAAGGAGTTCGGATTCGGCGCCGACGAGATCGCGGAGCTGCGTCAGCGCAAGGTGGTATGAAAGCGGCGTGCGCAGTCGTCTAGATCTTGCGCAAGCCGTCGAAGCGCGTGTCGACATAGTGGCCGCCGGCATCGACAACCCGACAAAGCTCTCCACCGTCATGGTAGAGCAGAACGACCTTGGCTCCCGCCTCGAATTGTCCGGTCGGTGGTCCGCTTGGCGTGCCGCGCGAGGCATAGAATGGCTGCGATCCCGCCACCTCGTGCGTGAACTGGTTGGGCGGAGGCGAGATCAGACAATCGGACGGGATCAATGACGAATCTGGAAGCACAATCGCTTCCGGTCGCTTCATACCCTCCATGATCCGGTTTCCCTGAATTCCAAGAGAAGCCTTGCTCGGCAGAGCCTTGTTCGGCGGTGCTTTGGCCTAAGGTTCGAGACTCTCGTCGGGCAACGTGATCGGAATCCGCGGGAGCACGATGCCTCTTGGCTTTTCATCATGCGCGGCCGCAAGTCCCGCCTCAGCCATATGGAGATGATTGGGCAGGTGATACGGCTGGGCAACGTCCATGTTCACCTGATAGCCCAGATCCTGCAAGCTGGCGATCGTCAACCGGCTCATCGGATTGCCGCCTTCATTGACGAAGCCGGTCATCAATTCTGCGCCGAAAACAGTGTCGCGCCAATGCGAATCCACCGTCCCTTCGCCACCTTTGTTTTCGACGGGAACGGGGAGCGGCGTCGCGGAGCCGCGGAGCTTGCCATATTCGCGCATGGCGTTGGCACCGTGGAATGTCGGATTGTGCGTGCGGACGCCCTTCAACAATCTCTTGTTCGTCCAGATCGTTCCGATGCCGATCACATGCCCCATCTCGTGCGTGATGACGTCGTTCAGGGTGCCGTCGGCTTCCATGGCGGCGAGATCGGCAATGTCGAATTGCATGTCGCCTGTCGCCGGCAGGAACGCAGCGGCCCCTGCACTCTTCGGGCGCAGGCGGTCCGGCCCCGCCTGGCCGAGAACATTTCCGGGGCCGTCAATGTCAGTGCCTTGCGCTGTGATACGAAGATTGTTGATCCTTTCGCCGCCAACCGTGACGTCAGGCAAGTCGCCCACGATGGCGTGGGTCCACCGGTTTGCCGCAAGCTTGAAAGCGGTCATTTGTTTAGCGGTCAGTCCGCCCAGGAAATGAACTTCGATCGTGTAACCTCGGGCGGCTGCGGCGGCGACCGCGTGCGAAATCTCGGCGCCCTTCTGGGCGCGATAACGTTCAATGGCCATGACATCCTCCAAAAAACAGATCTAATAAATTTCTATCTATACTTGCATTTTGATCCCGATTAACGCCGCTGACAAGGGAGAGAAAGCGTCACGGGGCCTGACTGTTTTCACTCCGGACACACGAAAAGCCCGGCGCGACCACCGGGCTTTCGACTCGCAACCGCGCTTTGCGAAACAGTCGCTCAGGTCCCGCTGAAGCGATAGTTCACACCGAAGCGCAGGATGTTGTCGGTGACGTGCGAGCGATAGCCGACGACCAGCGGCGCGCCGCTGAGCGCGATCACGGGAGTCGCGAGCGTGCCCGACACCGTTCCAAGATCGACATAGAGATATTCGAGCCTGGCGCTCCAATTGTCGGCGAAGGCGCCTTCGATGCCGGCGCCCGCGGTCCAGCCGACCTTCGTCGTGCTGCTGCTGAAGCTCGCCGCAACAGGCGTGAACGTCCCGCCGTCGGCGCCCGGGAAGCCGCCGACATTGATCGCGCTCACGCTGCCCGCGGTGGAGACGCGGCCATAGGCGAGACCACCGGTGCCGTAGACCAGCACCCGCGGCGTCACGGCGACACCGAGACGGCCGCGGACGGTGCCGAACCAGTCGAGCTTCTGGGTGAGATTGAACGTAACAGGCAGCGCGGGATCGAACGTGTTGTCGCCGCGATGGCCCGGCGTGCAGACGCCGTCCTGCAAGCCGGCCGGTGCACCGGCGCACAGCGCGTCGAAACGGCCCTTCTGGCCGCTGCCCTGGAAATCGGCCTCGAAGCCCGCCACGAACATCTCGCGCTGCCAGTTGTAGCCGATCTGTCCGCCGCCGGTGACACCGTTGAGATCGAACGTGCCGGCGCTCGAGCTCAGCGGTGCGCCGCCCCGCTGTCGATGAAGTCGGCCGTGATGGCCGAGCGGCCCCAGCCATAGCCGACATCGATGCCGGCATAGAAGCCGCTCCAATTGTAGCCCGGATGGACGGCCACCGGCGGCGCCTTGGTGTTGATGTGCGGCACCGCCAGATCGGCGGCGAAGGCACGCGGTGCAAGCAGCATGGCGATCGCCGCCGCGACCAGCAAAGTTCGTGTCATCAATCTTCCCTCGAGACATGGCGTTGCCTGTTCGCCTGCTCGAAAGATGCGCGGGCGATTCAGTGCGGCGACACTAGGAAAGAGCGCATCGCTTCGCGTCCTGCGTTCGAACGTCGGCCGTTCAGAGGACGCGGGCAGGCGCGTGAGGCGTGCGCGGGCCATCCGGACGATCGCGAAATCGCTGCTATTTCAGCGCGGTTTGGCGGCGGGGATGAATCTTGAGGACGGGCGCGAGGGCCTCGAAAGAGGCCCGGTACGGACAGCTTCGACAATCCAATCAGAGCAGATCAGGCTGCGGATGCGGCACGACCGCAACAAGCGGGTCGCACTGTCCGATCGTCGGCCCTGCGCCATGTCCAACAATCAGGACAGAAACGACAAAGCCCGGCGCGAGCCGGGCTTTGCTTCTTGTTGACGCCTTTGTTGATGTCAGTACTTGGCGATCACCGGGCCGCCGAACTGATAGTTGATGCCGGCGCGCAGGATGTGGTCGGTGAAGCGCGACGAGGTATTGGCGGCGATCGCGGAAGCCGGCGCGAGCGTGAACGGACCGGCCGAGAAGCGGCCAAGATCCATGTAGAGATATTCGAGCTTCGCACTCCAGTTCTGGGTGATCTTGCCTTCGACACCAGCGCCGACGGTCCAGCCGACGCGCGTATCGGAGCTCGAGCCGACCGAGGCGATCGCGACGCCAGCGGGCGTGAAGCCGGTCATGGTGCCAGTGGTCTTGATCTCGCCGAAGGCCACACCGCCGGTGCCGTAGAACAGCACCTTCGGGGTCGCCAGGATGCCGACACGACCACGCACCGTGCCGAACCACTGGAGCTTCTGGTCGATCGTCAGCGTGGTGCCGGCCAGACCGCCGGCCGGAAGGAAGGTCAGCCCGGGAAGACAGGCACCACCGGCAGGCGCGACGCCGCCGCAGTTGAAGAAGGCGCTGCCCTTTTCACCCGACCACTGCAGGTCGCCCTCGACGCCGAACACCCAGTTGGAGCTCTGCCAGTTGTAGCCCGCCTGACCGCCGGCGACGCCGCCGTTCATGTCGAACGACGCGCTGGTGATGGAGCCCGCCGGAGGCGCGATCACTGCACCGGTCGCGGTGTTGTTGTAGGTGACATCGGTGCGCGAGCGGCCCCAGCTGTAGCCGCCATTGGCGCCGATGTAGAAGCCGGTCCAGCTCCAGACCGGATCGACCATGACCGGTGCCTTGACGTAGGGCTTCGCGGCGAGATCAGCCGCCAGTGCGCCCGTCGCGAACAGCGACATCGCCGCTGCCATTCCAATCACAATCCGCTTCATGGCAATTCCTCTTCCGCACAATTTTGTGATCAGAATATACCCCGCTCCCTGCCTGAGGGCTGTGCCGCGCCAGCAACATCTGGAAATAATCGAGCTTAAGGTTGTGCCGGTACCGGAACGCCACCGCATCCCTAAGCCATTGATTTGGAACAAAGTTGTTCCACGGGCCTATCGCGATGTCGCCCTGGTCCGCTGCGTCAGTCCGACGCGGCCCAGCAACCCGTCGATCACCGGCCAAAACAGCAGCACGATCGCCAGCGTCGTGATCGAGCCGACCAGCCCGTTCGACCAGAACACCTTGAGGTCGCCGCCGGCGCCGATCATCGACAGGCGGAAGGCATCCTCGGCGCGGTTGCCGAGCACGAGCGCCAGCGTGAACGGCGCGAGCGGAATGCCGATCTTCTTGAAGACGTAGCCGACGACGCCGAAGCCGAGCATCAGCCAGATATCGAACATCGCGTTCTGGATCGCATAGGCGCCGATCGCGCAGGACACCACGATCATCGGCGCCACCGCCGCGAACGGCACGCGCAGGATCGAGGCGAAGATCGGTACCGTCGTCAGCACCAGCACGAGGCCGACGACGTTGCCGAGATACATCGAGGCGATCAGCCCCCACACGAAGTCCTTGTGCTCGACGAACAGCAACGGGCCCGGATTGAGCCCCCACACCATCAGGCCGCCGAGCAGGATAGCGGCGGTGCCGGAGCCGGGGATGCCGAGCGCCAGCATCGGCAGCAGCGCCGAGGTGCCGGAGGCATGCGCCGCCGTTTCCGGCGCGAACACGCCCTCGATGCGGCCCTTGCCAAAACTCTCGGGATCCTTGGAAAAGCGCTTGGCGAGATTGTAACCCATGAAGGACGCGGCGATCGCCCCGCCCGGGGTGATGCCGAGCCAGCAGCCGATGAAGGAGGAGCGCAGCAGCGTCACCCAGTATTTCGGCAGGTCTTTCCAGACGCTGAGCACGACGCGCAGCGAGATGCTCGCTGCATGTCCCCGCAATGCCAGACGCTCCTCCATCGTCAGCAGGATCTCGCTGATGCCGAACAGGCCGATGACGGCGACGAGGAAGTTGATGCCGCGCAACAGCTCGGCCGAACCGAAGGTCATGCGCAGATTGCCCGACACCGTGTCCATGCCGACGCCGGCGAGCAGCAGCCCGAGCGACATCGAGATGACCGTCTTGTGCTTGGCCTCGCGCCCGAGGCCAACGAAGGAGCAGAAGGTCAACAGATATACCGCGAAGAACTCGGGCGGGCCGAACTTCAACGCAAAGGACGAGATCATCGGCGCGAGAAAGGTGATCAGGAGCACTGCGACCAGCGAACCGATGAAGGAGGACGTGAACGCCGCGGTCAGCGCCTCCGCCGCCCTGCCCTGCTGCGCCATCGGATAGCCGTCGAAGGTGGTCGCGACCGACCAGGCTTCGCCCGGGATGTTGAACAGGATCGAGGTGATGGCGCCGCCGAACAGCGCGCCCCAATAGATGCAGGACAGCATCACGATCGCCGAGGTCGGATCCATCGTGAAGGTCAGCGGCAACAGGATCGCAACGCCGTTGGGGCCACCGAGCCCGGGCAGCACGCCGACGAAGATGCCGAGCACAAGCCCGACCATCATCAGCACGAGCGTCTTCCACGTCAGCAGGACGGCGAAGCCGTGAAACAGGAGACCGAGAGCTTCCATCGCGGGGCCGCCTTAGTGGCCGAAGGCCGCTTCGAGCGGCCCCTTCGGCATGATGACGTCGAAGGCGATGTCGAAGGTGACGAACATGATCGCCGTGAACACGAGAGCGGTGAGCAGCGACTTCCACAGCGCGATCTTGCCGACGAGGCGCATGAAGCTGGCGATCAGCAGGAAGCTCGCGACATAGAGGCCGAGGAATTGCGTGACGAGGCAGAACAGCAGCGTCGGCACGAACACCGCCATCACGCGGCCGGCCTGCGCGCGCGTGACGAAGCTTCCGGACGTCGCCCGGCGCGCGACGAGCGCCGTGATCAGGCCGTAGAGGCTGCCGCCGCCGAGGATGAGGGAGAGATAGAACGGGAAATAGCCGGGCTCGGGCCCGGTTGCGTCCCAGGACGCCCCGGTGCGCCAATTGTCGTAGCCGAGCGTGATGGCCAGCGCGAGCAGCAGGAGGCAGACAAGGATTTCGATCGTGCCGGAGCTGACGACGGAGGGCGAGTCGTCTTCAGGCGCGGTCGGATCGTCGACGACGATTTCGATATCGGTTTGGGACATGTGCTGCCAAGTCAAGTTGCGCTGTCATCATCCGCCTGGTGCGCAATTGCGCACAGGGGCGGATGATCCAGTACGCCGTGCAGAAGCCGTCTTTCGTCGAGCTCTGTGCGATACTGGATGCCCCGCCTTCGCGGGGCATGACGTGGAGGATGTGCTTACTTCGCGACGAATCCGGCTTCCATCATCAGCGCCTTGTTGGTGGCATCATCCTCCTCGAGGAATTGCACCATGTCCTTGCCGGTGAGGAAGATCGGCTTCAACGCCTGCTTCTCCATGTAGTCCTTGTACTCGGCGGTTTGCGTCACCTTGTGGAACAGCTCGACATAGAATGCCTGCTGCTCGGCAGTCACTTTGCCGGGCAGGAACATCGCGCGCAGCATCAGATACTGGACGTCGACGCCCTCCTCCTTGCAGGTCGGGATGTCGGCCCAGGACTGCGTGTCCGTCACTTTGCTGGTGTAGGAGATGCGCTCCTTGTCGAACACGCAGAGCGGACGCACCTGGCCGGCGCGCCAGACTTCGAGGTTTTCGCTGGGGTTGTTGACGTTGGATTCGGTGTGATTGCCGACGAGCTGGGTCGCGGCCTCGCCGCCGGACTTGTAGGGCAGATAGGAGAATTTCGCGCCGGTCTTCTGCTCAAGGAACACGGTCAGCACGTGGTCCTCGCGCTTGGAGCCGGTGCCGCCCATCTTGAACGGCGAACTCGCCGCCTTCGCGGCCTCGACGAATTCCTTCACCGTCTTGGGACCGGTGCTGTTGTCCCACAGCACGAACTGGTCGAGCGCAATCACCGAGACCGGGGTCAGCTCACGCCAGTTGAACGGAATCTTCGCCGACAGCGGCAGCATGTAGATCAGGGAATAGGCGATCAGCACCTTGTTCGGGTCGCCCTCGCTGGACTTCATGTACATCAGCGCTTCCGCGCCCGAGGCGCCGCCCTTGAGCGAGACGACCATCGGCTGCTTCATCAAATTGTTCTTCTGGATCGCGGCCTGCATCATTCGCGCCATCTGATCCGAAGCACCGCCCGCACCGGCCGCCACCACGATCTCGACCGGTTTGGTCGGTTCCCAGCCGGCAAAAGCCGGCGTGCTCAACAACAGCGCTGTCGCGGCGCCGACGGCTTTCACTGAAATTCGCACGAGTTTCGTCCCCTGATTCTTATTGGCTTTGTGATGCCGGGAAGACTATCGTTGCATTGTGCGGACTATTGCTGACGAGTTCAAGCAGGCGGTCGTGTCGCCGCATATGACTTTCGGCTGACGCAAAGCGCTCGACGGCGCACTCGCTACTTGCCCTTCCAGACGGGCGTGCGCTTGTTGAGGAAGGCGTCCATGCCCTCGCGGAAATCTTCGCTCATATAGGCCTTGAGGATCAGGTCCTCGCCCTCTTCGCGCGACAGCGTGCGGCGGATGCGGCGGACCGCTTCCTTGGTCGCCTCGAGCGTGAGCGGGGCGTGGCTGGCGACGAGCTTTGCGGTCTCGTCGGCACGGCGCTGAAGCGTCTCGACGTCGGGCGCGACCTCGTTGAGCAGGCCGAGGGCGAGCGCTTCCGGCGCCTCGACCAGGCGCGCCTTGAAGATCAGATCCTTGGTGCGGGCAGGTCCCACCAGCGAGACGACGCGGCTGATGTTGGACATCGACAGGCAGTTGCCGAGCGTGCGCGCGATAGGAAAGCCGATGCGCGCCGTCTCGGTCCCGATGCGGAGATCGCAGCAGGCCGCAATGCCGGCGCCGCCGCCGGTGCAGGCCCCCGCGATCGCCGCGATCACGGGCACACGGCACTGCTCGAGCGTGCCGAGCACGCGGTCGATACGGGCCTCGTAATCGAGCGCGTCCTGCGCGGTCTTGAAGGCGCGGAATTGCGAGATATCGGTGCCGGAGGCGAACGCCTTGTCGCCGGCGCCGGTCAGGATCAGCGCCTTGATCGAACGGTCGGCGTTGATCTCGGTGCAGATCTCCGCCATGCGATCATACATGGCGAAGGTCATTGCGTTGCGCGCCTGCGGGCGGTTGAAGGTGATCCGCGCGATGCCGTCCTGGACGGAGTAGAGCAGGTCTTCGTTAGCAGTTGTCGGTGCGTTCATCGCGCGCTCACTTCCCAGGTTGGTTCAGGCCACCTGCGCCTTTAAGCGACTTGGGCTTTGGCCATCGGCACCGCGTCGCGTCCCTTCAGGACGTCCATGGCCGCCAACACGCCGCCGCTCCGGTGCGGGATCTTTGCAAGATCGAGGCCCATCTCGACGCCGGCGAGCGCGCCCATCAGCATCAGATCGTTGAAATGGCCGATATGGCCGATGCGGAACACCTTGCCCTTGACCTTGTTCAGGCCGGTGCCGAGCGACATGTCGAAGTTTTCCAGCACCACCTTGCGGAAGGCGTCGGCGTCGTGTCCATCCGGCACACGCACGCCGGTCAGCGCAGGCGAATGCGCCGCGGGATCGGCGCACTGCGTCTCCAGGCCCCAGACCTTGACCGCAGCGCGCGTCGCCGCGCTGTGGCGCTTGTGGCGGGTCCAGACGTTCTCCAGCCCTTCCTCTTCCAGCATCTTGACCGCCTCGCGCAGGCCGTAGAGCAGGTTGGTCGCGGGCGTATAGGGGAAGGTGCCGAGCTTGTTGAAGCTGATGACCTCCTGCCAGTCCCAGTAGGAGCGCATGCCGGGGTTGGCCTTGGCAACCGCGAGCGCCTTCTCCGAGACGGCGTTGAAGCCGAGACCGGGCGGCAGCATCAGGCCCTTCTGGGAGCCCGCGACCGAGACGTCGATGCCCCAGGCGTCGTGCTCGTATTCCATCGAGCCGAGGCCGGAGATGGTGTCGACCATCAGCAGCGCCGGATGCTTGACGCGGTCGAGCAGCTTGCGCACCTCCAGCGGCGGCGTCACGCAGCCGGTCGAGGTCTCGTTGTGCACGACGCAGACCGCCTTGATCGTGTGCTGCTTGTCGGCCGCGAGCCGCTTCTCGATCTCGGCAAGATCGGCGCCATGGCGCCAGTCGCTCGGGATGAAGTCGACGTCGAGCTTGAACTTGTCGGCGATGCCGCGCCACAGCACGGCGAACTGGCCGGTCTCGCACATCAGGACCTTGTCGCCGGGCGAACACACGTTGACCATCGCCGCTTCCCAGGCGCCGGTGCCGGACGAGGGGAAGATGATCACAGGCTGCTTGGTGCGGAACACGCGCTGCATCGCGGCAAGCACGGCGAAGCCGAGCTCGGCGAACTCCGGACCGCGATGGTCCAGCGTCGGCATGTCCATCGCCCGCAGCACGCGGTCGGGCACGTTGGTCGGTCCTGGAATCTGTAGGAAATGCCTTCCAGTATGCACGGTCATCGGCGTCCTTCCCGGTCTTGCCTTGATTTTGATGGCCGCCGAATAGCACCATTTGACCGGCTTGTCCCCTCTCCTTAAGGCTCCTCCCATGCATGGGCGGCGGGCCTCCACCGCCCCCTACTCCGCGGGCACCACCTTTCCGGACGGCAACCTCCCCTCGGCCTCCGCGAACGGCCGTTCCGGATGCATCAGGAAGGCCGAGACGCCGCCGAGCAGCAGCAGCCCCATCGACATCAGGAACGGCAGGTACCAGTTGCCGGTCACGTCGATACGAAGCCCGCGACCAGCGGGGAGACGATGGCCGCGAAGGCCGAGCCGGTGTTCATGATTCCGGAGGCCGTCCCGGAATATTTCGGGGCGATGTCCATCGGGATCGACCACATCGGGCCGATCACGAGCTCGGCGCAGAAGAAGCCGGCCGACAGGCACAGCGCGACGATGGTGATGTCGTGGACGAACAGGATCGGAAACAGCGAGAGCAGCGCCCCCGTAAATCCCGCAACGGTGACGCTGAGCCGCGCCAGGCGGACATTGCCGGTGCGGTCGAGGATCTTGTCCGACAGCACGCCGCCGACGCTGTCGCCGACCACGCCGGCGAAGAACACGCCCGAGGCGAACAGCGCCGAGTTCTTGATGTCGAGACCGTAGTTGTTCTTGAAGAACAGCGGCAGCCAGTTGAGATAGAGCCACAGGCACCAGCCGTAGCAGAAATAGGTCAGCGTCACCGGCCACATCCGCCCGAGCAGCGGACCCCACGGCACGCGCGGCCGCTCACCGGTCGGGCGCGGCGGCAACGCCGCAAGCTCGGCTTCGGTGATGGAGGCATGCTCCTTCGGCTCGTTGCGGAAGTACCAGACCCAGATCACGCCCCAGATGAGGCTGACGAAGCCGAGCACGACAAAGGCGCCGCGCCAGGTCAGCCAGAGGATCAGCAGCGCCACCACGGGCGGCGTGACGGCATTGCCGAGCCGGGCGAAGGAATGGGTCAGGCCTTGCGCAAAGCCGCGGCGGTTCGCCGGCGTCCAATATTGCATCGCGCGCGTTGCGGTCGGGAACGTCGCGCCCTCGCCGAAGCCGAGTGCGAAGCGCGCAACGAACAGCGCGGCGAGACCGTTGACGAAGCCGGTCATGATGGTGGCGACCGCCCAGATCATGCCGCACCAGAACAGCGTCTTGCGCGGCCCGAAACGATCGCCGACCCAGCCGCCGATCACCTGGAACAGCAGATAGGGATAGGCGAAGGCCGAGAAGACGAGGCCGAGCTGGGTGTTCGACAGGCCCAGCTCCTTCTGGATCTCGCTCGCCGCCGTGCCGATGTTCACTCGGTCGACATAGGTGATGAAATACATCGCGCAGAGCATCGCCAGCACGACATGCGTGGCCTTGAACCGAACTCCCATCTCACCCCTCCCGACTTGCTGTTGTTATGATTGCCGCTCGCTGTCCCGCGCGACTTAAGTCCCGACCACTTTCAGATGCGGCGACGCATTGCCCTGCGGGCGCTGCTCCAAAAGCTTCATCGCGACATCGACGCCGCCGGAGCGATGCGGCACGCCCGCAACCGACAGGCCCATCTCCACGCCGGTGAGCGCGCCGAGCAGCGTCAGTGCGTTGCATTCGCCGAGATGGCCGATGCGGAAGACTTTTCCGGCGACCTTCGACAGGCCCGAGCCGAGCGACATGTTGTAATTGTCGAGCACCACTTTCCGGAACCGATCGGCGTCATGTCCCGGCGGCATCAGCACGGCCGTGAGCACCGGCGAGAACTCGGCCGGCTCCTGGCAGAGCACTTCGAGGCCCCAATGATTGACGGCGGCGCGCGTGGCGGCCGCTAACCGCTGATGCCTGGCGAAGACGTTGTCGAGCCCCTCTTCGAGCAGCATCGCGATCGCCTCGCGCAGGCCGTAGAGCAGATTGGTCGCCGGCGTGTAGGGGAAGAAGCCTTTTGCGTTCGGCTTCAGCATCTCCTCCCAGTCGAAATAGGAGCGCGGCATCTTGTTGGTCTTCGAAGCAGTGCGGGCCTTCTCCGAGATCGCGTTGAAGCCGAGGCCGGGCGGCAGCATGAAGCCCTTCTGCGAGCAGCTCACGCTGACGTCGACCTTCCATTCGTCGTGGCGGTAGTCGACCGAGCCGAGCGAGGAGATGGTGTCCACCATCAGCAGCGCGGGATGCGAGGTGCGGTCGATCGCGGCGCGGATCTCGGCGATGCGGCTGGTCGCGCCGGTCGAGGTCTCGTTGTGCACGACCATGACGGCCTTGATCGCGCGTGCCTTGTCCTCGGCGAGCTTCGCCTCGATCACGGCGGGATCGGCGCCGCGACGCCAGTCGCCGGGAACGAAGTCGACCTCGATGCCGAAGCGGCCGGCCATCTGGCGCCACAGGGTGGCGAAATGGCCGGTCTCGACCATCAGCACCCTGTCGCCCGGCGACAGCGTGTTGACGATCGCGGCCTCCCAGGCGCCGGTCCCCGACGAGGGGAAGATCACCACCGGCCCCGCGGTCTGGAAAACCTTCTGGCTGCCTTCGAGTACGGTCCGGCCGAGCTCGCCGAATTCGGCGCTCCGGTGGTCGATGACCGGCATGTCCATGGCGCGCAGGACACGCTCGGGGACCGGGCTTGGGCCGGGAATCTGAAGGAAATGGCGTCCCTGGTGCATGAAAACCTCCCTGTCGGCGGGTTCTGGCCGGCGTTGCCGACTATTTTGCATTCATTTTTTGTCCTTTCAACCGAAATTTGGTATTCGATTGTGGACGTCGACGTGACCAAACGGGCAAACTACTGTGCTGCAAATGAAATCCACGATTCCCGACACCGGGGTTCCAATCGCCCCGCCCGCCGGAAACGGCGGTGACCGCCAGGAGGCATCGCTTCACGGCGAGATCCTGCTGCGGCTGCGCGACTACGTGGTCGAAGGCAACATTCCCGACGGCGCGCGCGTTCCCGAGCGCCAGCTCTGCGAGATGCTCGGCATCTCTCGTACGCCCCTGCGTGAAGCGCTCAAAGTGCTCGCCGCCGAAGGCCTGATCGAGCTGCTGCCGAACCGCGGCGCGCGGGTGCGCCAACTCAGCCAGCGCGACCTCGAGGAGCTGTTCGACGTCATGGCGGGCCTAGAAAGCCTTGCCGGGCGCCTCGCCTGCGAGGCCATTACCGATGCGGAAATCACCGCGATCGAGCAGTTGCATTACGAGATGTACGGCCACTATCTGCACCGCGACATGCACGGCTATTTCCAGGCCAACCAGCGCATTCACGAGAGCATCGTGGCGGCCGCGCGCAACGAGACGCTGAAGACGGCCTACGCCAACTTCGCCGGGCGCATTCGCCGCGTCCGCTACTCCGCCAATTTCGCCCGCAAGCGACAGCGCTGGGCGGAAGCCATGCGCGAGCACGAGGCCATCCTCGATGCGCTGCGCCGCCGCGCCGGCAGCGAGCTCAGCGACATCCTGTTCCAGCACCTGCGCAACAAGCGAATGGCCGCGATCGAGCACCTGACCGAGCCGCAAGAGGACGCGCCGGCCTCGCCCTGACGGCGGCTAGCTTGCTCATTTTGAATTCATAATATAATCGGTCATGAACAATAATGAATAACTCAGCAAGGCTGAAGCCTCGCTGGGTCAGTCCGGGATCAGGGATGACAAACGCCTCCTCGCTCGAACGGCGCCTGCGGTCGGAATTGACCGGCGACGTCCTGTTCGACCGCTTCAGCCGCGGTCGCTACGCCACCGACGCCTCGTTCTACCAGATCGTGCCGGCGGGCGTGGTCGTGCCCAAGACCATGGACGAGGCACTGAAGGCCCTGGCGATCGCCCGTGACGAGGGCCGCAAGGTCACCCCGCGCGGCGGCGGCACCTCGCAATGCGGCCAGACCGTCAATGACGGCCTCGTCGTCGACCTCTCGAAGCACCTGAACCGCATCCTGTCGCTGGACGTCGCGAACCGCACCTGCGTGGTCGAGCCCGGCATCGTGCTCGACGACCTCAACCGCCGGCTCAAAAAGCACGGCCTGTGGTTTCCGGTCGACGTCTCCACCGCCTCACGCGCCACCATCGGCGGCATGGCCGGCAACAATTCCTGCGGCGGCCGCAGCCTGCGCTACGGCACCATGCGCGACAACACGCTGTCGATGGAGGCTGCCCTTGCGGACGGCACGCTGAGTCGCTTCGGCGAGGTGTCGCGCGATCTCTCTGATATTGATGCGGGCGACAATGCCCGGGCGCTATTTCGCGACATGCTCGATCTCGGCACCCGCGAGGCCGACGAGATCGCGGCACGCTTCCCAAAGGTCCAGCGCCGCGTCGGCGGCTACAATCTCGATGCACTGGTGCCGCGCAACGCGCCGAACAACATGGCGCATCTGCTGGTCGGCTCCGAAGGCACCCTGGCCTTCACCACCAAGGTCGAGCTGAAGCTCTGGCCCGTCATCCGCAACAAGGCGCTCGGCGTCTGCCATTTCGGCAGCTTTTACGAAGCCATGGATGCGGCCCAGCATCTCGTCAAACTCAAGCCGATCGCGGTCGAGCTGGTCGACCGCACCATGATCGCGCTCGGCCGCGACATCGCGATGTTCAGGCCGATCATCTCGGCCGCGATTAAGGGCGATCCGGACGCCGTGCTGGTGGTCGAATTCGCCGAAGAGGACCAGGCCGACAATCTCCTGCGCCTGAAGCAGCTCACCGGGCTGATGGGCGATCTCGGCTTCGGCTGGAATAACAACACGCGAAAATGGGGCGGCGTGGTCGAGATCACCGAGCCCGCGCTCCAGAGCGGCATCGCCGATTTCCGCGCCGCCGGCCTCAACGTCATGATGTCGATGAAGCAGGAGGGCAAGCCGGTCTCCTTCGTCGAGGACTGCGCCGTGCCGCTGCCGCATCTCGCCGACTACACCGCACGGCTGAACGAGGTTTTCGCCAAACACGGCACCAGCGGCACGATGTATGCGCACGCCTCCGAGGGCTGCCTGCATGTGCGGCCCGTGCTCAACTTGAAGCTGGAGAAGGACGTCAAGGCGATGCGCGCCATCGCCAAGGAAGCCTTCGCCATGGTGCGCGAGTACAAGGGCTCGCATTCCGGCGAGCACGGCGACGGCCTGGTGCGCTCGGAATTCCACGAAGCGATGTTCGGCGAACGCCTCGTTGCCGACTTCAGGGAGGTGAAGCAGCGCTTCGATCCCGACGGCGTCCTCAATCCCGGCAAGATCGTCGATGCGCCCAGGATGGACGACCGCTCGCTGTTCCGCTACCGGCCGGACTATCGCGTCACGGAGCTGAAGACGAAGCTCGACTGGTCCGCTTATCCCGGCGCCGGCGGCGGTTTCCAGGGCGCGGTCGAGATGTGCAACAACAACGGCGCTTGCCGCAAGCTCGAGGGCGGCGTGATGTGCCCGTCCTACCGCGCGACGCGCAACGAGAAGGATGTCACCCGCGGCCGCGCCAACACCCTGCGGCTCGCGATCTCCGGCCAGCTCGGCCCCGATGCGCTCTCCTCCGACGAGATGATGGAGACGCTCAAGCTCTGCGTCTCCTGCAAGGCCTGCCGCCACGAATGCCCTGTTGGTGTCGACATGGCCAAGATGAAGATCGAGGTGCTCGCCGCACGCGCCGCCACCCACGGCCTGACACTCCGCGACCGCCTGGTCGGCTATCTCCCGCGCTACGCCGGCCTCGCCTCGCGCTTCGCGCCACTCGCGAATTTGCGCAATCACAGCCCGCTGCTGCGAAAACTGTTCGAGCGCTTTGCCGGCATCAGTGCGCGCCGGGCGCTACCCGCCTTCCGCAGCGACGTGTTCGCGCCGCCTGCGGAAGCGGTCGGACCAGAGAGCGGCTGCGAGGTCGTGCTGTTCGCCGACACGTTCAACCGCATCTATGAGCGCGAAAACCTCGACGCCGCGCTGCGCGTGCTCGCGGCCGGCGGTTATCGCGTGCATCTGCCCAAGCCCGCGAGCAGCAGTCGCCCGCTGTGCTGCGGGCGCACCTTCCTCTCGGCGGGTCTCGTCGACGAAGCCAGGTCCGAGCTGGACCGGCTGGTGGCCGCCTTCGCGCCGTTCGCCGCGCGTGGCGTGCCGATCGTCGGCCTCGAGCCAAGCTGCCTGCTGACGCTGCGCGACGAGCTTTCTTCACTGCGCAAGGACGATGACGCCAAGGCCATCAGTGCCCATGCGCTGACCTTCGAGGAATTCCTGGTGCGCGAGGCCCAGGCCGGTCGGCTGCAACTGCCGCTCGGCACCGTGGCCGACAAGGCCGTGGTGCACGGCCATTGCCACCAAAAGTCCTTCGGCGCATTCAAGCCGGTCGAGCAGGTGCTGCGGCTCGTTCCCGGCCTTGAGGTCGAGACCATCGAGTCCAGCTGCTGCGGCATGGCCGGCGCCTTCGGCTATGGCACTGAGACCTATGACGCCTCGATCGAGATGGCCGAGCTGTCGCTGCTGCCCGCCGTGCGGCGCGCAGATGAGGCGACGCTGGTCGTCGCCGACGGCACCTCCTGCCGGCACCAGATCCACGACGGCACAAAGCGCGAAGCGCTTCACGTCGCGCGCGTGCTGGCCATGAGCCTCGATCGCGCCAAGACCGATTCCACTTCTCCAGCTGCAAAGGAACCCAGCCATGGCTGACCTCTCGCTCGACACCGCCCGCAAGATCCTCGACGCCGCCTTCGCGAAGGCCACCGAGCTGAAGCTGAAGCCGCTCGTCGTCACCATCCTGGACGCGCGCGGCGTGCTCAAGATCGCAGCCGCCCAGGACGGCACCAGCCTGATGCGCGCCGAGATCGCGCACGGCAAGGCCTATGGCGCCCTTGCCATGGGCATGGGGTCGCGCGCGCTGTACCAGCGTGCCCAGGAGCAGGCCTTTTTCATCGACGCCGTGAACACGATTGCCAAGGGCGCGCTGGTGCCGGTCCCCGGCGGCGTGCTGATCATGGACGGCGCGACGCTGCTCGGCGCCGTCGGCGTGTCCGGTGACACCTCCGACAATGACGAGGCCTGCGCGGTGGCGGGCATCCAGGCGGCGGGGATGAAGGCCAACGCGGGCTAAGGTCCGTGCCAATGTGCCCCCGATGTCAAGAGGACAACATCTCCGGTGTCTTTGCGGCTGCAGGAAGGACTCAAGCGTCAGTGTCGGTCGACCGTCCCGTCTTGGTTCCGACTGGGAGTTCGTGGCTTGACCGGCGGTGTGGCTCGATCTTGCGATCGCCTGCTTCCCAGTCCGGAGGTAACAAAGCGGTGCGCTCAACGTAAGGGCCGTGCCAGCCGACGAAAGCTCGGGCCGACCGTGTACGACTTGAGTTTCCGATCAGATCCAAGCGTCTAGCCAACTCGAACCGCGCCGCGCCAGCCAAGCCATGACCACCGTTGTGGCAATCGAAATCAGGCCGGCCCAGAAGAATGACCTACCCCGCGCCGCGCTCAGTGACCGTAGGAAGAGGAAGGCTCCAATTGCGAGGCCATAGTTCCTTCTGAAGTCGCCATTTAGTCTGGAGATCGCGACAATGTCCGATGGCATTTCAACGTGTTCAGGCATATACAACTTCCTGTTTTGATCGTGGCCTGACACCTTATGAACCACTGTTTTGCCCGACGGGGCAAGTGAATTTTCGTTTTTCCGTAGCAAGTGAACGGAGTTGGCGTGAGAATGAAGAGGAGGCGCGCCAAAATGAGTGGAGACAGCAAATGATTTTGTGGACGCTTGCTTCGAACTTACTACTGGTGGCCTGCATTTTGGCTGCCAATTATCTGGATAACCTCTGGGCGCGCGGCTGAGGCTGGTCGACGACTTCAAGACGGATCAGCTTTTGGCGACGGGGAAAGCTACCGAGGCCGATCTCGCAGCCATTTTCCAAGACCGAGGAATCACTGTAGTACAAGGGTCGACGCTGCTGTTCGCCGCAGCGCCGCCCCTGAAGAGCCCATAAATTCATCGCAGACTGTCCGCGGCCAATGCAACAACCGCCGCCATTTGCCTGAGGAGGACGGTGCGCGAGGTCAAAAGAAGCAGCGCGCACGAGGGCGCGGGAATGGACGACCCATCAGCTGCGGATGGTTTCGCAGGTATGAAAACGACCGTGACGCCAACGAATAGGGCTGCCTCTGTTCAACGGTCGCCCGCCGGAAGCTTGGTAGTTGCCTGAAAAGGGCGGTTCGTTGCCGGGCTTGTTCCCTGAGAAGGCGATTCGATCGTCAAAGCTCCAGCATGATAGCCGGACGTGTCCGGTTCTCTATTTGATTCAGCGCTTCTGCCGGCCGATACGGTAAGGCCGATGGCGGTGCTTGGACGGTTTTGGTGTTGTGCTCGCTCGATCGGGAGATGGATCGGCGATGCTCGCTGGTTCCGCCTCGCATCTGGTGCCCCGAAGGGCTGTGAATAAGGTGGAACGCCCGCTTTCGAAACCCTCAGCATTTTGCTGCCACAATTCAAGGACCAACAGCGGGAGAATCGCGCAACAGGCTTGACGCTGGCGGCAGTTGCGGGCGAAGGCTGTCCGAACGCACTACATGGTAGCGAGGCCTAGCTTGCGATGATCTTAAGCACTCACGCAGTTGTTGGAGGTGCAATTGCCAGCCTCCTTTCCTCTAATCCAATATTGGCTGCGGTCACCGCATTTGCGAGTCACTTCGTAATCGATGCGATTCCACACTGGGACTACCCACTCCGATCGATCGCGGTGGGAAAGGGTGCTAGCAATCGGCACTTACCCTTTGACAGCGAGACACTGAACGATCTGGCGATCATCAGTACAGATGCGTGCGTCGGGTTCGGGCTTGCGCTGTGGCTGTTCGCGACAGAGACATCGATGTGGGCGGTCGCAGTCGGCGCTATCGCCGCAATGCTGCCGGACCCGTTGCAATTCGTTCACAGTCTTTATCCGCGCGGGCCCTTAAATGCACTCCAGCAATTTCATGGGTGGATCCACTCCAAGCGAAAGTTGGCATGGAAATTCGGCGTTAGCTCGCAGATTGCATTCGCGGCAACAATTGCGGTTCTCGCAAGAAGCGTCCAATAACCTATGACGCGCAGGCCATCTCGCGCGTTCGCCAAAGGTGATTTTTTGATGCCGCGATCAAAGCGGCATCGCATGTGCTTCGGAAATTATCGGGCCCCCACTCTAATGTGGATTTTGGTATTTACCTCGACTTAGTCCATTAGCATCGAGCGTGAAGTCGCCTTACTCCATACAAAAGGCAATGGAATTCAGCCTGAGCCCAACAGGTTGCTATTAGCCACTTTGATGACCGATCTCAAGGAGAAGACGGAGTTCAATGCTGCCTGGAAGGTGCACTTCGCTGAGGCTCATTTGCCGGCACGCGCCGCCATCGGTGTGGCCGATCTCGGTCCGGGCATCAAACTCGAGATGACCGCCATCGCGGCTCGGCCGACTCAGGCCTGAAGCCTCAGCCGTTATGTTCAACGGAAAGAAGCCATGCCCATGGAAAGGAGTAGGCTTTCGGATTGATCCCAGCCGCTCGACCAGCAGGCACGATCACCCGATCGGCAACGCATTGTCGCATTCAGGCAGGCTTGGCTCCCAATTGGCCGCTCCATCCCCAATCGCGGAATATTTTTTTAAACTCCGTCACGCCGGATTCTTCGTCTGGTCGGGACTCATTGACAACTGAGTAGCCGTAGCCGGCATTCCGCGACGTCGCCGTTCGAGTTTGTCATGTCGGTGCTATTGCTGGATCCAAACGTTCCATGCGTCGAGCATTTTGGCTTGGTTGGCTGCGATCCAGGCGGTATCGTGTTTGACGATAGCCTGGAAGGCTTCTGCAGAGCTCGGAATGTTGGCGCGTGCCGCCTCGCTCATCGCAGCCACAGCGTCAACACTCGGCGGTGTCACGTTGAGACGCTCTGCGAGTTTCGCCTGCACCATCGGATTGTCGAGGTAGAACTTCAACAACGCGTCCGCTCCGGCGGAGTTGGGGCCGTTGCGGAGGATCTGCATCGTGTCGGCGAGCATGAAGGCGCCATCGTAGGAAACCTGAACAGGTTGGGCTTCCGCTTTCAAGGCCGAGGCGCGCGTTCCCCAGATCATGCCGATGACGTATTCGCCGTTGCGGAAGCCCTGCTGGCTCTGGTCTCCGGTGCGCCACCAGAGCTGGATTTGCGGTTTGATCTGATCAAGCTTCTTGAGAGCTCGATCGATGTCGAGCGGGAAGAGCTTGTCGGCGGGCACGCCGTCGGCCAGCAGCGCGGCCGCGAACACGCGCCAGGGATCGTTGAAGCTCGGCAACGCACGTGGACCGGGGAAACGGGCGGTGTCCCAGAAATCCGCCCAGCTTCGGGGCTTGGTGCTAGAGAAACGCGCGGTATTGAAGGCAAGAAGTGTGGCGTTGAACGTGATCCGCACCCCGGCAGGATTGCAAGTCTTATCGAGCAGATCTTTGCGCTGCCTGAACTGCTCGCAAAAGGCCGAGAGGTCGCTGGTGATCGCGCATCGTGTCGTTGAATCCCGACAGCTCGATGCGACATGCGCCCATCACCCGGACGCGGCGAAGCTGGAGCCCCTCGGCGAGGTCGAGGACGGCGCGTGCCTCCATCACCGCTGCAAAGGCAGCGTCCGGCGACAGCGCAGGCGCGTCCGCCGAGAACGCGTTTGCGACCCACGCGGCAGAAACCTTCCGGCCGATGATGCGTTCGCCCGCATCGGTCTGGAACCGATAGACACGGGTCGATTCGTTCGGCAGCCGCTTCCAGATTGGTAGCAGCAATCCCACAACGACGTGGATAGTGTTGTCCGTTTCGGCGAGTTGCTCGATCGAAATTCCTGCCTTGACGCGCCGAACATTCGACTGGCTCAGCACCAGCTTGTTGAACGGAATGTCGCGCGACGGCGACAGGGTGATCTTTTGGACAACCTTCGTCATGTCGATTCTCCACGACGGGCAGCCGTGAGCCTCTCTCTCGACCTTCAACCCGTCGCGGAAAACGACCCTGCCCTCTCGCTCCCTTACCCGCGGTGGCCGAGGAGAACCTCACGCAGCCTCCTGCTCCGCTCCCTCCATCGTCATGTCGACAACTGCTTCCGGCAAGAATCCAAGGAGATAATCCGCAACCTTGCTGGCCTGTGATGCAGCTCGCACAATCGCGCGATTGTCCTCTCGCAGCACTTCAAGCCAGGAGCCGATATAGTCGGCGTGCCGCACCGTCGGCACGATCCCGAGCGAGGCGCAACTGAAAGCAGACGATATCTCTGCGATGAGCTCCTCGAAGGCATACTTCTTGGTACCGTAGCTGCCTGACAAGTCACGGTTGAGACGTGATGCATGGCCGCTGGCATGCGCCAACTCATGCAGGGCCGTTCGATGCCAATTTATCGTCTCGTAATAAGCTTGCGGTGGCGGCACCTGCACATAATCTTCTGCCGGTACATAGAAGGCGCGGTTGCCGCCAATGCGGAAGTCGATCCCGGTCGCCTTGATCAGCTTTTCGACCCGAGGCTCGATCAGACCTGGCGGCGGAGGCGGCGCCGTCGTTGCGATCTCCGAAGGCAAGCCGTCGCATTGATCGGTGTTGAAGACCGTGAAGCGCTTGAGGAATGGGATGACCTGCGCTTCGTCGCCTGTTTCGCTCGCACGACGCTTTTCGTCGACCGGTACAAAGCGGTCGGCATAGACGACGGTCGTCCCGCGCTCGCCCTTGCGGACGTGACCGCCGAGCGACAGCGCCTGGCGGAAGGTAAGCCAGCTCTGCCCCGTGAATGCGTTTTCGGTGGCAGCCCGCCATAGAATCAGAACGTTGATGCCGCTGTAATGGCGGCCAGTCGCTGCGCTTTTCGGCATGGCCAAGGACGCCTTCGCAGCCGCGGCCCCCCAGGGCTGCACCCAGGGCACTCGGCCGGCCTTGAGCTCAGCGATAATCTTGGTGGTGATCTCGTCATAAAGGCTTGTCCGGTCCTCGCCGGTGCGCCCCCGAGGATGGTATCTGGGCATCGCGGGTCTCCGCGACGGGCGCCGCGAGCCTCTCTCGCAGCCTGTAACCCGTCACGGCAAAATCCCCGCGACACTCTTACTCTCAGCCTCTAAGTGAGAGAATGCGAATCTGCAAGGCGGCCCCGCCTTTCCGTCCGATTCTTCATGGCACTTGGCCTTGAGGTGCCTAGGGCCGCAGGCCCAACCAGGCGCTCGCCAACGGCGCATCGCCTCAACGGAAAATGGCACCCGGAGAGCGTGAGCATAGCGACCCGAAGGGGCACGCGGGTCCGAGTGCAGCGACGAGACCGGTTCAATAGCGGCACCCGGGAACGGGGCAGTGATAGCGATCGCCGCAGGCGAGCCCCTTTCCCGAGTGCCCCCGGCGAGGAGCTCCGCAGCACTTGCGCGAGGGATCGAAGCCGGATGGCCGAGACGCAAAGCGGCTCGGTTCACGAGAGCCCGATGCGGCGAAAGCCGCATGCGCGCAAGAGGAAAAGCTATTTCCTCCTCTCACCCTGCACCGGTGTTACCTCAGGTGGCAAATCCGTGTTTGAACCGACCGGCTGCCTCAATCGTGTCGCTCATGCAATAAGGCCGTCCAGAAGGACCGGGCGGATCGACAGAGAGCGGTCGACCACGTGCTCAACTTTGCCCCGCGTCGATAAGAGCGGACTTGTGAAGCGCGCACATCTAAATTCCGACAGCGGAAAGCGGTCCGATAGATTCAATGCAAGTCCAGCGACGAATCTGTCGGAAAGACCATTGACGATGCATCTAGAGCAGTTGACTGCCTGCTAGCGGCCGCCCACTCCGCGATCGGAGATACAAGCTATCTTGTTTGGGGATTTCGCCGATCAGAATTTCTTCTGCAAGAGAACTGCACACCAAGGCTCCTTTTCGCGCGCTAATCTAGCCTATCACCGCTAGGCCGCACTGCGCAGTAGAGCAGAAAGCTCTTTGACTCTAAGAATTCGTTCTACGACCCATCGCAACTCTCGCTCGGCCGATTACAAGTACAGATCAATCTAGATCTTCCAGATCGGACGTCACGAACCAGCGAACTCTTGTATCTAAGCGGCCCCCTCAGTGAGAGCAGATCGTCCATCTTCACGACGCAAAGCGCTACCTGCTCGCTACCCACCTGCCGGAACCTGGCCCGCGTTGATGAGAGCGGACATGGCGGCCGCCTACCTGGACTTCGAAGACACAGGGGCGCTCGCATGCGCAATCCGCCGAGGAGACGCGCCGCTGCCGGTCAGTTGCCGTGGAACAGGACGGCTGCGCCAGCCAGTTTGGTCGCGGGCAGCCATGGACCACTTCGCAGCACCTCCTGTTCAAAAAAGGCACGCCAGCGACTCGGAGGATCTCTTATGTCTGGTATGATACCAGTTGATACCGCACCGAAGCTTCCTCGATATTGCCAACGGAAGCTATTGGCGAACAATACCGTCGCCTATTATTTCGCGCCGCCAATGTGGGCTCGTCGGCAAGGCTGCGATTTAACCCCCGAAGCTTTAGGAAGCGATTACGCCAGTGCGGTCGAGCGGGTGGAGAGAGTCCTTTTGCCCGCGTTCGACAGTTGGCGCTCTCGAGGACTAAGTGATATGGTGCCGGCTCCGCCCGAAACCGGCTCCTTTGATTGGCTAGTCGGCATATTTCAAGCTCACCAGAAGTGGCACGAACTCGACAGCAACACGCAGCGTCAGTACCGCAAGAACCTCGCACTCTTTGCGAATCATGAGTTGAAAGACGGAAGTCGCGTCGGATCGAAGCGACTGTCTGATTTCACAAAGGCCTTCGTCGACGCAGTTTATGGAAAGTTGCTAGTAGCAACAAAAGTAAGTAAGGATGGAGAGGTAATCGTCCGCGAGCGCCGCCGCTATGTTAATGTGGCCATGGCGAGCTGCCGGCGTGCTTGGTTCGTTGGTCAGAGGGCTCAAGAAAAGGTTGTGCCAGCCAACAATCCATTTTCACGAATGGGATTGAGATCGCGTGCCCCCGGGCAACCGATACGGCCTACTCCGACCGCTACATGGGATGAACTCGTCGCGTTCAGAGCTGCCGCAACACGGCTCGATTATCGCTCAATCGGAACCGCTGCTTTGTTGTCGTGGGAATGGTTGCAACGAGAGCAGCACGTGTTCGGCGCCTTCGACATATCGCATTATCGCCCTAGCGAGCGGCCGAACAGCGTCAGGATCGTGCATCCAAAGAATGGGGAGGAGGCTTGGTGGCCCCTATTTGACGAGACGGGCGCCGCTCTCTTTCCTGAACTTACGGAAGAACTCGACGAGATTAAGATGGCTTCGCTCCCGGGCCTGGTATTCCGGCGCACCCATGCCCATCGTAGCTCGGCAATCCCACTTCCATGGATTACACCACGCAAGGACCTGCGCTATTTGCGCAGCGTTGTGAAGAAGATAGTTGCAGAGGCCGGCCTTCGCCAGGAACTTTCCTTTACCTCCTTCAGGCACGGAGGCTTTACCGAGGGTGCCGACAGCGATCTTACGGATGCAGAATTACGAGCTGCGGGCCGCCATAGGTCCAGCCGTCAGCTGCCAACCTACGCCAAGCGCACCGGCAAGCAGCTGATCTCGGCTACAAAGAAACGTCGCGAGGAGCGGACAAGGTCATTCCTTATTAGACTAAATGCCAACCGCCCACCGGAATGAAGGTGCGGCAACCACGGGAGCATCCAACATTTGGACTGATGATCGTCTATTTGCCTGTCCACAACGGCTTTCGCTTCTCGCTGAACGCCTTCAGGCCTTCCTTGGCGTCCTCGGTCATTGCGAGCAGCGCGATCTGGCTTTCGGTGTAGGCGATGCTCTCGTCGAACGACATCGAGGCGATCGCGCGCATGGCGTATTTGCCGCGGCGGATCGCGGTCGGGGATTTGTCGACGATGCGGCCGATCAGCCAGTCGACCTTGGCGTCCAGTTCGGCCTCGGGCACGACGTAGTTGAGCAGGCCCGCTGCCTGCGCCGCCTTCGCGTCGAACGGCTCGCCGGTCAGCGCCCATTCGTTGACGAGGCGCGGCGGGGCGATTCTCTGCAACAGGCTCAGGACCTGCATCGGGAACACGCCGACCTTCACCTCCGGCAGGCCGAAGATCAGGTGATCGGCCGCAACTGCCATGTCGGTCATGCAGAGCAGCCCCATGCCCCCGGCCATGCAGACGCCGCCAACCCGCGCAATCGCCGGCTTGGTGGCGTTCTGTGATAAACGTAACAGATCGGCATAGTCGACATTTGGTTTGGAATGATCCATCGCAAAAGCGGCGCCGGAATTCTGTAAGTCGGCGCCCGCGCAGAACGCCTTGTCGCCCGCGCCCGTCAGCACGATGACGCGGACGTCCTTGTCGTCATGCGCGTCGCGATAGCCTTTGGTGATGCCGGCGATGACGTCGCCGTTCAGCGCGTTGCGTTTCTCCGGCCGGTTGATGGTGATCCAGAACGCCTGCCCGCGCTTCTCGGTGATGACGGCTGTGGTGTCGGTCATGGCACGCTCGCTTCCTTGCTCCCGTTTTGCTGCCATTTGCGGCAGGTCGGGCGGCGGGCGCAAGGGCATTCTGCAACGCTGTGTCACCATAGCGTGTGGGCGCAACTTCGCTTGGCGATTGAATTACCGGCCACGACCTCTATCCTGACCAGAGATTTCGATGACCGATGAGCCATTTCATGCGCACCACCATTGCATTGCTGCTGGCAGGCCTCATCGCGGTGTGCGCCGGCACAGCAAGCCGCGCGGCCGATGCGGCGAAACTCGCGCTGGTGATCGGCAACGCGAAATATCCCGACAACGAATTCGTGCTCAACGACGCCGCCAACGACGCGCAAGGGGTCGCCGATGAGTTGACGCGCGACGGCTTCGTGGTGGACCGGCAGACGAATCTCACGGGCGACGCCATGCGGCAGGCGCTGGATCGCTTCTATGCCCGCATCGAACGCGGCGCGGTCGCGCTGATCTTCTTCGACGGCTTTGGCATCCAGTCCAACCGGCAAACCTACCTGCTTCCCGTCGACGCCCAGATCTGGGCCGAGCCCGACGTGTCGCGCGACGGCTTCAGCCTCGACACCATTCTCGCCGAGATGAACACACGCGGCGCCGCGATCAAGATCGCCCTGATCGACGCCTCCCGCCGCAATCCGTTCGAGCGGCGCTTCCGCCGCTATTCGGCCGGCCTTGCGCCGGCGATCGCGCCGAGCAATTCGCTGGTGCTCTATTCGACCGCGCTCGGCGCAGTCGCACCGACCGGCAAGACCGATCGCAGCCTGTTCGTCGCCGAG
Organism: Bradyrhizobium sp. CCBAU 11386; assembly: GCF_028128955.1. Lineage (NCBI taxonomy): Bacteria > Pseudomonadati > Pseudomonadota > Alphaproteobacteria > Hyphomicrobiales > Nitrobacteraceae > Bradyrhizobium > Bradyrhizobium sp. CCBAU 11386. Next base: position 80,465 of record NZ_LBKA01000249.1, read on the forward strand.
CTGCTGCGCGAGATGCGCGCGCCGAACATCAGCGCCGAACAGGCGTTGACCAACACCAAGAACGGCGTGATCGCCGCCACCAACCGGGAGCAGGTGCCGTGGCTGTCGTCCTCGCTGACGACGGAATTCTCGTTTGGGGGCCTGGTGGCGCGACCGCCGGACAATGCGACCGCAGACCCGGCTCCGACGAAACCGGCGCCGCAGAAGCCGGTCTGCGAAGTGCCGCAAGCAGAGCCCACCCCGAGTGCGGACGACCTCGCAAGAGACCCGGTTATCGCCGATCTCAGCCGCAAGATCGCGGCCAACGCCAACGATGCCACCTCGCGCTACAAGCGCGGCCAGGTCTACGCGATCAAGCGCGCCCACGCGCTCGCCATGCAGGATTTTGACGTGGTGATCCGCCGTGCCCCCAGGGATGCGCAAGCGCTGAACAATCGCTGCTGGACGCGGGCTGCGACCGGCGACCTGCAAGGCGCGCTCGCCGACTGCAATCTGGCGCTTCAGCTCGATCCCGGCTTGAGCGATGCGTTCGACAGCCGCGGGCTCGTCAACCTCAAGCTCGGCCGAACCGCCGAGGCGATCAAGGACTACACCGACGCGATCCAGCGCAATCCGCGCTCCTCGTCCTCGCTGTTCGGCCGCGGCGTCGCCACCCGCAAGAGCGGCGGCGACGGCGCCAGCGACATTGCGCTGGCGAAATCGATGGATCCGAACATCGCGAAGGAGTTTGCGGGTTACGGCGTGACCGAGTGCGTGCCTTAAGCAGCGGTCGCCTTCTTGATCCAGACCTTGTTGTCGTGGAATGCGGCGCCGCCGATCGGCGCCACCGCTTCGGCGCCCGTCAGCATGTTGATGCCGCGGCCGCCGACATGATTCTTGTTCGGATGAACGGACTCCGCGATCAGGACGCCCCGCCGGACGCCGTCGAACAGCGTCGCAATCAGCGTGGTCTCGCCGCGGGTGTTGCCGAGCGTCACGGCGTCGCCGTCGGCGATGTCGAGGGAGGCCGCGTCCAGCGGGTGGATCATCACGCTCGCCTTGCCCTCGCGCGCTTGCGAAGACGGCGTCTCGTTGAAGGTGGTGTTGAGGAAGCTGCGCGAGGGGCTGGTCGCAAGCCGGAACGGATGGGCCTGGTCGGCGTGCTCGATCACCGCCCAATGGTCGGGCAGTGACGGCATCCGGTCGACATCGCCCATCGTCTGGCCGAACGGCGGATGCGCCCAGTCCGCCCTGAAATGGAATTTCCCGTCGGCATGGGCAAAGCCGTCGAGGAAATGCGCGGTGCGGAAGTCCGGTTGCAGGTCACGCCAGATGTCGGCTTCGAGGCCGGCGATGTCGCCGTGGTTGCTGAGCTTCAGCGTCGCGTCGATCAATTCGCGCGGCGTCATCTCGAAGCCCTGATGCCTGGCGCCAAGCCGCGGCGCCAGCGCCTGCAACAGCTGGTGGTTGGAGCGGCATTCGCCGGGCGGATCGATCAGCTTGGGTCCAACCGAGATGTGCTGATGGCCGCCCCCGTAATAGAGGTCGTCGTGCTCCATGAACATGGTCGCCGGCAGCACGATGTCGGCCATCAGCGCCGTCTCGGTCATGAACTGCTCGTGCACCGCGACGAACAGATCCTCGCGCGCAAAACCCTGGGCTACCAGCGCCTGCTCCGGCGCCACCGTCATCGGATTGGTGTTCTGGATCAGCATCGCCTTGACCGGCCCCTTGCCGAGCAGGGCCTCGGCGTCGCCGGTGAGGATGCGGCCGATCTTCGACTGGTCGAGCGCCCGCGTGGTCCGGTCGATGGCGTCGTGGCCCTCGATGATGGATTCGTTGAAGTGCCACAGCGCGTAATTGTTGAAGAAGGCGCCGCCGCCTTCATATTGCCAGGCGCCGGTCACCGCGGGAATGCACAGCGCGGCATGCATCTGCGTCGCGCCGTTGCGTGAGCGGGTGAAGCCGTAGCCGAGGCGGAGGAAGGTCCGCTGGGTCTCGCCGACCAGCTTGGCAAACGCCTCGATCTCGGACACCGGCACGCCGCAGATGGCAGAGGCCCATTCCGGCGTGCGCGTCTTCAGATGCGCCTCGAGCTCGGCAGGGCAATCGGTGTACTTGTCCATGTAGGCGCGGTCGGCGTAGCCGTCGCGGAACAGGACGTGCATGACACCGCAGGCAAAGGCGCCGTCGGTGCCGGGGCGCAGGATGATCTTGATGTCAGCCTGCTTCATGGTCTCGTTGTCGTAGATGTCGACGGCCGCGATCTTGGCGCCGCGCTCCTTGCGCGCCCGCGCGGCGTGCGTCATCACGTTGACCTGGGTGTTGACCGGATTGGTGCCCCAGATCACCACGAGGTCGGAGAGCGCCATCTCACGCGGATCGACGCCGGCGATCTTGCCGGTGCCGATCGCATATCCGATCCGCGCGACATTGGCGCAGATCGTCTGATAGAAGCGCGAATATTTCTTCACATGGGTGAGACGGTTGAGGCCGTCGCGCATCACCAAGCCCATCGTGCCGGCGTAGTAATAAGGCCAGACCGATTCCGCGCCGAACTCGCGTTCGGCCTGGTTGAAGCGGTGCCCAATCTCGTCCAGCGCCTCGTCCCACGAGATCCGCGCGAACTGCCCGGAGCCCTTCGGCCCGGTGCGGCGCATCGGATAGATCAGCCGTTCGGGGTGGTGGATGCGCTCGGCATAGCGGGCGACCTTGGCGCAGACGACGCCGGCCGTATAGGTCTGCTTCTTCGAACCACGGACACGGCCGATGCTGCGGCCTTCGACCACCTCGACATCGAGGGCGCAGGCCGAGGGGCAATCATGTGGACAGGTCGAATGGCGGATTTCGATCTTGGCATGCTGGTTCATGTCCCAGTTCGTAACACCAAAATACCGGCCGGCCGAGAGCATTTATCCGGCAACGCCCATGCGATTTGCTCAAACCGCACGCGCGGCCGGCTCCTGCCGCAGGCGCGAAATGCGGCACGGCCACACCGAAAACCGCCCGATATTCCCGGCACGATCGACATTGTGAGGCGTCGACAGTCCGCGTTCCCTGCCGCTACAGTCGCCCAACAAGAACGACATCAGGGAGGTGGGCGTGACGGCCCGACAATTCATGCTGGCGCTGGCCGCCGGCCTGCTCGGCGTAGTCGCCGCAGCCCCCTCATTGGCGCAAGATTACCCCACGCACGCGGTCCGGATCGTCGTGCCCTTCGGCGCCGGCGGGCCGGCCGACGTCGCGGCCCGGCTGATCGGCAACGTGCTCCAGGAGAGTTTTGGCCAGCCCTTCGTGATCGAGAACCGCACCGGCGCGGGCGGCGTTATCGGCACCGTCGAAGCGGCGAAGTCGCCGGCCGACGGCTACACGCTGTTGATGATGTCCAACACCCAGACCGCGAATGAATCGCTGCTGACGCCGGAGCAACGTAAATACGAGCTGATGCGCGACCTCGCGCCGATCGCGCCGGTGAACTATTCCGATCTCGTTATCGTGGTGAACCCGCAGGTACCAGCCAGGACGCTGCAAGAATTCATCGCGCTCGTCAAATCGCAACCGGGGAAGCTGAACTACGCCTCCTCCGGCCAGGGAACGCCCTATCACATGGCCGGCGAGCTGTTCAAAGCGATGGCGGGCATCAACGTCGTCCACGTGCCCTACCGCAACAGCGGCGAAGCGCGCAGCGGCGTGATCGGCGGACAGGTGCAGATGATGATCGACGCCGTGCCGGCGATGGCGCCGAACATCGCCGAGAACCAGGTCCGCGCCCTCGCCACCACCGGCCAGCAGCGCTCGGCGGTGCTGCCGAACGTGCCGACCGCTGGTGAAGCCGGCGCAGCAGGCTATGAGGCGACGATCTGGCTCGGCCTGATGGCACCGGCAGGCACGCCAAAGCCTGTCATCGACAAGCTCAACGCCGCCGTGAACGCGATGGTGAAACGTCCGGACATCGTCAAGCTCTGGACCTCGCAGGGTGCCATGCCCATGTCGATGACGCCGGAGGAATTCGACAAGTTCCTGCGCGGCGACATCGAGAAATGGGCCGATGTCGTCAAGAAGTTCGACAAGTCCTGAGGCCGTAGAACGACCATGCCGACCATTCAATTCCAGCTCAACGGCGCAGCGACGGCCGTGGAGGCGGATCCGGATCAGACGCTACTCGAGGTGCTGCGCGGCCGGCTCGGCGTCACCGGTCCGCATTTCGGCTGCGGCGCCGGTGAGTGCGGGGCCTGTCATGTCATGATCGGCGATCACGCGATGGCCTCTTGCGACATGCCGATGTGGTCGGTCGCCGGCAAGGACGTCGTCACGATCGAAGGCCTCGGCACGGCGGAGCAACCACACGCCTTACAACGCGCCTTCATCTCCGAACAGGCGATGCAATGCGGCTATTGTGTTTCGGGAATCCTGATCGGCGCGGCGGCGCTGCTGAAGCGCAATCCGTCGCCGACGGAGGCTGAGGTCAGAACGGCTCTCGATCGCAACCTGTGCCGTTGCGGATCGCATAACCGCATGGTCCGCGCCGTGCTGCGCGCGGCCTCGGAGATGGCCGCCACATGACGCCCCCTGCCCCAAAACTGCCGGTCAGCCTCGTCGCCAATCCACGACTGTCGTCCTGGGTGCGGTTCACCGGCGAAGGCCGCGTGGCGATCTTGCCCGGCAAGGTCGAGATCGGTCAGGGCATCGTCACGGCGCTGGCTCAGATCGCGGCGGACGAGCTCGACGTCGATATCTCCAGGGTCGACATGATCCGCGCCTCGACCGCGACCAGCCCGAACGAAGGCGTCACCTCGGGCAGCCTTTCGATCCAGCAATCCGGCCGCGCGCTGCGACACGTTTGCGCCGAAGTGCGCCAGCGCCTCCTCGTCGCAGCGTCGGAACGCCTCGGCGTCGATGCCTCGCTGCTCGATGTCGATGACGGCACGATCTCGGGTCCCGGCAATGTCAGGACCAGCTATTGGGAGCTTGCGGGTGACGTCTCGCTCGACCACGACGCCAGCGTGGGCGTGGCGGCGAAGACCGGCGCCAAGCGCGCCATTGCCGGGCATTCCGTCCAGCGCGTGGACATTCCCGACAAGGTGTTCGCACGGCCGCGTTTCATCCACGACCATGCGCTGCCGGGCCTGTTGCACGGCCGCGTGCTGCGGCCGGACGTGTCGGGCGCCAAATTGACCGCGCTCGATGAAACGGCCGCGCGCACCGTTCCGGGCCTCGTCGCGATCGCTCGCGACGGCGGTTTCGCCGGCGTGGTCGCCGACAGCGAGGTGGCGGCGGAAGCCGCGCTCAATGCCCTGCGCAAAGGCGTGACATGGTCGGCCGGCGAGCCGCTGCCCGACGAAAGCGATCTGGCGGACTTCCTGAAAAGCCAACCGGTCGAGACGACCGCCATCGACGCCAGAACAGCGGCATCGACGGATAAAGCCGCGCGCACTCTGCGCCGGCAATACACCCGCCCCTACATCGCGCATGCCTCGATCGCGCCGTCCTGTGCCATGGCGCAATGGGACGGCGATCGCGTCCAGGTCTGGACCCACAGCCAGGGCGTGTATCTGCTGCGCACAGATCTCGCGATCGTGCTCAAGCTGCCGGCAGAAAACATCGTTGTCGAGCACATGGAGGGCGCCGGCTGCTACGGGCACAATGCGGCCGACGACGTCGCGCTCGATGCCGTGCTGCTGGCGAAAGCGGCCGACGGCCGTCCAGTCCGGGTGCAGTGGTCGCGCCACGACGAGATGTCCCACGCACCGTTCGGCGCGGCCATGGCCATCGAGATCGAGGCCGATCTCGATGCAGACAACGAGATCGTCGGCTGGCGCCATGCGATCTGGAGCAACGGCCACGCGGCGCGGCCGGGGCGCGCGGCACAGCCGGCGCTGCTCGCGGCAACCGAGATCGCAAAACCCTACCCGCGCATGATCTCGACGAATCCGCCGGCGGCCAATGGCGGCGGCGGCGACCGCAATTCGGTTCCGCTCTATGCCTTTCCGGCCTGGACGATCACCAGCCACCGCCTGCTGACGATGCCGGTGCGCACCTCGGCGCTCCGCACCCTGGGCGCGCAAGGCAACGTGTTCGCCATCGAATCCCTGCTCGACGAGATCGCCGTTTTGCGCGACGAAGATCCGGTCGCGTTTCGCCTGCGCCATCTGCGCGACGAGCGTGCAAAGGACGTCATTCGCGCCGCGGCCCGACGCGCGCAGTGGAAGCCGGAGAAGCGAACCGGTATCGGCTACGGCGTCGGCTTTGCGCGCTACAAGAACACGGGCGCCTATTGCGCTGCGATTGCCGAGATCGAAGGCTCCGACGACATCCGCGTGAGGCGGCTGACGCTCGCGGTCGATGTCGGCGAGGCTATCAACCCTGACGGCGTCGTCAACCAGATCGAGGGCGGCGCAATCCAGGCGACGAGCTGGGCGCTGAAAGAGCGCGTCCGCTTCGACCGGACGCGCATTACCTCCACCTCCTGGACGGACTATCCGATCCTGACGTTCAGCGAAGTGCCGGCGGTGGATGTCGAGATCATCCAGCGGCCGGAGATCGAGCCGGTCGGCGCCGGCGAAGCCGCGCACGGCCCGGTGACGGCGGCGATCACGAACGCGGTCCACGATTGCCTCGGCGTGCGCGTGCGCGACCTGCCGATCACGCGCGACAGGATCATCGCAGCCATGGAGCTTGCATCGTGACGACAGTGAACATCTTGAGCGGAGGCGCGGCGCAAGGCCTGGTGCGCGGCCTTACCGAAGCCTACAAGGCGCAGACCGGGTTCGGCATCGACGGCGAGTTCGGCGCCGTCGGCATCATGGCCGACAAGCTGCGTGCGAAAACGCCTGCCGATCTCGCGATCCTGACGCGGTCACTCCTCGCAAAGCTCGCCGAGGAGAAGCTCATCGTCTCCTCCTCGATCGCAGATGTCGGCAGAGTTGAAACCGCGCTTGCGGTCCGTAACCGCGATCCCAGGGTGGCCGTGAAGACTGAAGCCGATCTGCGCGAGGTCCTGCGTGCCGCAGACGCCATCTATGTTCCGGACACCAAGGCTTCGACCGCGGGCCAGCACGTCACAAAGGTCCTGGATCAGCTCGGCCTCGCCTACGAGGTCGCATCGCGTCTCAAGATATTCCCGAACGGCGCGACCGCGATGCGGGAGCTTGCGGCGTCCACCGCGCAAAGGCCGATCGGCTGCACCCAGGCGACCGAGATCATCGCGACCGACGGCATCGCGTTGTCGGGATCGCTGCCGCCGGGCTGCGAACTGGTGACGATATACACGGCCGGCGTGACCACGCAGGCCGCACATCCGAAAGAAGCCGCCGCGCTGATCGCTTTGCTGACCGGCGCAGACCGACAGGAGCTGCGCCAGCGCGCGGGTTTTGCCCGCTAGGCGCCGACTGTCGTCCTATTTGTGCAATTGGGTGAGCCCGGTCGGCGGACCGTCGACCGCCGTCCACCCGCCATCGACGAACAGCGTGCTGCCGCTGACATAGCTCGCGGCGTCGGAAGCGAGATAGGCGACCGCCGTTGCGACCTCGTCGGCGCTGCTCCAGCGGTTGAACACGGTGTGGCCGGCGTAGAGATTGTAGATGTCGGGACGCTGCTTGAACGGGCCGGTGAGTGCGGTCTCGGCGATGCTCGGCGCGATGGCGTTGACGCGCACGCCGGCATGACCGACCTCGGAGGCAAAGCCCTTCACCAGCAGGCCGATCGCCGCCTTGGTCGAGCCATAGACGCCAAGGCCCGGTTCGATGGTCACCGCACGCACCGAGGAGCAGGCGATGATGCTGCCGCCCTTCTGCTCGACCATGATGCGGCCGAAAGCCTGGAAGAACCAGACCGTGCCCTTGACGTTGAGGTTAAGGACACGGTCGAGATCCTCCTCGGTGTAGTCGAGGATCGTCTTGCGGATGTTGAGCCCGGGCGTCGTCACGGCGATGTCGAGCCGCGGGAACTTCTGCATCACGGTTTTGGCCAGCGCGTTGACGTCCGCAGCATTCGCGGCGTCACACGCGGCCGCCTCGGCCCAGCCGCCCTTGTCGCGAATGCCGGCGGCGGTCGCTTCCGCTGCATCAATCGCACGATCGGCACAGACGATTCGAGCGCCGAGCCCGGCCAGCGCCTCGGCCGACGACTTGCCGATGCCCGATGCGGCGCCGAGCACCACGGCCGTCTTGCCGGTGAGATCGAAGAGCTTGCGATAGTCGGTCACGGACAGATTCTCCCTGTTGCTGTGACGCAAACTACGCAAGCCCGCTGCGCCGGCCAAGTGCCGGCGCGCGCACGGCAGCTATCCCTTGTATCCCATCAGCAGACGCGGCAGCCACAGCGAGAAGGCGGGGACGTAAGTGACGAACATCAGTGCTGCGATCAGCGCGGCATAGAACGGCAGGATGGTGCGCATCACCGCGCCCACCGAGATGCCGCCGATGGCGCAGCCCACGAACTGCGTCGTTCCGACCGGCGGGGTGTTCAGTCCCAGGGCACAGTTGATCAGCATCAGCATGCCGAACTGCACCGGATCCATGCCCGCCTTCATCGCGATCGGCAGGAAGATCGGGGTGCAGATCAGGATGGTCGCCGCCATGTCCATGAAGGTGCCGAGCACGAACAGGATGACGTTGATGAGCAGGAAGATGACCCAGGGCTGCGAGGACACCTTGCTCATCAGGTCGCCGGCGAAATCGGCCACCTCGTAAAGCCCCATCAGATACTGGAACATCGTGGAGACGCCGATCAGCAGCAGCACCACGCCCGTCGTCTTCACTGCCTTGGCGGCGGCCCGCAGGAAGTTCGGCAAGGTCATGGTGCGGTAGATGAAGAACGTCAGCACGATCGTGTAGGTGACCGCGACGGCTGCGGATTCAGTTGCGGTGAAAACGCCGGATAGGATGCCTGCCAGGATGATACCGACGATCAGAAGACCAGGCAGCGCGGCCGCGAACGAGCGGAAGACCTCGGTCCAGCCAGGAAACTGGCCGGCCGGATAGCCGCGCTTCACCGCGACCGCGTAAGCGGCGACCAGCATGCAGACCATCAGCACGAGCGCCGGCAGCAGTCCCGCGGCGATCAGCGCGCCGATCGACACCTTGCCGCCGGCGGCCAGGGCATAGATGATCATGTTGTGGCTGGTCGGCATCAAGGCTCCGACCAGCGAGGCGTGGGTGGTGACGTTGACGGCGTAGTCGGTGTCGAAACCTTCCTTTTTCATCATCGGGATCATCACCGCGCCCATCGCCGACACGTCAGCCACGGGCGAACCGGAGACCCCGCCGAACAGCGTGCAGGCGACCACGTTCGACATGCCGAGCCCGCCGCGGATGTGCCCGACGAGATTCTTGGCGAGCTGCACGATCTTGTCGGCGACGCCGCCATGCAGCATCAGCTCACCGCTGAAGACAAAGAACGGAATGGCGAGGAACGAGAAGATGTTCATCCCCGACATCATCTGCTGGAAGATGACGGCAACCGGCAGGCCTTCGTAGAGGATGGTGCAGATCGCCGAGAGGCCGATCGCGAAGGCGACCGGGACGCCGAGGATCAGGAAGCCGAAGAAGGAGGCGCCGAGGATGATCAATTCCATGAGGGGACGACCTCTTCGCCGCGCAGGAGAGCAATGATGTGCTCGATTGAAAAGGAGACGATCAGGACGCCGGAGGCGATCAGCGGCACGTAGCGGATGACCTCGGGAAGGCCGAGATTGGGAATCTTCACGGTGCCGACTGACGCTCCGAGGATCCAACCGTTGTAGGCCATCGCAATGCCGAACACGCCGACCAGAACGTGGATCACAAGCTCGACCTTCTCGCGCACATGATCCGGAAGCATGACCAGCAGACTGTCCATGCCGATGTGTCCGGCATCGCGCACGCCGACGGCAGCGCCGATCAGCGTGACGTACAGGATCAGGACCAGCGCAAGGTTCTCCGTCCAGGTCGGGCTGGAATTGAGCACGTAACGTCCGAACACCTGGTAGAACACGATGGTGACGATGACGAGCAGGCCGGTCACGGACAGATACATGCCCGCGCGCGCAACGGGGGCATTGATCCGCGACAGCAGGCCGGTCGACGGGCGTCCGGCGACGTCCTGCTCGTGGCTTGCGACGTGTGGGTCTGTCATTCCCGCCTCTCCTTGCGTGGGTCCGGCGTCACCTCGCGGCGACGCCGGACCCGACGCCATGGCCTTACTTCGTGTCCTGGATACGCTTGACGAGGCTCTGCAGCTTCTCGTCACCGGCGAACTTGGCGTAAACCGGCTTCATCGCGTCGACGAATTCCGCCTTGTTGGCGATCGTGACGACCTGGACGCCGGCAGCCTCGACGGTCTTGCGGGACGCCTGCTCACGCTCGTCCCAGAGCTTGCGCATGACCGGCACCGATTCCTTGGCCGCCTTGCGGATCATCGCCTGATCCTCCTTGCTCAGCGTGTCCCACACCTTCTTGGACATCACGAGAATTTCGGGCGCCAGGGAGTGCTCGGTGACGTTGTAGAACTTGGCTGCTTCGAAATGGCGCGAGGACTCGTAGGACGGCCAGTTGTTCTCGGCCGCGTCCACCAGACCGGTCTTGAGCGCGGTATAGACCTCGCCATACGGCATCGGCGTCGGGTTGGCCCCGAGGCTCTGGATCATGCCGACCCACAGGTCGGATTGCTGGACGCGGATCTTCAGGCCCTTGAGGTCGGCGAGCGACTTGACCGGCGCCTTGACGGTGTAAATGGAGCGGGCGCCGCTGTCGTAATAGGCAAGGCCGACAAGGCCCGCCGGCTCCATGGCCGCCAGGATCTCATCGCCGATCGGCCCGTCAAGGACCGTGCGCATGTGCTGCGTGTCCCGGAAGACGAAGGGCAAGCACAACGCGATGGTCTCAGGCACGAAGTTGTTCAACGGCGATGCGTTGATTCGCATCATGTCGAGCGCGCCGATCTTGAGCTGCTCGATGGTGTCCTTCTCGGAGCCCAGGGCGCCATTGGGAAACACCTTCACGCCGAGCTTGCCGCCGCTCGCCGTCGCGAGCTGCTTGCCCATGAACTTGACGGCCTCGACGGTCGGATAATCGGCGGGATGGACGTCGGCGGAGCGGAAATCGCGTGCTGTCGCCAAGGGCGCTGAGACCGCCAGCACAGCGGCTGCGATGATACCGGTGAGTGTCTTCATCTGGGCTTCCTCCTGAGTTGATTATGTCGTTGTCGTGCAGATGCTGCGCGCCGCCTTGGGTCGCTCCACTTCAGGTGTAAAGTCAAGCGTTACAAACGCACCACCTTGGTAGGATTGCGCGGCGGAGTCGAGCGGATTCGGCTGCTTCATGATCGCCGGCGCGGAAGCTGCGGCCTTCATCGCGCTCCCCCCGGGCGGGGGGCCTGCGCGGCAAGTGCTCCCTGCCATCGCGCCTCGCCATCGGCCGATGCCGGATGCGAGCGAACGATGCTCGTCGTGTCCATGGATGTTCCTCTCGGTTTGTGCTCGACCGCTATTGATTGCGGCTTGGAGGTTCGGACGAGACGGTCGCCTTTCCCGGTGAACGCGCAGCGTCGGCGCATGTCGCCAATATCGTCCCTAGGGCGGGCGCAATTCTGAGTCCAAGCCAAATCCGGCATCGATCGATGCAGGACTTGCATCGATCGATGCCGCGCTGCCTCGGGGAGGCAATCGGCAGACACTTCCGATTTCCGGAATAGTTGGACCATCCTCCGGCGTAAGGCGGCTCTCCGGCGCGTTACTTGACGCCACCGGTGCAGCCCCGACAAAATGCTCCGAAACAGGACCGGACCATCTCGAGGGAATGCCCATGCCGCGGACGCTGATCGATATCTCCGTGCCGCTCAGAAACGACGTGACGTCCGATCCGCCGGGCAATCACCCGACGATCCAATACATCGATCACCAGCAGGGCCTGCCGCGCATGCTGCAGTTCTTCGACGGCCTTAGGGCGCAGGACCTGCCGGACGGCCAGGGCTGGGCCGTCGAACAGGTCTCGTTGTCGACGCATAACGGCACCCATCTCGATGCGCCCTGGCATTTCCACCCGACCATGAATCGCGGCGAGCGGTCATGGACGATCGACGAGGTGCCGCTGGAATGGTGTCTTCAGCCCGGCGTGAAGCTCGACTTCCGGCACCTGCCGGATGGTTATGTCGTGTCCGCCGACGACGTCGAAAAGGAGCTCAAGCGCATCGGCCACACGCTGTCGCCGCTGGAGATCGTCGTCGTCAACACCAGCGCCGGCGCCAAATTCGGCCAGGCCGACTACGTCAATTCCGGTTGCGGCATGGGTTACGAGGCCACCATGTATCTGCTCGAGCGCGGCGTGCGGCTGACCGGCACCGACGGCTGGAGCTGGGACGCGCCGTTCGTCTACACCGCGAAGAAATATGCCGAGACAAGAGATGCCGGTCTGATCTGGGAAGGCCACAAGGCGGGACGGCACATCGGCTATTGCCATCTCGAGAAGCTGCACAATCTCGATCAATTGCCCTCGGCCGGGTTCACGGTCTCGTGCTTTCCGGTGAAGATCGAACGCGCCTCCGCGGGCTGGACCCGCGCGGTCGCCATCATCGACGGTTAAGCGAACGCAATCACTCGCCGCCGAGGCCGCTTTCAGCGAGCTCGCGCAGCGCATCGGTATCGAGCACGACGATGGCGCCATGCTCGAGGCGGACCCAGTTGCGTCCGGCCCAGGCGCGCAATTGCTTGTTGATGCTCTCGCGCGTCATGCCCACCATCTCGCTGATCTCCTGCTGGGTGATGGCGAGCGTGCCGCTGCCGGAGTCGAACTTGCGCTCCTCGGTGAGACCGAGCAGCGCGCTTGCCAGCCGGCCCGGCAGATTCTGGAGGATGACCTGCTCGACCTGCTGGCTGGTCCAGCGCAGGCGCGCGCAGAGCAGCTCGATGAACTTCATCGCCAGCGCCGGCTGACTCTTCACGAACGGAAGGAAGTCCCGGCGGTCGATGATGTAGAGCTCGCAATTGGTGTTGGCGGTCGCATCCGCCGAACGCGGCGCACCGTCGAGAACCGCGATCTCGCCAAAGATTTCTCCGGGGCCGATGAGATTGAGAATGGCATTCCGCCCGTCGGGCGAGGAGGAGGATATCTTTACCGTCCCCGTGATCACCGCGAACAAATTGTTGCCGGGATCGCCCTTGGCGGCGATCGTCGCACCGCGCTTCACGGTGGAGTGCTTGGCGTAGCGGCAGAGCTGATCGAGCGCGTCCGGCTCCAGATCCGCGAAGATCGGGTGCTTGCGCAGGACCGATAATTTGTTGCCCGCCGCTTGTCGGGGATCGCCGGTCTTGTCCTGAGGCACGCCGCTGGGCTCCTAAGACTGCGAGGCACTGGAGTTCCTGCGTAGTCAGTGTTGCCCGGCATTTCAACCGGAAAGCATGCGCGCGGTTTGAGGCAAATGCGGCGAAAATGCTGCCGCCCGGCTCGAAGCCGGCATCCGAAGGATGCGCCAATGCGTCCCGGTGGATGCAGAGTTGCAGGCACCGCACGCCGTAATTGCGTTAAGACGCTGCTGAACGGCCACGGCCCGGCCGGGCGAGTTTGCCGGTTAGCGGCGTCACACGAGACTTATGATCAGGAGCTTCAGCGCTTGGAATCGGGGTCGAGCCGGCCTGCGCTGGTTTGTCGGTCCGCCCACGCCAGAGCTGCGGCGAAAGTGACGAAGATCGCCACGACGACAATGGCCATTAGCAACGCGTCAGTAGGCATCATGCTCCTCCCGGGTTGTTTGAGGGGCATTATTTGCGGCAGGTGCCCGGCGTCATTGATCGGGATCAAAAATCCGAGAGCATTGTGGAAAGCCTGTCAGGCCGCGGCCAAGGCCTCGACGCGTGCCGGGTCGAGCAGGCTGATACCGCCATGAATGATGGCGATCGCTCCGTGGCGTTCAAGCTTGGTGAAGGTGCGACTGACGGTCTCGATGGTCAGGCCGAGATAATCGGCGATGTCCTGGCGGCTCATCGGAAGTGGAACCGTGTCGGACGCCTCCTTGAGCGCGAGCAGCCGCTCACGCCAGCCAAGCAGAAAAGCCGCAACCTTCTCGTCCGCCGAGCGGCGGCCGAGCAAGACCATATGGTCGCGTGCCTGGCTCAACTCGCGAATGGCCAGCTCGTTGATCCGCCTGAGCAGTTGCGGCCGCTCCTCGATAAAACGCCCGAAAGGTGCCTTCGCGAACTGGCACACGGTCACCTCGCCGATTGCATCGGCAGAAAAATTGTGGCGGCCGGACAGATTCATCCCCAGGAAATCGCCGGGCAAGGCGAAGCCGACGATTTGCCGCCGGCCGTCGGGGAGCAGCTTGTACAGCCGCATGACGCCTTCGAGAACGTTGTAGAACGAGGTCGTGATGTCCTCCTCGGAGAACACAGTCTCGCCTGAGGAAAAATGGACACGGCGTCCGAGATGCTCGAATTCCCTGAGCTCGGCCGCATCCAGCGACGAACAAACCGCCGACGTGCGGATGGCACAATCGCTACAGAAATGCCCGTTCGGCTCAATAGTGACCACGGAAGGCTTCATCCACCGCTCCTAGCGTCGATCCAGCTCCGCCCCCCGGCCGAGTCCGCCACGCGCACTTGCATTTTACTGCGCCGTCAAAAACGCGATTGACCCAGATCAATCCTGGAGTGCCTCCTCTCTCTATTCTGCCCCGAGAGTTCGACGGGATCCCGCCTTCCATGCTTCAGCACGCGCTCCGCCAGGGCCTGATTGGCCTCCTTCTGATCACGCCTGCGCTGGCGGCGCCGATCGCCGAACAACGCGGAAAGGCCTTTGCCCGGGCCAATTGCGCGCGCTGCCACGCGATCGACCGCGTCTCCGAGAGCCCGCTCAAGATCGCCCCACCGCTGCGCACGCTGCACCGGAATTATCCGATCGCGACCCTTGGCGAGGCGCTGGCCGAAGGCATCTACACGGGCCACGCCGACATGCCCGCCTTCGAGCTCAGTCCGGACCAGATCCACGACCTCCTGTCCTACCTGAAGACCCTGGAATAGGCGGCCTCACACCGCCTGCACGGTCCAGCCGATCAGCTCCTTGGCGATACGGGCGAAAGCGGCGTCGAACGCCGCAACCGCGACCGTCGGCTCGATCTTGTCGAGCTTCTCGCTGGTCTCGACGAGGCGGGACGCGACCACCTTGCCGTTCTTGTCGACGATCCGCGCCGACAGACCGATCTCGACCCTTGTCTCGCCGTCCGTGGCAATCCGGAAGCGTCTGATGTCGATCAGCAGCTGGTAGTCCGCCTGCCCGAGATCGCTCGTGCGCAGGGGCGCATGGGCGATATCGTAGTTCTCGAAACTGTCGATCAGCCGCGCCTGCACCAGCTTTGGAATGCTGTCGGCCCAGAGGAATTCGGCAAAGCCCGGATTATCGCCGCTGGGTGCAAACAGCATGCGCTGGGTCTGGAGCATCGCGACCGCGGTCGGCTCGGGAATGGCCAGCGACGCAGAAAGCGTCTTGCCGGCCGGTCCGAGATTCTGCGGCGTGCGCAGGTCATAGGTGACCTTTTGCGCGGGCGCGCCGCCTCCGGTCATCTTTTCGAGGCCCGCCAAAATGCCGTCGACCTTGCCGGTGTTGCGTGCGAGCCCGTCCGAGAACGTCTTGAAATTCGCGATGGTGTCCTTCAGCGGGCCGGAATTGTCCTCCAGCACCGAATCCACCCGTCGCAGCGCATCGCGCGCCGCCTGCGTCATGCTCTGGCCGGCGCCGGCCTCTGCGATCAAGGTCAGGGGCTCGCCGGATTTGGCGACGATCATGCCACCCTCCAGCGTCACCACCGGCACGCCGGTCAACCCCTGGAAATCGAGCCCGACCTTGGTGTCGGTCCGCACCGGCGTGGCTGAAGCAACGGAGATCGTCGCATTGACGAAGCGTGGATTGTCAGGCGCGAGCCCGAGCTGGGTCACCTCGCCGACGCGGATGCCGTTGAACAGCACGCCGGCGCCGACCAGAAGCCCCGGTACCGGTCCCTGGAATTGCACATGGTAGTTCGTGCGCGGCCCGATGCCGCCGGTGTTGTTCAGCCAATAGACGAAGCCGAACACCGCGAGGATCGCGGCCAGCACGAAGGTGCCGATCAGCACGTAGGGAGCGCGGGTTTCCATGTCTCATCTCATCTCGTGTTGCAGCATCTGCGAGCGCTTGCCGTGGAAATAGGCGCGCACCCAGGGATGCTCGGATTGCAGCAGGTCGCGCATCGGGCCAATCGCAACGATCTTGCCGTCGGCGAGCGCGGCGACGCGGTCGCAGACCGTGGTGAGGCTCGCGAGGTCATGGGTGACCATGAACACGGTCAGCCCCAGGGTCTTTTGCAGCGTCCCGATCAGCGCGTCGAAATCGCCGGCAGCGATCGGATCGAGGCCGGAGGTCGGCTCGTCCAGGAACAGGATCGGCGGATCGAGCGCGAGCGCGCGCGCCAGCGCTACGCGCTTGGTCATGCCGCCAGACAGCTCCGCCGGATATTTGTCGGCGTCCTGCGCCTGCAGCCCGACCATTTCGAGCTTGGCGATCGCGATCTCGTCCATCAGCTCCTGCGACAGGACGAGATTTTCGCGCAGCGGAAACTGGACGTTCTGGCGGACCGTCAGCGAGGAGAACAGCGCGCCCTGCTGGAACAGGATGCCCCATGTCGCGGCCGCGCCTTGCGTGCCGCGGTTCTGCGTGCCGCCGATCTCGTGCCCCATGACCTCAATGGCGCCGCTTCGGCGCGGGATGAGGCCAATGATGGTCCGCATCAAGACTGACTTGCCGCCGCCGGACGCCCCCACCAGGCCGAGGATCTCGCCCTTGCGGACGTCGAGCGAGAGATGGTCGAGCACCGTCTGGCGGCCAAATCCGACCACGAGGTCGCGGACGCGGATCGCGAACTGTTCCTGCGATTCGCCCATCGTCACATCCCGATCGAGGCAAAGAAGATCGCGAACAGGCCGTCGAGCACGATCACCAGGAAGATCGACTTCACCACCGACGTCGTCGTCTGCCGTCCCAGCGACTCGGCACTGCCCTTGACGCGCAAACCCTCGCTACAGGCGACGATCCCGATCACCAGCGCCATGAACGGCGCCTTCAGGATGCCCACCTCGAAATGGGTGACGGAAATGGCCTCATGCAGCCGTGCGATGTAGATCGCCGGCCCCATGTCGCCATAGAACTGCGCGACCAGGCCGCCGCCATAGAGCGCGGCAATCGATCCGATGAAGGCGAGGATCGGCAGCGCGATGACCAGAGCCGCAATGCGCGGCAGGATCAGGACGTCGACGGGATCGAGCCCCATGGTCGACAGCGCATCGATCTCCTCGCGCATCTTCATCGAACCGAGCTCGGCGGTGTAGGCGCTACCCGACCGGCCGGCGACCATGATTGCGACGATCAGAACTCCGAGCTCGCGCAGCACCAGGATGCCGACCATATCGACGGTGTAGGACTCCGCGCCGAACCGGCGGAAATGGAAGAATCCCTGCTGGGCGATGATGGCGCCGATCAGGAAGGTGATCAGCGCGACGATGGGAATCGCCTGCCACCCGATGCGGTAGAGCTGATAGACCAGTGACGTCAGCCGCAGCGACCGCGGCCGGCGCAGCACACCGATCACGGCCATGAACAATGCGCCGAGCATTTGCAGGAAGATCGTGATGTCTTCCCGCGCGCCGACCGTGGCCTTGCCGAGATCGCCGAGCCTGAGCAGAACCGGATTGGGCTTGGCGGTCGGCGCCGGCGTGTGGCGGTTGACCTCACGCACCTCGTCCATCAGGCCGCTGAAATGATCGGCGACGCCGACGAATTCGGCCGACCTGCCTGCCGATGCGGCTCTGCGCGACAGCTTCTCCAGGACCCAGGCGCCGAGCGTATCCAGCGCGCTGACGCCTGACATGTCCAGGGTCACAACTCTCGACCGATCGACATCGGCTCCGACCGAATGGGATAGGGTCTCCAGCGCCGTCACATTCGCCGCGGTCCAGGACCCTTCCGGGCGCAATTTCAGCCCATCGCCAGAGGGCGTTGCCAGCAACAGCGGTTCGGAGTTCACGCTTCCACCTCATCGGGACGATCGGTCCCCATTCAGCCGCCACTTCTAGGCCAGCATGTGGCGGGCGGGTTGACCTGTCTCAAGGGCAGGCGCCTGCCCCCCTTGACGCAAATCAAGCGCGATCACGCCGGCGGGTCTTAGGTTCGCTCCATTCAATGGAGACATCAAATCCATGTTCGACAGCGACAGGATGAGCGAAGAACTGCGGACGTTGAAGGTGGACGTCACCCGCCTGCTGAGCACGGCCGGCGAGGAGATGTTCGAGAGTTCGAAGGACCGTGCCGAGGCTCTGGCCGATCAGATCAAGGCCGCGCTCGCCGAGCTCGGCGAAACCGTCAGCGACGAGCAGGAGCAGCTTCAGGGCCTCATTGCGGAGCGCCCGATGACATCGCTCGCCTCCGCCTTCGCGCTCGGCGTGGTCGTCGGCTTCATGCTGAGGAGACACTAGGTGAGTACCGAGAACATCGTCAAACATCTGCGCGTCCTGTGGCGGACCGACAGGATCATCGCGGACATCCGGCTGCGGCATCTGCTGGTGGGTCTCGGCCTGCGCGCCTTTGCGGCACTGATCGCGGCGTTCGGGCTCCTGATGCTGGAGCTGTCGGCCTATTTCGCGCTGGTCCAGATCTGGAGCGCCATTGCGGCGGCGGCCATCCTCGGCGCCGTCAATTTTGCCATCGCGGCGGTTCTCTTCGTCATCGCCGGCCGTGCGCCGTCCGGCCGCGACATCGAGCTCGCCAATGAGATTCACGGCACATCCATCGAGGCCCTTCAGCTCGAAGCGCGCGCGCTCCAGGCCCAGGTGTCGGGCGCGGTGCATCATCCGCTGAGCACGATCGTGCCGGTGCTGGTGCCGCTGATCGCGATCATCGTCAAGAGCCTGCGGAAAACGGCTAAGGAGACTGCCGCTGCAACGTCGGCCGAAGCGCGCTCATAACGCGCGATGAGATTGGGTTGAATCGTCGTCGCGCTTCAGGTTGTTGTCTGAGCATGCCCCTCTCGGAAAACCGCTACGCGCTTTCCGGATCATGCTTTAGCCGCCGCGCTCAGAGCTTCAGCCGGACGTCGCAGATATCGGGCTCGGTCGGATCCGGCTTGACCTCGAAACCGAGCTGCCGGCACATTTCGAGCATCACGGTGTTTTCCTGAAGCACGTCGCCCGATATGGCCTTCAGCCCTTCGGATCTCGCGTAGTCGATGATCAGTTGCATCAGGGCCCATCCAAGCCCCCTGCCCTTGAGATCGGACCGCAACAGGATCGCGTATTCGCCGCTCTCGTAGATCGAGTCCGAATGGAGCCGGACCACACCGACCATCTCGCCGGTAGCCTCGTCGAATGCGATGAAAGCCATCGCGCGCGCGTAGTCGAGCTGGGTCAGGCGCGCGATGAATTCGTGGGTGAACTCCTTCATCGGCGCGAAGAAGCGCAGGCGAAGGTCGTGAGGCGTCACATGGCGCAGGAACGCGTGGATGGTCGGCTCGTCCTCGGGGCGCAACGGCCGCACGAAGATGCGCCAATCGTCCTTGAGCTTGAGGCGGCGCTCCCACTGCGACGGATAGGCGCGAACGGCGAAATTGGCGGGGCCTGAGCCGGCGAATTTCCGCTGCGACGGCCCCACCGCGACACGGGCGTCGACTGCCGTCACGCCGGTCTCGTCCGCGAGCAGCGGGTTGATGTCAAACTCGCGAATCTCAGGGATATCGGCCGCCATCTGGGCGAGCTTGACCAGCACCATGGCGACGGCGTCCTGCTTGACGGCCGGCACGTCCCGGTAGGCGCGCAGCAGCCGCGAGACCCGCGTGCGGTCGATCAAGTCGCGGGCGAGTTGCAGATCGAGCGGCGGCAGCGCCAGCGCCCTGTCATTGATGATCTCCACCGCCGTTCCGCCCCGGCCGAAGACGACGACGGTGCCGAAGGTGGGATCGTCGGCAAGACCGAGGATCAGCTCGCGCGCCTTCGCCTTGACGACCATCGCCTGGACGATGACGCCGCCGATACGAGCCTCGGGCCGCAGCTTCCTTGCGCGAGCGAGAATGTCGGAGGCAGCCGCACGCACCGCCTCCGGAGTCGTCAGGTTGAGCACGACGCCGCCGACATCTGATTTGTGCACGATGTCGCGCGACATGATCTTCAGCACGACGGTGGCGCCTTGCGCGAACATCTCGTTCGCGTACGCCACGGCCTCTTCGACACCGGCCGCGGCATAGGTCGGCACCATCGCGATGTCATAGGCTTCGAGCAGGTGCTTGATCTCGACAGGCTCGAGCCATTTGCGGTCGTCGGCGATGGCTGCAGCTACGATCTGCCTGGCGGCCCGGGCGTCAGGCACGAACGTGTCGGGCATCGCAGGGGGAACTTGGCTCAGTTCCTCGACCACTTCGCGATGCCGGACCAGATGCATGAAACCGCGCACCGCATCGTCCTCGGTCGGATAGTTCGGAATGCGCCCGCCAGAGAGCGTCTGAATGATCGGCTGATCGGCCCCGACCCAGGCGGCAAGCACCGGCTTTGCCCAACTGCAGTGCTGCTCTCGATACTTGCCGACGAGCTCCGTCACCGTCGTCGCGATGTCGGCAGCCGAGGCGATCGCTGTCTGCACATTGAGGACGAGAACTGCGTCATTGTCGGGGTCGGCGAGCAGCACCTCGAGCGCCGCCGCGTAGCGCGATGCATCGGCATCGCCCACGATGTCGACGGGATTTGCGCCGGACCAGGTCGGCGGCAGCACGTCATCGAGTTTCTTGCGGGCGTCCGCCGAGATGGACGCGGGAATTCCGCCAAGCTCGACCAATCGATCGACGGCGAGGACACCGATGCCGCCGCCATTGGTCAGAATGGCGAGGCGCTTTCCGGTCGGCGATTCGACGCGGCCGAGCGTTTCGGCGCAGTCGAACAGCTCGCGCAGATCGGAGACCCGCAGGACGCCCGCGCGGCGGAACGCCGCGTCATAGACGGCATCGGCGCCCGCGAGCGCACCCGTGTGGGTAGCGGCCGCCTTCGCACCCTGCGCCATGCGGCCGGACTTCACCACGACAACCGGCTTGACGCGCGCCGCGGCGCGTGCCGCCGACATGAATTTACGCGCGTCCTTGATGGCCTCGATATAGAGCAGGATCGCACGGGTCTTGTGATCCATCGCGAAATAATCGAGCAGGTCGGCAATATCGACGTCGATCTGGTCGCCGATCGAGACGATGCCGGAGAAGCCGACGCCGCGCTGCGCGGCCCAGTCCACCATGCCGGCGGCGATCGCGCCGGATTGCGAGATCAGCGCAAGATTTCCTGCTCCCGGCATGTGCGCGGCAAAACTGGCGTTGAGGCTCACGCCGGGCATCATGATGCCGAGGCAGTTCGGTCCGATCAACCGCATGCCGTATTTGCGGGCTGCGGCGATCGCGGCCTCGTGCAGCGATCCCGGTCCATGACCGAGTCCGGCCGAGACGATCAGCGCGCCCGCCGAACCGCGCCGCCCGGCCTGGTCGATGATGCCGGGAACCTCCCGGGCCGGCGCGGTGATGACCACGAGCTCGGGCACGAATTCCAGCCTGTCCAGGCTGGCCACTGCGGCAACGCCGCCGATCTCGGCATGGCGCGGATTGACGAGGCCGAACTGTCCCGTGAATTCAGCCTTGCGAATGTTCTCCAGAACGGCGCGCCCCACGGAGACCGGACGGGCGCTCGCCCCGACAAGCGCAACCGAACGCGGCGACAGCAGATTCTTCAGGCGATAGGTTGACATGAAAGCAAATGCGCCCCGTCGGTGGCGGTTCCGATGGTTGAAAGATCAGGCCGGAAAGCTGGCTGCGAGCCTAGTGCGAGATCATAACCCAGCACGGTGGCTGGCCAATGACGGTCTTCGTCACACCACCCCAGACGATCTCGTTCAGACGCGAATGATGATAGGCGCCCATCACGATCGCATCGATGGCATGGGAATTTGCCCAACTTCCGAGCACCTTGCCGATCGAGCTGCCGCCGACCTTCGTGGTTTCGAACGAGGCACGGACACCGTGTTCCCTCAAATGATCGACGAGGGCGGTTCCGGATTGCACGATCGCGTCGGTCTTGTCGTCGGCCACGGTCACCACGCGGACCGAGGCAGCAGCCTGAAGGATCGGCAGCGCGTCGCCGACCGCCCGCGCCGCGCGCGCGGAGTGATCCCAGGCGATCATGACGTTCTCGAATTCCGGCCGCAGCACGTCCACGTGCTGTTCCGGGCACAGCAACAGCGGTCGCCCGGATTCGAACAGGAGCGTCTCGATAATGTGCTCCGTTCGGCTGTCATGCGGCTTCACAGGGATCAGGGTGAGATCGCTGAAACGCGCATGTTCAGCCAGGATCGACGCAATCTGGTCCGCCGGCACCTTGTCCGACCGGCTTTGGGCCCTAATGTTGGCGCGAGACGCCGCATCGGTGAAGGCATTCAGAAGATGCTGCATATCGCCCGCTCCAGGGGCACTCTTGGCCTCGGCGGCATCGAGATCATCGGGAAGCAGCACTTTCGGTCGCACGAAAACATCTTCCTCGAGCGCAAGCGCGGTGATCCTGGCGCCGAGGTCGGCGGCTACGGCAACGCATTTCTCGATCGCAGCGAGAGCCGGTTCGCGCGGCTGGCCGACAAGCGGCAGAAAAACGTCCTTCAGGGGCATCGGGATTCTCCTTGACCACCAGAATAGGCCGGCTTTCGTCAAGACGATTGATCCTCGTCAAGCCCTAGGGAACCGTCCAGGCGGACAAAGGCGGGCATTGACGGAAGTCAAGGACTGGCCCCGCGCTGCCATTCTATGGATAGTTCGATCGGAGCGGTTCGCCCCGGAGAGACTGATGCGTGCGATGGTGTTGGCTGCCCCGCGAGCGCGGCTGCGGATGGAGGAGCGCCCCGATCCAATCCCCGGCGAAGGTCAGATCCGGGTGAGAGTCAGCGCTTGCGGTGTCTGCCGGACCGATCTTCACGTCGTCGACGCCGAACTGCCCGACATCCGCTATCCCATCGTACCCGGCCATGAAATCGTCGGCCGCATCGATCTCATCGGCCCCAATGTCGCAACGCATGCGCGGGGTGACCGGGTCGGCATTCCCTGGCTCGGATTCACCTGCGGAAGCTGCCGGTTTTGCCGGGAGGGTATGGAGAACCTCTGCGACCGCCCGCTTTTCACCGGCTATACGCGCGACGGCGGCTATGCAACGCACGCCGTCGCCGACGCGCGCTACGCCTTTCCGCTCGGCGAAGCGGGCGACGATTGGGCCATCGCCCCTCTGCTGTGCGCGGGCCTGATCGGCTGGCGTTCGCTGGTCCTGGCCGGCCAGGCAGAAAGGCTCGGCATCTACGGCTTCGGCGCCGCCGGCCACATCATCGCGCAGGTCGCGGTCTGGCAGGGGCGATCGGTCCACGCGTTTACACGGCGCGGCGACGTGGCCGCACAGGATCTCGCCCGCCGGCTCGGCGCCGTCTGGGCGGGCGCCTCGGACGAAATGCCCGACACACCGCTCGACGCCGCCATCATCTACGCTCCCGCCGGCGAGCTCGTGCCGGCCGCGCTGCGCGCCGTTCGCAAGGGTGGCCGCGTGGTCTGCGCCGGCATCCATATGAGCGACATTCCGAGCTTCCCGTACGACCTGCTCTGGCAGGAACGGCAGCTGATCTCCGTTGCCAATCTCACCCGACAGGACGGTCTCGATTTTCTCAGGATCGCGCCGCGGGCGGGCGTGCGCACCGAGACGACCGCATTCCCGCTCGATCAGGCCAACGAAGTTCTGGACATGCTGCGGAATGGACAAATTCTCGGCGCCGCCGTGCTCAGGCCCTGACCGCATCCCGGAATACCAGCTTCGATGACAGACGAAACGGCTGCCCAGGAACGGATCTTCACAGCGCTCTGCGCGCATCCCGGCGTGACACGGATCGATACGCACGCCGCGTCGGTCTTTCTCGACGGCGGCCGCGCGCTGAAGATCAAGCGAGCCGTCCGGTTTCCGTTCCTCGACTATTCGACGCTCGAGAAACGCAAGGCGGCCTGCGAGGAGGAGATCAGGATCAACCGGCCGCTGGCGCCGCAGATCTATCACCGCGTCGTGGCGATCACCGAAGAGCCGGACGGATCGCTGAAGGTCGACGGCCGCGGCCGGCCGGTCGAGTATGCGGTCGACATGTCCCGCTTCGACGAACGCCGGACGCTGGATCATCTGGCGAAGGCGGGCCCGCTGGATGCGAACCTGGCCTCGGCTGCCGCTGATGCGATCGTGGCGTCGCATGCGATAGCACCTCGCGCCGACGGCAAGGCATGGGTTGCCTCCATTCCCGGCCTCGTCGATGGAAACAGCAACGGCCTTCGGAAGGGCAACCATCTCGAAGCCGAAGAGATCGAGCAGCTCGGCCAGGCCTCGCACGCGATGTTGCTGCGCCTGCGGCCGCTGCTCGAAGAACGCGGCCGTCAGGGATTCGTGCGCCGTTGCCACGGCGACCTGCATCTTGCGAACATCGTGTCGATCGACGACCGGCCAGTGCTGTTCGACGCCATCGAGTTCGATGCGCAAATCGCAACTGTCGACGTGCTCTACGACCTCGCTTTCACGCTGATGGACCTCTTGCACCACGATCAACCGCTTGCGGCCAATATCGTCCTGAACCGGTATCTCGCCGCGACGCCACCGGAAAATCTCGATGCGCTCTCAGCCCTGCCGCTGTTCATGTCCATTCGCGCGGCAATCCGCGCCCAGGTGGCGCTGGCGCGGCTGACGCGGCCCGATGCCGACCGGACAGGAATTCTTCACGAGGCACGCCGATACTTCGATCTCGCCCGGACTCTGATCCACCCGCCCGCCCCGCGCCTGATTGCGGTTGGCGGACTATCGGGCACCGGCAAGTCCGCCCTCGCCCGCGCGCTGGCGCCCAACGTCGCACCGCAACCGGGAGCCGTCGTGCTGCGCAGCGACATCATTCGCAAGCAGCTGTTTCAGGTGGAACACACCCACCGGCTGCCACCGTCCACGTACCGGCCTGAGGTCACAGCACGCGTCTACGAGGTTCTGGTGCAGAGCGCCCGACAGGTGCTGGCGCAAGGCCATTCCGCAATCGTCGATGCCGTCTTTGCAAGCGAGTCCGAACGGGAGCAACTGGCCGCCATGGCCCGCCAATGCAACGTGCCGCTGAGCGGACTATTCCTCGCCGCCGACCTCGCGACCCGTCAGGCGCGCATCGGCGGCCGCCATGGCGATGCCTCCGATGCCACGCAAGAGGTTGCTGCGCAGCAAGAGCACTATAATATCGGCCATGTCGGTTGGGCGACCATCGATGCATCCGGGACACAAGAGCAGACGCTCCAGCGTTGCCGGGACGCGATCGCAAGGCAAACAAGGCAATCTGATTGACGCGGGCAAGGATGTCGCGACCCACCACGAGTTCGACCGCGGCCGCGCGCGCCAAGCCGGCGACGCGGCGCAATGCCCTGCCCGGCCGCCTCAGCCCCGGCATGGCCTGCGATACGGCGTTCCGGATCATCGCCCGCCGCCACCTCGATGCCGTCCTCGCCCAGCACGACGGCACTTGCCGCGGCGATCCCGACGCGCTGCACCAGATCCGCATCGCGCTGACGCATCTGCGCACCGCCATCCGCTTCTTCTCGCCGATGGTGGACGACGCGCTGCGGCCGAACGTCTGGGCCGAGCTGAAATGGCTGAACAGCCAGCTCGGCCTGGTGCGGGACCTCGACGTGGCGATCGAGCGGGTCGTCGCCGAGAGTGGCAACGAGCTCGCCGTGGTCGCCGAGCTCCAGCACTGGGACGAGAAACGCGCCGAGAGCCACCGCCTGCTCGCGCGCGCGCTGCAATCCGCGCGCTACAGGCGCCTGGTCGAGCAGACCTCGGCCTGGATCGAAAGCGGGCCCTGGTCGACCCGGCGCAGCAAGGAAGCCGTCAGGTTGCGCCGCTGCTCGCTCGCCGACCACGCGACGGCACGGCTGACCGAGTGGGAAGAGACGCTGCTCAGGAAGGCCCGGAAGCTGCGCAAGCTCGATGTCGAGAAACGACACCGGTTGCGGCTTCTCAACAAGCGGCTGACCTATTCGATCGAGTCGCTCACGGATCTGTTCGATGACGATAACCTGACGAAGCAGAAGTCCATCCTCAAGCAATTGCGCAAGGCGCAAAGGTCCCTCGGACAATTGAACGACGATGCGCGCGGGCAAGCGCTGGCAGCGTCGCTGAACGGCGCCGGCCCCGAGGCCGGCATTCGCTTCCTCGACCGCAAGCGGGAAAAGAGGCTGCTGCGAACCGCCTCTACGGCCTACCGGAAACTGGACAAGGCCAAGCCCTTCCGCTCGTCAGACCTTGCGCCGAACGCGGAACCTAAGGATTAGGTGTGGACGTAGTCTCCCGGCGCGTCGGGCAGGCCGTCAACGTCCCCGACACCGATCGACGGTGGATCGCAGGGCGCGCCTGAGCGCGCCGCCAGCCATTGGGCCCATTCCGGCCACCACGATCCCTCAACATGCGGCGCCAGCTTCAGCCACTCGTCCGGGCCGACATAAGGCGCATCCGCAGCCTTGGTCATGACCTGATAGTTGTGCCAGGGCTCGTCAGGAGGCGCGACGACGCCGGCATTATGACCGCCGTTGGTCAACAGGAAGGTTACGTCGGCATCAGCCTGATAGTGGATCTTGTAGACGGATCGCCACGGCGCCACGTGATCGGCAAGCGTGCCCACCACGAACATCGGCGCGTGAATGTCGGAGAGCGAGACGCTCCTGCCTTCGACGCGATACCGGCCTTCGGCCAGATCGTTGTCGAGGAACAGCTTGCGCAAATACTCCGAGTGCATGCGATAAGGCAGCCGCGTGGCATCGGCGTTCCAGGCCATCAGATCGCTCGACCGCGAGCTCTCGCCCATCAGGTAGTCGTGCGACAACCGCGACCAGATCAGCTCGTTGGAGCGCAGCAGCTGGAACGCACCGGCCATCTGTGTCGTATCGAGATAGCCGCGCTGCCACATCATGTCTTCGAGGAAGGCGACCTGGCTCTCGTTGATGAAGAGCGTCAATTCGCCGGCCTCGGTGAAGTCGGTCTGGGCGGCAAGGAGCGTGATGGTGCCGAGACGGCGATCGCCGTCGCGCGCCATGGCGGCGGCGGCGATCGACAGCAACGTGCCGCCCAGACAGTAGCCGAGCGCATGGATTTTTCGATCGGGCATGATCCGGCCGATCGTGTCCAGCGCGGCCATGACTCCCAGCTTGCGATAGTCGTCAAAGGCAACATCCCTGTCCTTCGCATCCGGATTGCGCCAGGAGATCGCGAATACCGTGAAGCCCTGACCGGTCAGATACCTGACCAGGGAATTCTGCGGCGACAGGTCGAGGATGTAGTACTTCATGATCCAGGCCGGCACGATCAGGATCGGCTCGGGTCGCACCTGCGCGGTCGTCGGATGGTACTGGATCAGCTCGATCAGATCGTTGCGGTAGACAACCTTGCCGGGCGAAGCCGCCACCGTCTTGCCGACGACGAACCGCTCGTCACCCGCCGGCTTCGAGACGGAGAGCAGACGCATCAGATCGCTGCACCAGTTCTGCCAGCCGAACACAAAATTCTCGCCGCCGCTCTGGAACGCCTTTTCCAGAACCTGCGGATTGGTAGCCGCGAAATTCGACGGCGCCAGCATGTCGAGCATCTGGCGCACCGAGAACTCGACGACGGCTTCATTTGCATGCGACACGCCACGCATGCCGGTCGTGGCATCGTGCCACCAGCGCTCCGTGAGCAGAAACGCCTGCGCAAGCAGATTGAACGACGCGATTTCCCATTGCGGGTCCTTGAAGCGACGATCGCGGCCCTGCGGCTCAATCACGGACCACGGCTTTTGCGACGTCGCGTGCGCGACGGCTTGCAGGAACCGGCCGGTATCGTGAAGACCGTTGCGGAACATCTGCATCTGGCGCTCCGGCGCCGCGGCAAGATGCGCACTCCAATCGAGCCACGCGAGCGACAAGGCCACAGGCGAAATCCCGCCCGTGAACCGCGCCAGCACCGCATGAAACGCGCGGTCAAAGGGGTAAGGCTCCGATGCAGGCAGGGAATTGGCGACGACCGGCTTCTCAGGGATCGTTTCGGGGATCGTCGTAGAGGCTTCGGCAGCCGGATTGGCGGAGAGAGCCTGCGCCGGCGGCTCTTCGGCCCGTGGAAATATCTTGACGACGCTCATGGCTGAATGGTCCTGCGGGCTTCTGTTCTACGTCGGCAACAGGATATGGCGACGCTTCCGATATGCGTTGAGCTGCATCAAATTCCGCCGCGGACCACAATTGCTCAACCTGGGAGAAACGGCCCGGATCGCTTGACCTGAGTCAAACCACGCCCCGACACCCGAAGTAGGCTTTGCACATCGAAATTCGACAAGCCAGCGGAGTCCTCCATGCGCGCCCATCAGATCATGACCCGGTCGGTCATCTCGGTCACCCCCGACACCAGCATCGTCGAGGCGGCGAACATCATGCTGAAGCGGCATGTCAGCGGCCTCACCGTGGTCGACGACACCGGCAAGCTCGTCGGCGTCGTCTCGGAAGGAGACTTCATCCGTCGCAGCGAGATTGGAACCGGGCGCAAGCGGGGGCGCTGGTTGCGGTTCATCCTCGGTCCGGGCAAATCGGCTAGCGACTTCGTCCACGAGCATGGCCGCAAGGTCTCGGAGGTGATGACCACCTCGCCCGTGACCATCACCGAGGATACAGCGCTCGCGGAGATCGTCGACCTCATGGAACGGAACAACGTGAAGCGGCTGCCGGTGGTGCGCGGCGACATGGTGGTCGGGATCGTGTCCCGCGCCAACTTGTTGCAGGCGGTGGCTGGTCTCGCCCGCGAGGTGCCGGATCCGACGGCCGATGACGATCACATTCGCAGCCGCATCATCGATACCATGGAGAAGAACGACTGGTGCCCGTTCGGACTCAACGTCATCGTCCGCGACGGCATCGTTCACCTCAGCGGCGTCATCACCGAAGAACGCGCGCGGCAGGCCGCGGTCGTCGCGGCGGAGAACGTCGAGGGCGTGAAGAAGGTGCACGACCATTTGTGCTGGGTCGACACCATGTCCGGCGTCTATCTGAACTCGCCCGAGGACGACGATCTTGCCAAAGCAAGCTGAAGGAGCAAAGGCGGTTCAGCGGGGAATCACGGCGGTGGCCTCGATCTCGACGCGCGCCGCCTTCTCGACGAGCCGTACCACCTGAAGCAGCGCCATGGCCGGATAGTGCGCACCGAAGATGGCACGGTAGACCTTGCCGAGCTCCTTCAGGTTCGCGAGGTACTCGTCCATGTCGACGACGTACCAGGTCAGGCGCACCAGGTGCTCAGGGCGTGCGCCCGCTTCGGCCAGGATCGCGGCAATGTTGCTCAGGGTCTGCTGGACCTGCGCGACAAATCCGTCCGCGAGGCGCTCTTCGGCATCCCAGCCGATCACGCCGCCGGTGACGACGATCCGCCCTTCAGCCGAGATGCCGTTGGCATAGCCTTTCGGCACCGGCCAGCCGGACGGCTGGAGGATCTGCGCCACCGAACTCGTGTCATTCTCATCGGCGGTCGAGAGCACCGCGAGCTGCGGGCCTTTCGGCGTCGTCACGGACAAATTCTCCGTCCTTCTCTCATTCTGCCGCAACGCCCGACGACGTCGCCGCGGCCTGAGCCAGTTGCCGCAGGGCAAAACGCTTCAACTTGCCGGTCTCGGTCTTCGGCAACTGCGTCACGAACTCGATCGCGCGCGGGTATTTGTACGGCGCGATCTCGCGTTTGACATATTCCTGCAACTCGGCCGCAAGTTGAGCATCCGCCGTAACGCCGGGCGCAGCGATGATATATGCCTTCACGATCATTCCGCGCGCCTCGTCCGGTGCGCCAACCACACCGCACTCGACGACGGAGGGATGCGTCAGCAGCGCCGCTTCGACATCAGTGCCTGCGATGTTGTAGCCGGCCGACACGATCATGTCGTCGGAGCGCGACTGGTACCAGAAATAGCCGTCGCTATCCATCAGATAGGTGTCGCCGGTGATGTTCCAGCCATCGTGGACGTATTTGCGCTGCCGCTCGTCCGCGAGATAGCGGCAGCCAGTCGGGCCTCGAACAGCGAGACGGCCCATCGTGCCCGGTGGGACGTCGTTGCCGGCCTCGTCGACGATCTTCGCCTCATAGCCCGGCACCGGCTTGCCGGTCGCGCCCGGGCGGATCTCGTCCTCGGTCGCGCTGATGAAGATGTGCAGCATCTCGGTCGAACCGATGCCGTCCATCAGCTTGATGCCGGTCGCCTTGAGCCAGGCATCGAATGTCGGCTTCGGCAACGTCTCGCCGGCGGAGACGCACTTGCGAAGCGAGGAAATTTCTCGGCCCGGAAGCTTGCCGATCATGGCGCGATACGCGGTCGGCGCGGTGAAACAGACCGTTGTCTTGTACTGCTCGATCGCCGTCAGGATGTCGTCCGGCGTCGTCTTCTCCAGCACGACGAAGGAGGCGCCGATATGCATCGGGAACAGCACGCCGCCGAAGCCGAACGTGAAGGCGAGCGGTGCGGAGCCGACGAAACGATCCGTCTGCTCGGCGCGCAGGATGTTGCGCGCGTAGCCGTCGCAGACGGCCAGCATGTCGCGGTGGAAATGCATGGTGCCCTTGGGATCGCCGGTCGTGCCCGACGTGAAGGCGATCAGGCAGATGTCGTCGGAGGCGGTATCGACAGCCTTGAACTCCGGGCTTGCGTCGGCGATCAGCGCCTCGAGTGAGTCGGCCGCACCGTTGCCCCAATAGACGGCCTGCTTGAGACCGGGCGCTGCGGCTTTCGCCTTCTCCATCTCGTCGGCGAGCTTTCCGTCGCAGAGCGCCAGCGTGATCTCCGCCTTCTGGATCGGATAGGACAGTTCCTTGGCGCGCAGCAGCGGCATCGTCGCGACGCAAATCCCCCCGGCCTTGATCACCGCAAGATAGGTTGCGACCATCATCGGATTGTTGGCAGAGCGCAGCAGCACGCGCCCGCCGGTCACGAGACCAAGCTTGCCGACCAGCACATTGGCGATACGGTTCACCAGCGCTTCCAGCTCGCGATAGGTATAGCTGACAGCGGGGCTGATGACGCAAGGCGCGTCGCCATGGCCCTCGTCGACCCAGCGATCGAGGAAGTAGCTGACGCAGTTCAATCGCGGTGGGTAGTGCAGCTCCGGCCGCGTGAAGATGAATTCGGGCCAGAGCTCGCGCGGCGGCAGATGTTGCCGTGCGAACGTATCGACATGAGCCGTCGCAGCATTGCCGTCAGACGAGCCCGACATTTGAACCTTGGCGGCGTTGGCCATCGCACGCTCCTTTGCGCATGGAAGCACCCGGCAGCACTAACTGGGAAACATTTTAGGCTTAAAACAATTTGGTGCAATAGTGGATTTTGGGCATCCCATGCATTTTCCTGCGGCAAAGTGGGATTGGCGGGCGCATCGGCCCGCGGGACCTACGCCCGGCGGCGACCAGCCGACCTCTGCGCCGACGCCTTGGTCTTGGCGAGGAGCCGCATCAACTCGCGCACATCCTTCGGCGTCAGGTCGGCGAAGAGATCGGCGATCCAGGTCTCGTGTTCCGCCGCCATCCGGCGAAACTCGGCGCGCCCGAGCTTTGTCAGGCGGATCACCTGGACGCGGCGGTCGGTCTCCGACGTGCGCCGGTCGAGATGGCCGGATTCCACCAGACGCTCGACGAGGCCGGTGACGTTGCCGTTGGAGACCATCATGCGTTTGGAGACATCGGACAGCGTCATGCCGTCAGGCGCCTTGTCGAGCTGTGCCATCAGATCGAAACGGGGCAGCGTGACGTCGAACCGCTGCCGCAGCCGGCCGCGGACCTCGCCCTCGATCAGGGTCGTGCAGGTGAGCAAACGCAACCACAGCCGAAGCTCTTCGGCGTGGTCCTCCGGCGTCTCGACGGCCTTGGTCTCGGAATCAAGCATCTGATGCAGTCATTGACGGCAGGCATTGGCGCCGGCACGGATTCCCCAACGTTTTGAGCTTCAAATAAATTGAAGCCGGCCGCAAGTCCAAAGCTGCAGCAATCGACCGCATGTCAATTTCTTTAGGCTTCAAATAATTGGCGCGCCGCTTGCATGCTCGCTGCCTCGCAGGATGGCGGCGTCTTGAGCTTTGCTTGCCGCGGCCGCCGTCATCGGCATAAGCTTGGATTGGAGTACGCGGCTTGCAGCGCAGGCCCTGATGTCACGGGGGACAGACCATGAAGACGCAAACGACCTTGGCCGCAGCCGCCGTGCTGCTCGGCACCGCAATGAGCCCCGCCCTCGCCCAGGAGAAGATCAAGCTCGGCGTGATCGTGACCCTGTCGGGACCCGCCGCCGCGCTCGGCCAGCAGGTTCGCGACGGCTTTGCGCTCGCGGTGAAGGATCTCGGCAGCAAGATGGGCGGCCGCGATGTCGAGGTCGTGGTGGTCGACGACGAGCTCAAGCCGGACGCAGCGGTGACCAAGGTCAAGGGCCTTCTGGAACGCGACAAGGTCGACTTCGTGGTCGGGCCGATCTTCTCCAACATTCTTCAGGCGATCCACCGGCCCGTGACGGAATCGAAGGTGTTCCTGATCAGCCCCAATGCCGGCCCGTCGACTTTTGCCGGCAAGGACTGCAACTCGTTCTTCTATGTGACCTCGTATCAGAATGACCAGGTTCACGAGATCCTGGGCAAGGTCGCGCAGGATCGCGGCTACAAGCGCATGTACCTGATGGTGCCGAACTATCAGGCCGGCAAGGATTCGGTCGCCGGCTTCAAGCTCGACTACAAGGGCGAGATCGTCGAGGAATCCTACATGCCGCTGAACACGCTGGACTTCCAGCCGGAGCTTTCCAAGATTTCCTCGCAGAAGCCCGATGCGCTGTTCACGTTCATGCCGGGCGGCCTCGGGGTCAATCTCGTGAAGCAGTACCGGCAGGCCGGCCTCGCCGATGGCATTCCAGTGCTCTCGGCTTTCACGGTGGATGAATCAACCTTGCCGGCGCAGCAGGACGCGGCCGTCGGCATGTTCGGCGGCGCGAACTGGGCGCCCAATCTCGACAATCCCCAGAACAAGAAGTTCGTCGCTTCCTATGAGGCCGCCTACAACGGCGTGCCGGGCACCTACGCCTTCCAGGCCTATGACGCCGCGATGCTGATCGACAGCGCCGTCAAGGCGGTGAAGGGCGACCTCTCGAACAAGGATGCCGTCGCGGCCGCACTGAAGAAAGCCGACTTCACATCGCTGCGCGGCGCCTTCAAGTTCAACACCAACGGCTATCCGATCCAGAATTTCTACCTCACCAAGGTCGCCAAGCGTCCGGACGGCAAGTTCCAGACCGAGATCGTCCAGAAGGTCTTTGAGAATTACGGCGACCGCTATGCCAAGGACTGCAAGGCGGCAAACTAAGCCGCATCGCGTTACGGGAGGACTGCAATGAAGAACGAAATCACCGGCATCACGCGGGCCAATGAGGGCATCCAGGGCATTTCCTGGAACATCCTCGGCCAGACCTATGTGCCGAAGAGCTACGCCGAGAACAGCTTCTCCTGGCACGCAACGCTGCCGCCGGGCACGTTCGTGCCGCCGCACATTCATCCCGACCAGGATGAGTATCTCTACATGCTGGAGGGCAAGCTTGATTTCATGCTCGGCAATTCGGAAGCACAGGCGACCGCGGGCGACCTGATCCGCCTCGGCATGGGCGTGCCGCACGGCATCTTCAACAAGTCGGAGCAGACCGCAAAAGTGCTGTTCTGGGTCTCACCGAGCCGCAAGCTGTTCGACCTGTTCTGGGGCCTTCACAACATGAAGGAGCAGAAGCCGGAGGACGTGGTGGCGATGGCCGCCGAGTTCAACATCCACTTCCTGCCGCCGCCTCCCGGCAGCTAGCGGCATGACCCCGGAAAAGTGCGAGGCGGCTTTCCGGAAGGGTCATGTTCAATCAAAAGGCCAAGGGGCGATGATGGTTCATCGCCCTTTTGCGCGTCAGGCGCGCACCGCTGCGAGCCCGGGCACCGCAGCGAAGCCGGCCTTGGTGGCATAGCCCCGCACGATCGCCTCGCGCTGGGAATAGCTCAGGACGTTGTCGACATAGTCGAAGCCGTCGGGGGCAAGCTGCTCGACGGCGTCGATGACCCCTTCGGGGCCGCCGCGCCGGTTGGAGCGGACGATATCGGCGGTCATCGGCAGGCGCTTCTTCTCATATTCGACCAGCGCCTGACGCGGATGCTCGGCGCGCACCAGCGCGTCGGCAAGGCAGCGCGCATCGAGGATCGCCTGCGAGGCGCCGTTCGAGCCGACCGGATACATGGGATGCGCGGCATCGCCGAGGAGTGTGACGCGTCCCGATGACCAATAGGGCAAGGGATCGCGGTCGCAGGTCGGATATTCGTAGAACTCGGGCGTTGCCGAGATCAGGCTTTTCACATCGATATAGGGCACCGAGAAGCGCGCCACATGCGGCATCAGCTCCTCGCGCCGGCCCGGACGCGACCAGTCCTCTTTCCGCGGTGGCGGCACGTTGCCCTCGCCGACCTTCACCAGCACCGCCCAGTTTGTGAGACGGCTCGCGGGGCTTGAGCCCTCCGCGATCGGGTAGATCACGACCTTGGCGTTGAGCCCACCGGCCACGATCATGGACTTGCCGGTGAGGAACAGCGGCCAGTCGCGCGCGCCGCGCCACAGCATCAAACCGTTCCAGCACGGCGGGCCTTCGTTCGGGAACAGCGTGTCGCGCACGCGCGAATGGATACCATCGGCACCGATCAGGATATCGCCGCGCGCCGTGTGGATGTGTGCCCCGGCTCGATCGAAGAAGTAAGCCGTAACGCCGCCTTCGTCCTGCGTGAACGCACCAAGACGGCAGCCGGTGTGGATTGCGTCCGCCCCGAGCCGCTCCTCGACGGCGCGATGGATGACGCCCTGAAGGCGGCCACGGTGGATCGAGAATTGCGGCACGTCGTGACCCGCGTCGATGCCGCGGGCTTCGCGCCAGACCTCCTGACCATGGCGGTTGAGGTAGTAGAGCTGATCGGTGCGGATCGCGACATCGTCAAGCTTTTGCAACAGACCAAGGCCGGCCAGCTCACGCATGGCGTGCGGCAGCGTGTTGATGCCGACACCAAGCTCGCGAATGGTGTCGGCCTGCTCGAAAACCTCGCAAGCGATGCCGCGCGAGCGCAGCATCAATGCCGTGGTGAGACCTCCGATGCCGCCGCCAACGATAATCGCCTTCATCGCCCTTACTCCACTCGAAATACGCCAGGCAATGGGGTTAACGTCGCATGGGCGGTCACCCCGCCGCAAGCGGCTTTGTCGCCTTCGCCTTGAGCTCGGCCGGGGTCTTGGGCTTAGCCTTAATTCTCAGCTCGCAATTTCGCGCAAGTCCCCATTGCTGGCCTCGCCACGGGTCAAAGCAACTGCCCTAGTCGCCCCTGAAGACCGGCTTGACCTTGTTGGCGAAGGCCTGGAAGGCACGCTCGAAATCCGCTGTGGTCATGCACAGGGCCTGAGCAACGGCCTCCGCCTCGATCGCCTCCTCCACCGACATCGCCCATTCCATCGCCAGCATCCGCTTGGTCATGGTGTTGGCGAAGGTCGGCCCTTCGGCGACCTGCTTTGCCAGCAATTGCGCCTGGGGCAGCACCTGCTCCGGCGTGACGAGACGGCTGAAGAAGCCCCAGCGCTCGCCCTCCTCCGCGGTCATGAACCGGCCGGTATAAAGCAGCTCGGAGGCGCGGGACTGGCCGATGATCCGCGGCAGGATCGCACAGGCGCCCATGTCGCAGCCGGCAAGGCCCACCTTGTTGAACAGGAACGCCACCTTGGCTCCGCTCGC
The DNA here is from genome assembly GCF_028128955.1 of Bradyrhizobium sp. CCBAU 11386. Lineage (NCBI taxonomy): Bacteria > Pseudomonadati > Pseudomonadota > Alphaproteobacteria > Hyphomicrobiales > Nitrobacteraceae > Bradyrhizobium > Bradyrhizobium sp. CCBAU 11386. Next base: position 116,311 of record NZ_LBKA01000249.1, read on the forward strand.
GGCAAGGCGCATATCCGACGCCATGGCGACAATCGCACCGGCCCCCGCGCAGATGCCCTCGACCGCGGCTACGATCGGCTGGGGGCACGCCCGCATCGCCTTGACGAGGTCGCCAGTCATGCGGGTAAAAGCGGTGAGTCCCTTGGTATCCATCTTCACGAGCGGGCCGATGATCTCGAACACATCGCCGCCGGACGAAAAATTGCCGCCGGCGCCGGTGACGACGATCGTCTTGACCGCATCGTCGAACGCGCAGGCGCGGAAGAAGTCGGTGAGCTCCCGGTAGCTCTCGAAGGTCAGCGGGTTCTTCCGCTCGGGACGATTGAGCGTCACCGTGGCAACGCCCTCGACCACGGCCAGCAGGAAGTGCTGCGGCGAATAGTCCGCGAGCGGCAGGGTCACGGGATTGGCTGGTCTGCTCATGCGATCTCCTTAGCTTCCTTGTTCCGGGCCTGCGTCGCGCACGCTAGATCTCACCGCCGGCCACGGCAATCGCCTGCCCCGTGATCGCGCCGGCACCCTCGCCGCACAACCAAAGCACGGCGTCGGCCACCTCCTGAGGCGAGATCAGCCGCCCCTGCGGGTTGTGCTTGGCGAGCTCGGCGATCGCCTGCTCGCGGGTTCGCCCTGTCTTCTTCATGATGTTTTCGATGCTGCCGGCGACCAGATCGGTGTCCGTGAAGCCGGGACACACCGCATTCACGGTCACGTTGCTGCCGGCCATCTCGAGGGCGAGCGAACGCACGAGACCGACCACTGCATGCTTGGCCGCAGTGTACGCGCTGACATAGGCATAGCCCTTGAGCCCCGCCGTCGACGCGACCGCGACGATGCGGCCATAGGGTCGATCCTTCATCCCCGGCAGTACGGCGCGGACGGCGTGGACCACGCCCATGAAATTGACGTCCATCATGCGCGCAAACAGGGCACTGTCCGATTTGGAGAACGGCGCGGACTCCGCACTGCCCGCGTTGGCGATCAGAATGTCGATTGGCTTTCGTGCATGCGCCTCCGCGATGGCTGCCTTCAGCGCAGCTTCGTCCGAGACATCGGCGACAGCTGCAAAATGCGCCGCTCCCGCGCGGACCGCTTCGTCCAGAGCCGCGGCATTCCGGCCAAGCACCGTCACGGTGGCGCCGGCGCCGACGAGGGATGCAGCAATCGCGCGGCCGATTCCACGGCCGCCACCGGTTACCAGTGCGTGCGGCGAGTGCGGCAATCCGGACATGCGCAGGCTCCTTGGGTTCTGCTGATCGTTTCTCCGATATATTTTAACCTTCAAATTTTTGCAACGACAGCGCCGGTCGACGCGCGAAAGCCGATGCGCGAAAGACCGGCCCGAAAATTGCTTTAAGTATAAAATTATCTCTTCCCATCGCCGATGAGCCTGTTAGCATCGCCGGGCCGAGCAAAAGGATGTCGCGTGTCGCAGCCTGCGCCAATGATAACAAAGGATGGACGCTTCGCCTATGAAGCCGCCGGCGATCCGGGCGCGATACCCTTGATTTTCCTGCATGGTATTGGCGGCGCGGCGCGCGCCTGGCGGCACCAGCTTGCCACATTCGGCAACCGCTTCCGCGCGATCGCATGGGACATGCCGGGCTATGGCGGATCGGCGCCGCTTGCCCGCGTCAGCATCGCTGCCCTGGCCGATGCGCTCCAGCAATTCATCGAGGAGCTCGGCACAACAAGACCCATTCTGGTCGGACATTCGATCGGCGGCATGATCGTCCAGAAATGGCTGGTGCAATCGCCGAAACTGGCGCGCGCGGTCGTGCTGGCGCAGACCAGCCCGGCATTCGGCAAGGCTGACGGCGACTGGCAGAAATCGTTCATCGCGGCACGGCTCGGACCGCTTGATCGCGGCGAGACGATGAGGTCGCTGGCGCCTTCGCTGGTGAAAGAGCTGGTCGGCGACGATCCCGATCCAAAGGGGATGGAACTTGCGCGTGAATGCATGGGAAGCGTGCCCGAAGCGAGCTATCGCGCCATGATGCTGGCCTTGATCGGGTTCGACCAGCGCAGCACGCTCAAGGATATTTCCGTACCGGCGCTGCTGCTGTCCGGCTCCAAGGACAACAACGCGCCAGCGCCGATGATGGCGAAGACGGCGACCTACATTCCCTCAGCTCAATATGTCGAGCTGGCCGGCGTCGGCCATCTCGCGAACCTTGAACGTCCCGACGCCTTTGATGAGGCTCTCGGCAAGTTCCTCGACTCCGTCGTTGCAAACCACAGGTGACTGCGCAATGACCATGCAAGTCAGCAAGACGATCGGCGCGAGTGACAAGGTCGTGCTGGATGCACCGATCTTCGATCCCATCGCGTTCCGCCTGAGCGACGAACAGGCCGGCATCATCGCGCGCGCCCGCGAGATCGGCCAGAGCGTGTTCGCCGGGCGCGCTGCGACCTACGATCGCGAGGCGATCTTTCCGACCGAGAATTACCGCGACCTGCATCGCGTCGGCCTGCTCGGCATCGCCGTCCCCAAGAAGCATGGCGGACTCGGCGCGAACTACCAGACTTATGCGTTGGCCGCAGCCGAGATCGGCCGCTATTGCGGTGCGACCGCGCTGACCTGGAACATGCATGTCTGCTCCACCCTGTGGTCGGGCCCCCTCGCGGACGACCTCGACATGGACGCGGAGACTCGCGCCGAGCACGAGCGGCGGCGCGCAGTCCACTACAAGCGCATCGTCGAAGAGGGCGCGATCTACGCGCAGCCCTTCTCCGAAGGCGGTGCGGCGGCCGCGGGCGGCGTCGCCTTCGGCACGCAGGCAAAGCCCGTGAAGGGCGGCTGGATCGTCAACGGCAAGAAGATCTTTGCATCGCTGTCGGGTCACGCCGACTATTACGGCGTGCTCTGCACCGAAATCGAGGAAGGCGAGAAGGCCTCGCGCCGCAACACGCTTTATCTCGCGATTCCCGCGAAGTCGCAGGGCGTCTCCGTCGTCGGCGATTGGGATCCGCTCGGCATGCGCGGAACGGTTTCGCGGACGCTGCTGTTCAAGGACGTGTTCGTCCCGGAGGATTCCGCGCTGATGCCGCGCGGCGTCTATTTCCAGGCCGCGATGCGCTGGCCGCACATGTTCCTGACGCTGTCGCCGACCTATATGGGCCTCGCGCAAGCGGCCTATGATTTCACTGTGCGTTATTTGCGCGGCGAGGTGCCGGGCATGCCGCCGGTCAAGCGGCGGATGTACCCGACCAAGCAGATCGCGGTCGCGCAGATGCAGATCAAGCTCGAGCAGATCAAGTCGATCTGGTTCCAGGCCGTCACAGAGGCGCGCGCCAATCCGAGCAAGGAGCAGGTGCTGCGCGCCTATGCCGCACAATATTCGGTGATGGAGGGGGCCAATGAGCTCGCCGCGCTCGCGATCCGCACCTGCGGCGGCCAGGCGATGCTTCGCTCGCTCCCGCTGGAGCGGATCTATCGCGACAGCCGCTGCGGCTCGCTGATGCTGCCCTGGACCGCCGAGCTTTGCCTCGACCGTATCGGGCGCGAGGCGCTGTATGAGGCCGGCGAAACGGACGACTGACGGTGGACCTCTGTAGTCTGATCGACCGCAACGCGGCGTTTGCGCCAGACAAGACGGCCATCGCCTTCGAGGGGGATCGGCTGAGCTACGCGGCGTTTGCCGTGCGTATCGAGCAGACCGCCACGGCCTTGAAGCAGGAGCTCGGTGTCGGCCGGGGCGATCGCGTTGCGATCCTCAGCCTGAACCGGCCGGACTATCTGGTTCTGCTCTATGCCTGCGCGCGGCTCGGGGCGATGCTGGTGCCGTTGAACTGGCGGCTGGCCGTCGCCGAACAGCTCTTCATTCTCACCGATGCGGGCGCCAAGGTGCTGGTGCTCGAGCAGGCGTTTGGGGGAGTTCTTTCCGAGCTTGTGCGGACAGCGCCGGGGACATCCGTTGTTGGCCTCGACTTTGCGCCGCCGCGCGGCACGACTTTCGAAAGCCTGCTGGCGCATAGCGATGGCACCAGCCGAAATCCGCACACCGACCTCTCCTGCCCGCTCCTCATCGTCTACACGTCGGGAACCACCGGCCGACCGAAAGGCGCGGTGCTGCGCCAGGAAGCGCTGTTCTGGAACGGCGTCATGAGCCAGCACATGCACAACATGACGTCCGACGATCACGTGCTGACGGTGCTGCCGTTCTTCCACGTCGGCGGTCTCAATATCCAGACCACGCCGGCGCTTCAGCTTGGCGCGACCGTCACGATTCACGCCCGCTTCATGCCGGATACGGCGCTCGCAACGATCGCGCACGATCGACCTACGCTGACGGTGATGGTGCCGGCGATCATTCAGGCCGTAAGCGAGCATCCCGCTTGGACCACGACCGATCTCTCGTCGCTCAAGGCCGTGGCCACCGGTTCGACCATCGTACCGCTGCACCTGATCGACCGCTTTGTCGCGCGCGGTGTACCGGTGCTTCAGGTCTATGGTTCGACGGAAACCTCCCCCATCGCGATCTATACGCGGCTTGGCGGCGATCTCTCGCGTGAGGGATCAACCGGACTTGCGGGTCTGTGCTGCGAAGCGCAGGTGATTGATCAGGCCGGCCGTGAGGTGCCGGCGGGCACTCCAGGGGAGATCGCGGTGCGCGGCCCCAACGTGTTCTTCGAATATTGGGGTAATGCGGACGCCACGCACGATGCGCTGCAGGATGGCTGGTATCGCACCGGCGATATCGGCCTGTGCGACGCTGACGGCTATTTCTGGATCCGCGACCGCAAGAAGAACTTGATCATTTCCGGCGGGGAGAACGTCTACCCGGCCGAGGTCGAGCGCGTCTTGCTGGAACACCCCGATGTCAGCGAATGCGCCGTGATCGGCAGGCCGGACCCGCGCTGGGACGAGGTACCGATCGCTTATGTGATCCGGCGATCCGGCTGTCGGCTCGAAGCGGAGGAACTGAGAGCGCATCTCCAGGCGCAGCTTGCGCGCTACAAGGTTCCGCGCGACATCGTCTTCGTCACCGACCTGCCGCGTACGGCGCTGGGCAAGGTCCAGCATTTTCTGCTGAAGCAGCTTGATGCGCAGTCGCGCGCACGAGGAGAGGCATCTTGAAGATAGCAGTTCTGGGTGGAGGAAACGGCTCTTTCGCGGCCGCAGGCGATTTTGCGCTGGCGGGACATGAGGTCCGGCTCTGGCGCCGCGATGCAGATCAGGTCGCCGCGCATCGCGCCGAGGGCTCGCGCATCCTGGTGAAAGACCATAGCGGTCGCCACGACATGAAGCTGGCACTGGTGACGACCGACATCGCCGAAGCCGTGAACGGTGTCGAACTGATCTTGTGCCCTGCCCCCGCCTTCGCGCAGCCGGATATCGCGCGTTTGCTTGCTCCGCACCTGCGGGACGGCCAAGTCGTGTTTCTGCCGCCCGCGACATTCGGCTCGATGATCTTCGCGAAGGCCGCGCAGGACGCCGGCAACCAGGCCAGGGCGAGCTTTGCCGAAACCGGCACGCTCCCCTGGCTCACCCGCAAGCACGGGCCGTTCGAGGTCGCGATCACGATCCGCGCGAAGCGGCTGCCGGTCGGCGTCTTTCCGCTCGACCGGGCGCCACAGGCACTCGAAGTGATCGGACGCGCCTTCCCCGACGCAATCGAACCCTGCGGAGATGCGCTGTCCGGCGCGCTGATGAATGCAGGTCCCATCATCCATCCGCCACTGATCGTGATGAACGCCGGCCCGATCGAACATTTCGAGCGATGGGACATCCACAAGGAAGGAACGCAAGCCTCAATCCGCCGGGTGACCGACGCGCTCGACGCCGAACGGATCGCGGTACGCGAGGCGCTCGGCTACGGTGCACCGCATTTCCCGCTCGCTCACCACTACGCGAAGGAGGGCGAAATCTGGATGTATGGGCGCGGCTCGCATGACCGGCTGACGGACTCCGGCGACTGGCGCGAGCGCATCGTGCTGACCGAGCACCGCTACATGCGCGAGGATTTGCGGCTTGGGCTATCGCTTCTGGTGTCCGTCGCCGGCGTTGTGGGCGTGGCTACGCCGCTGGCCAAGGCTTTCCTCGCCATCGGTGGCGCGATCTGCGGTGAGGATTTTGCCCAAGGCGGCCGAACGCTCGATACGCTTGGTCTTGGCAGCCTCAGCAAGGCCGAATTGCAGACGCTGCTTCGCAATGGATTCTGATCGATGACCAGTCGCGCCAACATCGCCTGTCTCGGGGCCGGCCGCATGGGGCGCGGCATCGCCGTCGCGTTCGCCTATGCGGGGCACCGGGTCACGATGATCGACATCAAGCCCCGCTCCGCCGAGGACTTCGCCAAGCTGGAAGCGGATGCGCTCGGCGAAGTCAGGAAGACATTTGCGAGTCTCTCGAACCTGGGACTGCTGGCCGAGGCAGATGTCGATCCGCTCATCGCGCGTGTCTCGGTGGTGGCGGCCGGCCAGAGTGGCGCAGCGCTTGCCAATTCCGGTATCGTTTTTGAGGGTGTCCCTGAAGTCGTCGAGCTCAAGCGGGAGGTGCTGGGGGCGGCCTCAAGGCAGGTAAAGCCGGGCACGATCATTGCATCGACCACGTCGACCATCCTCGTCGACGATCTCTCAGGCGCGATCGTGAACCCTCGCCGCTTCCTCAACGTGCACTGGCTCAACCCGGCCTATCTGATCCCGCTGGTCGAGGTTTCGCCCGGAAAAGCCACTGACCCCGCCATCATCGACGAGGTCAAGGCGCTGCTTGAAGGCATCGGCAAGGTTCCGGTGGTCTGCGCGGCGACGCCCGGCTTCATCGTCCCGCGCATCCAGGCGCTGGCCATGAACGAGGCCGCACGCATGGTCGAGGAAGGCGTCGCCAGCGCGGAGGAGATCGACAAGGCGATCCGCTACGGCTTTGGCTTCCGCTACGCCGTGCTCGGACTGCTCGAGTTCATCGACTGGGGCGGTGGCGATATCCTCTACTACGCGAGCCGTTACCTCGAAGGCGCACTCGGCAGCGACCGCTATCGCGCGCCGGACGTCATCTCGCGCAACATGCACGAAGGCCGGATCGGCCTGCGAACTGGCGCAGGCTTTCTCGATTATTCCGGGCTCGATGTCGACGCCTATCGGGCAAAGCGGCTTCAGGCCATGGTCGACCTGCTCCGGCATTTCGAGCTGGCTCGCCCGCCAGTACTCGATCGCGACTAGCCGAAGACATCCTGAAGCACGCCTTCCCGCACAACCGCGACGCCGTCCAGCTCGATGGTGGTCCCCATCATCGGCAGGTCGAAATGGCCCGCCGTGTAGCGGCCGGCGAATTCGTTCGCCCCGGTCGAGAACAGGAAATTGCCGGAGACGGCACGTATCTCCGTGCCATTGGTGTCGCGCTGATCGTACATCGACAGCGCTTCATAGCGCGCGGCCGGATTCATGCCGAAACCGACATGCGAGACCGCATAGGCCTCGCGATCGCCCCAGGCGGCGAGATAGGCACGCATCATCGCGGCATCCGTGCCCTCGCCTTCCAGCTCGACGACGTAATCGTCCTTCAACGTCATCTTCACGGGGGATGTCAGGTAGCGCTTGAAGGTCAGGTTGATGTCGCCGGGCACCATCACCAGCGTGCCGTTGATCGTTCCGCTCTTGGGAAAGCTGACGACGATGCCACCCGGCCAATGCGCCAGCGTGCCGGGCTTGTCGGTCCAGCCCCATACGCCAACCGTTGAAGCACCGACCATGTCCACGTCGAGCGCAGTGCCAGCTTTGGAGGTGACCCGCATCCGCCTGGTCCCGCGGAGCATCTTCGCCGCTGCGCGAACGCGTTTCTCGAGTGCGGGGTCCGGCACCATCCGCTCCAGCGCCTCCGGGTGCTCGTTGGAGATCACCAGAATCCGCGCGCCGGCCTTGAGGATCTCAGGCGTCTCCACGGCGTGCATCAGGCCCTCGATGGTGCAATCCACCACAAAGCCGGCCTGCTGAAGCGCGCTGATCACCGGGCCGAGCCGCTGGATCGCCTCGCTCGCCCCTGTCGAGCGAACCGGAACGATATTGCGATTGCGCGGCGTCGGCATCACCACATGAAATGGCCGCGCGCCCATCCGCAGCAGCGCGAGTTCCGCCAGATGCACATTCAGCGCACGAGATTGCGTCTCCGAGAGGATCGCCGCGGTATCACCGGCCTTGACGGCGCATCGTTCGAAAATCTCGCAAAATGCGTCGATCCATTTTGCCTCGATGCGATCAGCCAGCATGGTTCACTCCCGGTATCGTGGTTTCTTGTTCCGTCAGATCACGCTTCGGGAAAGCCCCGTAGGAGGTACGATCGCACGGCACCCAGCAGCGCATTCAGGATCAAACCCAGCAGCGAGATCGTGATCAGCGGCACGAACATGTCGACGGCCTGGAACGTCCGGGCCGCCGTGACGAGGGCATGGCCCAGCCCGTCCGTCGACGTGATCATCTCGGCCAGAAACACTACGATGCAGGAAATGACAAGGCCGATCCGGCAGCCAGTCAGGATCGACGGCATCGCCGCCGGCAGCACCACCTTGAAGAGGGTTTCATAGCGCGGCGTCCCCGCCGCCATGGCCGACCAGATCAATTTCTGCTCGACGGTCGAGGCGCCGTAGTAGGTGGATAGAAGAATGGGAAACAGCGCATCCGCGGCCACCAGCGTGATCTTCGATCCGTGGCCGAAGCCGAGCAGCAGCAGCAGCGCCGGATAGAGCGCAACCTTTGGCAACGGAGCTAATACGCGCACGATCGGCCGAACCACGGCATTGATCGCGGGACTGGCGGCAGCGGCGATGCCGATGCTGACGCCGAGCACGACCGCAATCGCAAAGCCGGCAAACAGCCGGATCAGGGTTGCCGCGATTTCCTGCTGAAATGTCCACGTCACGAGCTGCTGGAGCAACCGGCTGAAGACGAATCCGGGCGGCGGCAGCAGGACCGCAGGCGCAAAGCCGAATGACACCAGGCCTTGCCAAACCGCGATCACCAGCACGATTGGCGCAAATCCGAGAAAGACATTTGATGGGAGAATACGCGGCGTCATGAGAAGCTCAACGGTATGTCGAACTGCGGTTCGGACCAGCGCACGAGCCTGGCGCGGACCCGCTCGAAGATCGCGTCGAGGCAGATGCCCATCGCCCCCACGATGATGATCATCGCGAAGACCGTGTCGTATTGGCCCATGTCGAGCGCATTGAACAGGATGTTCCCGGCGCCGGACTGGCGAGCGATCATCTCGCTGGTAATCATCGTGATCAGCGCCAGCACCAAACCCGTCCGGCACCCGGTCAGGATCTCCGGCAGTGCCGCCGGCAATACGATCCGGACCAGGCGTTGCAGGGGCGAGAGCCCCATGGCCGCGCCTGACCACAACATCTTCTCTTCGACCGCCCTGGCGCCCTCAAAGCTATGATAGATCACGGGCAGGCTGACGCCGAGGAAGATCACCAACGTCTTCGCGATATCGCCGACCCCCAGCCACAGCATGATGATCGGCATCAGGGCCGCCTTTGGCACCGGGTAGATCACCATCAGAAGCGGATTGAAGAAGGCCGCAACCGCACGGCTGCGTCCCATCAGCAGGCCAAGAGGAATCGAAACAAGCACTGCAACACCGAATCCGATTGCCATGCGACGCAGCGAGGCCAGGATGTTGATCAGCGACTCCTTGTCGCCGAGAATATCCGGAATTGCCCGGATCGCCTCGATCGCCGTCGGAAAGCTGTCGTTCTTCAGCCCGAGCGAGGCAACCTGCCATATCGCCAGCAGCCCGATGCAGGCGAACACCGGGGCAGCACGTCTGGCGGAGGTAGCCAGCAATGTCATGACGGCGATCCGGTCTCGTCGACCTCGTCGAACATGCGCTCGATGTCGACGACGTGCTTCTGGTAGCGCGGATCGAGCAACAGCTCGTTGCGGCGGCGCGGCCGCGGCAGATCGATATCGATCACCTGCCGGATGCGGCCGGGCGATTTCGACATCATCACAACCTTGTCCGACAGGAAGACGGCCTCATCGACCGAATGGGTGACGAACAGCACCGTCTTGCGGTCGCGCTCCCAAATGTTCAGGAGATCGTTCTGCAAGCGTGTCCGGGTGTGCGCGTCGAGCGCACCGAACGGTTCGTCCATCAATAGGACTTCGGGATGGTAGGCGAGCGTTCGGGCCAGCGCCACGCGCTGCTTCATGCCGCCCGACAGCTCCTTGGGATAGAAGTTCTCGTAGCCCTTGAGGCCGACCATCTCGATCAGCGCCCGGCTCTGCGCTTCGGCCTCAGGCGTCCGCACGCCCTGCTGACGCGGCCCGTACATCACATTGCCCAGCACGGTTTTCCAGGGGAAGAGCGCAAACTCCTGGAATACTGGCCCGCGATCCGGACCGGGTCCTGTGATCGCCTGTCCCTTGATCTTCGCCGCGCCACTGGTTGGGCTGACGAAGCCCCCGACGATGTAGAGCAGCGTCGACTTGCCACAACCCGACGGACCAAGGATGGAGACAAAGGCGCCCTCGTCGATCGTCAGCGAGATGTCCGACAGCGCCAAATGGTCCTTGCGCGCCGAGGTCTGAAAAACCTGCGAGACGCGGTCGATCTCGATGATCGCAGAAGCCGGCTTTTGTGACGTCACCGGTCCCACCCATTGGCTCGATCTCGAAGGCACTACCTTCATCCCGTCTCTCACTTCACTCGCGCACGAACGTCGCACAACTTGTCTGCTGGATGTCCTCCATCAGCGGAAGGAGCTTAGCAAGAAACTTGCCAGACAGGTGGCCGTTCTCGCACAGGTACGCCGCGTCATTCGAACCAGGGCCATTCTGCCGGCCCCTCATGCGTAACCGCTCCGCCCGGCGCCTGGCCAACCAGTCGCGCATATTTTGCGAGCGCGCCTGCGCGGTGACGCGGCGGGCGTGGCTTCCAATCACGTCGGCGCGCCGCGAGCTCCTGCTCGTCGGCCAGCATATCCATCCGCCGGTTTGCAGCATCAATCCGGATTCTGTCGCCGTCGCGAACAAGGGCCAACGGACCGCCAACGAATGCTTCGGGGGACACGTAGCCGATGCACATGCCGCGGGTCGCTCCGGAGAACCGCCCGTCAGTGATCAGGGCCACCTTTTCGCCCATGCCCTGCCCGTAGATCAGCGCTGTGACGCCGAGCATCTCGCGCATGCCGGGGCCGCCGACCGGCCCCTCGTTGCGGATCACCAGAACCTCACCTGCCTTGTAGCTGCGGTCACGAACCGCTGCGACACAAGCCTCTTCGTCTTCGAAAACGCGCGCGACACCCTCGAAGAACTGGCTCTTCAAACCTGCGACCTTGATGACCGCACCGTCCGGACAGAGGTTGCCCTTCAGCACCGCCACACCGCCATCCGGCATGAGCGGCGCACTTGCCGCGTAGACGACCTCACCGTCCGGCGCGTTGGCCCCGCCATATTCTTCGGCAAGCGTGCGGCCGGTGATGGTGATGCAGTTACCATCGATGTGACCGCTTTGAATCAGCTCCTGGATCACCACGGCGGCGCCACCAATATCGTAGACATCCTTGGCCGTGTATTTGCCCCCGGGCCGCAGGTTTCCGATCAGCGGCGTCCTGGCAAAGACTTCACCGACGTCATCGATCGTGAATGCGATGCCGGCCTCGTTCGCGATGGCCGGCAGATGCAGCGCGGCGTTGGTCGAACCGCCTGTAGCAGCGACGATCGCTGCGCCGTTCTCCAGTGATTTCCGCGTCACGGTGTCGCGAGGCAGCGGCCCACCGCGTTCCAGCATTTGCATGATCAGCCGCCCGGCGCGACGCGAGATCTGCGCGCGTTCGGCGTAGACACCGGGCACCATCGAGACATTGGGAATGGTGAGCCCCATCGCCTCCGACACCATTCCCATGGTGTTCGCAGTAAATTGGCCGGCGCACGCACCGATCGTCGGCAGGCAGGCGCGCTCGATCCGCTCCAGCGTGGCGCCGTCGATCTCTCCGGTCATGAAGCTGCCGACAGCCTCGTAGGAGTCGAGCACCGTCAGCGTTCGCCCGTCCACGCGCCCCGGCAATGAGCTGCCGCCGTAGATGAAGATCGACGGCACGTTGCAACGGACCATGCCCATCATCACGCCGGGAAGGGTCTTGTCGCATCCGCCGTATCCGATCAGCGCGTCATAGGCGAGACCATGAACGACGGCCTCGATCGAGTCGGCGATCAGCTCGCGAGAAAAGAGAGAGAACTTCATTCCCTCGTGATTCATGCTGATCCCGTCGGAGACCGACACGGTCGAGAATTCGCGCGGCGTGCCGCCGGCCTCCTCGATGCCCGTCTTGGCTGCGGCCACCTGGAAGTCGTGGGTCATGTTGCAGGGCGTCTGCTCGCCCTTCATGCTGACAACGCCAACCATCGGCTTGGCAATTGCCGCATCGTCCAGTCCCATTGCGCGCATGAATGCGCGGTGGGGGGCCCGGTCGAGGCCGTCGGTCGTTATCCGTGATCGCAACTTCTTCATAATTGCATCATCTTCGTGCGATGTCCCGCACGCGGCGGGACATCGCTACTGCATCTCTCAAAAAGACGGCGCGAACACTTATTGCAACGGTGCGACGATCGTCGGATGCTTGAACTGTGCGACGTCCAGCTTTGGCAGCATTCCTGTCTCGGCGTAGATGTCCAGCATCTTCTGGATCGCCGGGAAGTTCGGCGCCGCGCCCGGATCACGACCAAAGTCGTTGTCCTTGAGCAGGTAGGTCTCGAGCACCGGAACAGGCGCTTTCAGCACCTCGGACACGACCTTTAGGGTCTCTTCGCGGTTCGCCAGCGCCTTCTTCATGCCCGAAGTGATGTCGCGGACATAGGCTTTGACCAACTCCGGGTTCTTGTCGACGAAATCGGCGCGGCAGGCTTCCAGGATGTGCACGATGTTCGGCATCGCTTGAGACAGCGAGAACAGTTTCCTTGTGCCGCCTTTCGCTTCTGCGCGTGCGGCAAACGGCTGGTTCATGTTGACCGCGTCGACGCGGCCCTGGCGCAATGCGTCCTCGGAGACGGCAAAGCCGACCTCGACCAGCTTGATATCCTTGGCCGGATCAACACCATTCTGCTTCAGGAGCAGGTTGAAAGGCCCTTGCGTGCCGCCGCCGATCACGGAAATGCCGACGGTCTTGCCCTTGAGATCGGCAATTGTCTTGATCGGCGAGTCATCCATGACAGCCCAGTAGACCGAGAAACCGCCGGGCTTCTCAAAGACGTGCTGAGCCACGATGTAGGCCTTGAGATTGCCGCCGACCACACCGTTGGAGAGCGACAGCGGCGCCTGCGTCGCGCAATCCAGTGCGCCTGCCGCCAATGCCTGCGTCATCGGCGCTGTACCCTGAAATTGGGTCCATTCAATGTTGTAGGTCTTGCCGAGATTGGGAAATTCAGCCGGCCTGCGCATCATCCAGTATTTGGATTCCTCGGCCGGGATGGTCCATCCGACGCGGATCGTCTGCTGCGCCCATGAGGGGCTTGCGCCCGCAATCAAGGCCGCCACCGCCCCCGTTGCCAGCATCAACCTCGAAACCGTTCGCATCGCGCCCACTCCGTTGCTCCGGCGCCGACCAGCGCCACCCAACCCGACCGGTCCAAATGTTTCATGGTTCAAACAATCAGGCAAGCCATGCAAGCTGTCCGGTTTCGCGGCGGGACGCGCCATGTATGGTAAAGCGGCAGTCGCGCGCCGTCGTGCTGCGACAGGAGGAGGCAACCTATGGCTGATGCGAGCGAGACAAACCCGCAAAGAGTCGAGCGGTTCGGCTATCTCGGCCTTGGACTCATGGGAACGCCCATGACCCGGCGCCTGCTCAAGGCCGGCTATCAGGTCAGCGTCTGGAACCGATCAGAAGGCAAGGTCGCTCCACTCGTCGAAGCCGGCGCAAGGCATGGAGCCAGCCCCCGCGACATTATGGCAGGCTCGGACATCGTCTTCATGTGCGTGACGGACGCCGCGGCCGTGGAAGAGGTGATTTTCGGAGCCGAAGGTCTTTCAATGGCTCCCGGCGCAGGCAAGCTCGTCGTCGACTTCTCGTCAATCCATCCCGACGCCGCGCGCGACCTCGCAACACGACTGAAAGCTGCGAACGGCGCGCGCTTGATCGATGCACCGGTGTCCGGCGGCACCAAGGGCGCCGAGGAAGGCACGCTTGCCATCATGGCCGGCGGGGATGCTGCCGACATCGAGAGAGTGCGGCCCTATGTGCTGACTATGGCCCGCAGGTTCACTCACATGGGTCCCACCGGCGCCGGCCAGACCGCAAAACTCTGTAACCAGGTGATCGTCGGATGCGCGATGGCCGTTCTCGCGGAAGCAACACGCCTTGCCGTGAACGCCGGAATCGACGCCAATCGGCTGCCGGAAGCGCTCGCGGGCGGATTTGCGGATTCGATCCCACTTCAGCTCTTCGTGCCGAGGATGGTCCAGGGCATTCACTCACCGCCGCTCGGCCATATCGCCACGATGCTCAAGGATCTCGATACGGTTGCCGATGTCGCGCAGACGACGTCGACACCGGTGCCAATGGCTACGCTTGCGGGACAACTCTTCCGACTGGCCAAAGCCGCGCGAGGCGCGGATGCCGACGCGCTGGAGATCTACAAGCTTTCAGCGGCAGAGCATTGAGCCACCGGGCGCGACCTGAAATGCGTTACGGTGTCTTCTTGCGTTCATCGTCGGCCAGGAACCGGCCATACGCCCCACGAGCAAACAGCAACGCATCCTTGGCATTGTAGGCATAGGCTTCGACCGCCCCCAGAAAGATCACGTGATCGCCGCCATAGTAGCGATTGACGGAGCGGCATTGAAAATTGGCGACGCTCTCGGCAAGCACGGGAGCGTCGCCGAGCCCCGGCGTCCAGTCGACGCCAGCGAATTTATCGTCGGACGATTTCGCGAAGCTGTTTGCGAGCGCCTGTTGCGAAGCGCCGAGCACGTGAACGGCAAAATGGCTTGCGTTCTGAAACACGGCCAGGCTCGAAGAATAAACTCCGAGGCTCCAGAGGACGAGAGGCGGATTCAAGGAGACCGATGCAAAGGAATTGCAGGTGATGCCACAAGGCTTTCCATCAGGAGCCGCGGCGGTGATGATCGTTACGCCTGTTCCGTAAGTGCCGAGCGCGGTGCGAAAGTCGCGGGGGTCGATCGACGAGCTGTCGCTTGCGAGTTCGTTGGCTGGATCGGGAGCGGCCGGCTGCTTCGGCAGATCATTCATCGGCCGGCCTCACAGCGTAAGGTTCTCGGACGGCAGGCCCAGTGCCACGCGTCCGTAATTGGTCCCAGCCGTATCGAAATTGAATGCGAGATGCGAGTTGATCGCGTGCGCATCGCGGAACTGCCGCTGCAACACGCCCGCCGTGAAGAGGCCGCGCGCCCCGCTCGCCGCAAATAGCATTGAGACCGCGTCGGTACATAGATTGACCGAGAAAGCACCGTCACGTCGGTACCTGGTCTTGGTCGCTATGTCCGGAATATGGCTGCGTCGCGCGTCCTCCATGGCATCGATACAGGCCGAACGCATGATCCGACGCGCAGCATCGATCTTGGCCGAGGCCTCCGCGATCTTGATCTGCGTGCTTTGGAAGTCGCTCAGCTTGGCGCGGTTGTAGGTGGAAATGCGATGACGGGCGACCTCGATATAGTCGTTCAGGCACGCCTGCGCATTCCCCAGCGCGACGCCGGACAGGACGTAAGGAAACAGCGAGAATACGGGTAGCGCATACAACGGATTGGGATTGACCTTGCTTCCAGGCGCCCGGCCGCCGGCAAGCTCTCCGACGGCAACCGTCATATGGTCGGCCACGAAAGCCTCCCTGACTTCCACGTCGCAAGACCCCGTGCCGCGCAATCCCGCGACATTCCAGGTGTCGAGTACCTTGTAGTCGTGTTTCGGAAGCAAAAAGATCCGATACTCGATGCCGTCTGCTTCATCGTCAGAGGAAACCACGCTTGCAAGCATGTTCCATTCGCAGGACGCAACGCCCGAGGAGAATGGCCAGCTTCCGTGCAGTTGGTATCCGCCCTCGACCCTCGTGGCGCGGCCCGCAGGAAAGATGAATGAGGATGCAATCAGCGCATCCGGATCACGGCCCCAGACCAGATCCTGCGCCTTTTTCTCGAACATCCCGAGCATCCAGTGATGGCTCGCCAAATTGGCGAGATTCCAGGCGGCCGACGCGTCCGCTTGTCCGAGCAGATCGGCGCAATCAATCAGGGCGACATAGTCGAGCTCGGCACCACCAATGCGCTTGGGCTGGAGCATCCGGAACAGGCCGGCGCCGTGCAGGTCCCGTTCGGTCTCGGGCGGAAGGTAGCGCAGCTCTTCGGTTCGGGCTGCCCGCTCTCGCAGTCGTGGCACGAGCGCCCGAGCCTTCGCGATCATTGCCGCATAGGCGCGTTCGCCGGATTCCGGCCCCGCAGGCTGGCCCACGCTCGGGTCTTGACCAGGCGCCATTCGCATCCCTCGCTTTCCCACATTTATGCGGCGGGAACCTCGCCAAATCAAGCCGATGCAATGCTAGCACCGTGTGGTCGCCCTGACCCCCGGGCTGCTTGAAAGGATGCGATGCCGCAAACGGCCGCGTCGCGAAGCAGAGGTCGGCACGCCGCGATGCCCGCCCCTCAAGGTTAACCATCCGGGCTCAAACCGAGGGCTTGCCTGATCCAAAGACGCCCCTTTGAGTGAGCTCTGTGATCCGACGCTGGTCGTAACCTAGCGTGTCACGCAAGACGTTCTCGGTATGCTCGCCCAACAGGGGCGCTGCAACGGGATCGATCGTGCCGGTCAGACTCATGGTAATCGGGGTTTCGATGTTGGGGATCCAGTCCGCAGTAGGATGCGGAATCCGGCTCAACCGATGGCGGTCGCGGGCCTCGGGTGCGTTAAAGCCCTCTTCGACGGTGCGGAGATAGCCGACCGGAATATTGGCCAGCTTCATTTTCGCCATCCAGTTCTCGAGGGTATCGCTTGCAAAGATCTCCGCAATGGCCGCCCGCAACAGCTCCTTGTTCTCGGAGCGGGCTTTGCGCGTCGCAAATTGCGGATCGGTGATGAGATCGGGCCGGTTCAGCACCTCGACGACCAGCCGGCGATAGAGCCGGTCGTTGGCGCAGGCCATGTAAAGCGGTCCATCGGAGGCCTCGTAGACGCCGACAGTGGGAGACCCGCTCGGCGAATTGCCGAACCGTCCGGGGTTCTCACCGTTGATCAGATAGGCCATGCCGTAGAAGCTCGTCATCGCCATGGCGATGTCGAACAGAGCCACCTCGACATGCTGGCCACGGCCGAGCCGATCGCGCGCCAGCAGGGCCAGAAGGATAGCGTTACAGGCGGTCATTCCCGTCGCGATATCCACGATGGGCGGGCCGGTGCGGACTGGAGGACCGTCGGCAAATCCGTTGAGCGACATGAAGCCGCTTTCCGCCTGCGTGATCGGATCAAAACCGGGACGCGAAGCGAACGGCCCGGTGCGCCCATAGGCGGAAATCGAGCAATAGACCAGCCGAGGATTGAGCGGCGCGACCGCTTCGTAGTCGAGGCCGAATTTCTTCATGACCCCGCTCGAGAAATTCTCGACGACCACGTCGGCTTTGCGAATCAGATCCAGCGCGATCTCGCGGGCTTCGGGCACGGCGAGGTCGAGCGCGATACCGCGCTTGTTGCGGTTCAGGCTGAGATAAGCGGCGCTCTCGCCGCCGGTTTCGGCGTGTTCATACGCGCGCGTGTCGTCGCCGCCGTCCGGGTTCTCGATCTTGATGACGCGCGCGCCGAAATCGGCGAGCGTCTGTGTGCAGGCCGGGCCAGCAACCACGCGGGTGAAATCGACGACCAGCAGACCATCGAGCGCCGTAGGCCCTCCCGTGACTCGCGACGAACGTTCCGGCAATTGAGGCTTGGTGGACATCGATGGTGCTCCCTTACATCGGCTTATGGTCGCCGAATTTCCTGCAGGAGCAAACTTAAAGCCCGGCGCCACCAACTCCGCAAGTGCTTCAGCCACATCGTCTGAAAACGCAAAATGGGTCCGGCAGCCGTCAAGCTGCCGGGCCTCTCGACATTTTGGGCGTGCAAGGCTGCACCGCGTCTCGCGCGTGCCGTTCTACGCCACGAACGCCGCGTTCCGCATCACGGGAAACACCCGCGCCCCCAACTCAGCGCAGCCGTTTTCGCCAGTAAAGCGTATGCGACCAGGCCCAGGGTATCTCGGGGTCATAGAGCCGATAGCCAGCCTGGATGAAATTATTGGCAGAGACGCGGAGACCGCAACGGCGCGAGCAACTGGCCCCGCGCCGCGGGCCGGCACGTTCGCGCGTGCACGGCCAGCAATGGTTCGAACGACGGCGCGCCGATCGGCGCTCCATGTTTGACGAGTGCGTGGCCGCAATGCCCGACGAGTTAAATCCTCTGTTGAACGAAACTGGCGTCACACTAAGCCGACATGAAAAAACCCGCCGCAGATTGCTCCGCGCGGGCTGAACCAAACTCGTTTCGATGATGGCATTCTGCCAGTGTCTTGCCCGACGTGCCAATCGAGCGCGAAAGAGGACAACGTTCCTCCCAGCTTGATATGTGGTGTGCAAGGGGCTTGCTTCAAGTCCCCGACCTTCGCGTAGAACCCCCGACCCAGCAACAAGTCAGGGGATCACGATATGCCCGTACTGTTTCCGACATCCCGCTCGCGTGGCCGGACCGCGCGAACCCACGCCGGGAACCCGGCGCTGACCGATCATGCCGTGGTGATCGCCGGCGGCGGCCCGACCGGGCTGAAGCTGGCCGCCGAGCTCGCGCTCGCGGATGTCGACGTCGCCATCGTCGAGCGGCGGGCGGATCAGGACCTCGTCGGCACGCGCGCCGGCGGGTTGCACGCGCGCACCATCGAGGTCCTCGATCAGCGCGGCGTCGCGGATCGCTTCCTGCGCGAGGGGCAAGTCACGCAGCTCGCCGGCTTCGCCTGGACCAGGCTCGACATCAGCGACCTCCCCACCCGCCACGCTTACGGACTGGCGCTGCGGCAGAGCCACATCGAGCGCATGCTGGCCGAATGGGTCGAAGAGCTCGCGGTCCCGATCTATCGGAACTTCGAGGTGACGGGCTTCGTTCAGGACGCGACCGGCGTCGACGTCGCGCTGTCCGGCGGCGCGACGTTGCGGGCGAACTATCTGGTCGGCTGCGACGGCGGCCGCAGCCTGGTGCGCAAAACCGCCGGCGTCGACTTCGTCGGCTCAGGTCCGACGCTCAGCAACCTCATGGCCGAGGTCGAGATGAGCGACGAGCCGGCCTGGGGCCTGCGTCACGACGCGCTCGGCTTCCATGGCCTCAGCAAAACCGAGAGCGGGCGCGTGCTGGTCGTCGTGACGGAAGCAACGCTCGCGCGCAGCGGCGAGCCCACGCCATCCGATCTCAGCGAGGCCCTCGTCGCCGTCTACGGCACCGACTTCGGCCTGCAAAATCCCGACTGGATCTCCCGTTTCACCGATGCGACACGGCAGGCCGTATCCTATCGCAAGGGGCGGGTGCTGCTCGCCGGCGATGCCGCGCATATCCATCACTCCGTCGGCGGACAGGGCCTCAACACCGGCGTGCAGGACGCCGTCAATCTTGGCTGGAAGCTGGCACAGGTCGTCAACGGCACATCGCCCGACAGCCTGCTCGACAGCTACCATGCCGAACGCCATCCCGTCGCCGCGCGCGTGCTGCGCAACACCATGGCGCAAATCGCCCTGCTCCGCCGCGGCGACGACGGCCTCAAGGCCGCGCGCGAGGTGGTGTCCGACCTGCTCGGCATGGACGAGCCGCGCAAGCGCTTTGGCGCGATGATGAGCGGCCTCGACATTCGCTACGATCTCGGCGAGGGCCATCCGCTGCTCGGACGCGGCATGCCAGATCTCGACCTCGTCACACCAGGCGGTGCGCAAAGACTGTTCACGCTGCTGCACGGCGCACGTCCCCTGCTGCTCAATTTTGACAAGCCGGGCTGCATCGACATCGCACCCTGGGCGGATCGCATCAGTGTCGCCGACACCAGCTACGCGGGCCCCTGGGAGCTTCCGGCGATCGGGCCGGTCGCAGCGCCGAACGCCGTATTGGTGCGGCCCGACGGACACGTGGCGTGGGTGGGCGACGCGAGCCAGCGCGGCCTTGCGGATGCGCTGACAATGTGGTCCGGGCCGGCTGTCGCGACATAGCAAACCGGCGCGCAGACGACCGCGGCGCCGGTATCGGCTTTTTCTCGCCCAGTCTCACGACGCCGGCGCGGGACATCACATGTCGAAGCTCGGATCGCTCTTGCGCCCGAGCGGCCGCGTATACTCCTTGTGGCCGGCGACCATCACGACGCCAATGCCGAGGTGATCGACGATTGCAGCGCGGACGCGCATATAGGCTTGCATCTGCACGTCCGGCCACGCCTCGGCTCGAGGCCCCGTGGTATCGCCGGAGTTCTCGGCCTCGACGCCGATGAAGTGCGAATTGCCGTCGGTGACGCCTTGCCAGGCCCCGGCGCCGGCGTGCCAGCCCTTGCCCGCCCCGACCATGCAATTGCCAGCCCGGGTGTCCTAATTAGGACAGCCCCATCGGCGGGGGCTATTTGCGTTCGGCATGGCCTCGATCGACTGAGCCCACCCGTAAATTCCCAGATCGAAGAAAAACCCGCCGACCTTGTGAGCCAGCGGGGAGTCGGACTGTAGATTACGATCGGTGTCGCCAATCGCCGTAAGACTGTATCCGCAAAAGCGTAGTGCGGGAACCACTCACTTCTTCAAGCAGAGCCCAACCGTTGGTGACGTCCCACACTTTGCGCCGTCCGCGCCGCCACTTGGGCAGAACACAGCAACAAGCGCTTCGCTGCTGTCGCAGTTGACCGCGCCATCGGGTAGCCGCCGCAATAGAACGCCTGCAATGGGCCGGACGCGAGCCAGACCGCCCAAGGATGCGCAGAAGCTTGGAACTTTTGGATTCCACAGCGGATTGGTTCGTCACCAACTATGTCGCCGATTAACCGGCTCGAATGCGGCTCCGGTGCCCATGCGCCCCCCATCGTATACCGGAGCCGTTTAGCAGCTCTGCCCCAATCGGTCAGCAATGTGATCGGATGCCCCGGAGCCGTTTCGCCAAACCAAACGACTACACGATGCCCCCGAAATCAACCCCGTCTTTGGCAAGCTTCTCCGCTTCTTCGGCGGACGCGGCTGGTTTGGTGTCGAGATAAGAATGCTCGGACGCTGGCAGGACAGTGCGGATATTTCGCCCATCGGCCCGCTTTATGCGAGCGACCCAGCGCTTTGGCCCCCGCTCGAATCGCTCGATATGGTACTCTTTGTACGTGATCATTTTGAACCGCAGACGCAACTAACCCTTGGCGCTGTTTTATCCGGCACCCCGCGCTCGCACAATGGCTCGCACGCCGCACAGGGTGTCGCGGCCCAACGTTCGCGAGATCGGATCCTGGCCGAGCCACCGTTGCCGCACTCCAGTTAGTTCTTGTATAGGCACGGCTGTCTACTCTCAGTGTGCCAATGCGTTTCGTTCCCCTTCTGTTTTTGCTCCTGTCCGGCTGTTCTTCAATGTCGAAAGACACCGCGTTGCCGACGCCGAGGCCCCGCAGGAAACGTCGTTATCAGATGAAATTTTGCGGGAAGGGATTGCCAAGGCTACCGATGACGCGCACCTGCAAGGCCCAATCGAAACATCCTCGCTACGAAAAACAAACCTCGGTCGGGGTTGATCTTTTGTCTGTCTGAGAGAGGCAAAGCCGACCGCGGGCAAGCAGTCCTCACCCTACTCCGTGTTCTTTGAAGGCAACACCTACAAGAATGCCCGGCTACACCGGGTGGAACGACGCCAGGTCGGCCGGAGTTTTCTCCAGAGAGGCAACCGTGGATCTAACCGAGAGCGAGCGCGCGTTCTTGAAGTAGCTATCTCCCGACCAGTGGATCAGCACCCCGCTGTTTGATCACGAGCTCGTCGCAGGCCTAGTAGAGTTGGGGCTTGGATGAGGCAATCCCCCAAACATCGGGCGACACCCCATACCGCATTACCGCAGAGGTCCGCATTGCGTTGAGCGGATAACGGTACAACTCACGAGCAATATGCACTCTCCCTCGCAGAAGCTTGGGGACATTCTGCCGTTAGGTCAGCGCGTCTGCATTTTCCGAATCGACAGTTCATGGTCGCTCAGCCACGCGCCACGTTCAGGGGTGTACGCGTGAGCCAGTTTCTGTCGATGCTTCTGCTAGTTGCCGCGGTAGTTTTGACCGTCTGCTTCGGAGTGGCGGCCTGGCGCCTCTCTGACGAGAAGGACATCGACGTCACTGGCCAAATTCCGCGCCAGTCCTATGGCTGGAAACCGACGTCGAGGAATTGAGCTGGCCGCACCGCGATCTGCTCTGGAGCAAGACACTGATCCGCGCCGGAGCCGACCTTGGCGTTTCGGAGTACGCCCTCCGGCAGCTGTGCAAGCGTCTCCTGATCCCGCTGCCGACCCGCGGGCACTTCAATCACAAGGAATCCGAAGAAGCGGCCGCCA
This sequence comes from Bradyrhizobium sp. CCBAU 11386, assembly GCF_028128955.1. Classification (NCBI taxonomy): domain Bacteria; kingdom Pseudomonadati; phylum Pseudomonadota; class Alphaproteobacteria; order Hyphomicrobiales; family Nitrobacteraceae; genus Bradyrhizobium; species Bradyrhizobium sp. CCBAU 11386. Next base: position 138,808 of record NZ_LBKA01000249.1, read on the forward strand.
AGGCCGCCATTGGACCGGAGACCCGATTGAAGGGATCGACTCGACGGATGGCCGGCGAGTACGACGTGATAGGCTCGCCGGCGTGGTTCGCCCCACGCAGGTACAAAAACCCCAGCGCGCGAACGCTGGGGTGTTTTCGAAACAAATATTTAGTCTAAGCAATGGGTAAACGATAACAGACGATGTCCGTTGCGCTTGTGAAGTAGTTCACAGATCGCAACAGAAAAGCCTATTAGCGTGAGCGAGAGCGCTGCGGGCACCGTGCCCATCGAGTATTTCTTGTATCTGTCATCTAAGCCCGTCAGAATTAGATTGCCGGGGTTTAACGGCCCGGCCAGGGGAATGCCGGCGTCCCGGAGCGAAGGTTACTCCGCTCCAGCGATGTCTTGGAATGTTGCCTCGGGGCCGCCTCACCCCGTGAAGCAAAAAAGGGATGAATTAGTACGCGTCAAAGGAAGACGACGATGATTGACGACCAGTTGGCGCGTGCACATCGCAACAACATCCAACGCTATCGCCAATTATTGCAAACTAGCCTGACAGAGTTTGAGCGCCAGTTTGTCGAAAGGCGTTTGAACGAAGAGCAATCGAAGCTGGAGATATTGGTCAGCTCGTTCTCAAACGAAAGTGCACCGCGACCGACCACGTGGCCCGGATAGCCGCCTCGGCTAGGTCGCGTGAAAGCGTTCGCATGGTGGACCTATTTCAGGAAAGCATTCATGACAAAGGAAAATTGCTTGATCGTTCACGCCGCCGGGAAACAGTTGGATCTGCTGCGCGGCGAAGCCTCCCGCATTGCAAAAGGAAGCAAGGTCGACTGGTGGATTGATCGTCCCGACGTCGGCACGCGCTTTTGCTTTGAAGATGCGAAGGCAAAAGAGGCCTTCGCGAGCGCCTGCGACAGCTTCGGCATTCCCTGCCGAGACGGCTAGGCCGGAGCCCGCGGGAAAACTGCTCAACTACTTGCGTTCGCCCCCCGGTTGCGGTTGGATCATGTTTTGGGATCATAGATCCAGATGGCGATCAAATTCATTGTGGCAAAGGTTCTCAGAGACGAACTTTCTTTGCGCGGCATTCGGTCGTTGACCGCCGAAGAGTCAGAGGAAATCGCTGCTCGTATCTTCGAACGGATTACCGATCTCGAACTGGAGCTTGCCGCGCGGGACTTCGTCGCCACCAGTCGCCCCGACAAAGCAACGTGACGAGCCGGGTTATGTCCGTTTACGATCCACCGCGAGCGAAGCTGGATAGCGTGCGAGGGCAAACCGTTCGGTTCACCTTTTCAGAAATAGAAGCGCTGCTCGGAAGGCCGTTACCTGCGTCTGCCCACACCGTTGAGGCGCTCGATCGGGTTGGTCGAGTGCAGCTTGGTCCGATGCTGCGGCGGGAAGGTCATATAGGCGAGCACATCGGTCTCGGCCTCGTCGAGAAAACGCCTACGCTTTCTGAGTCAGGCTCTGAGGAGCCTCCATTCCCGAAAACAGCGACCGACGCTCGCCGCCCAATATAAAGAGATTGCCAATCAGAATCTTACCAGGACGACGCGCCTCGCGAAGAGTCCAATCGCGGCGATCGTGCGCGGGCAGCTTCTCAGCTCTGTGAACCGGTGCGACCGGCCCCGATCCGCCATCTTTTCCCAACCACGTCGCCGTAAGTTCGCTCTTGGACAGACTGCCTCAACGGGTCCGTCTCAAACTAACGATGTTTCATATCTGGCGATTGCCAAGCGGCGCGCCCCGGCAGCCCTTTAGGGTTGAAGGCCACGGATATTTTCGCCTTTAGGTTGCGATATTTTCCCGGTCCGATGCGACAGGATTCCTTGCGTTGTTGGGACACACAAAGCCAGCTAGTATTCTTCAATTGATTTGCTGAACGCTGTTTCCAGTCGGAGTATTTCCATGGCTAGGCGAGCAGTATCCCGTGATGATTTTAAAGGCTTGTTCGCACTCTTTGCATTCGCGGCGCAACACAACGAAAACCACAACGGTGCGTCTCGGCTGCTCCACCTGTTCATGTCCAGCCGATATATTCCTGATGACCTTCTCGATCTATGGTCAGAGTGCGCCGAGGCAACTGGTCCTGAAACTATAGGCGAACAACTCTGCCTGCGCGCTCACGACGTAGCTGACGGCAGTTCGAGCTACGACCATGCCAGCGCATTTCTGCACGCGTTGCTCAAAGCGCTCGATCAAACACAGCACTGAGCCTTCGTCGACCTGACCACTTGCTGACCCTGCGCCTGATCGCTCCGAACGACTACACCGTTCACGACGACGGCAGCCGCGTTCGGCCGCATCCGAGATGACCAGTCTGCTTAGCCCCTAGAAGCAGACCAGGTACAGACGGCCCAGTACGGACGCGAAGGGCCAAGAGGCGACATGGCTACTCAGTTCGTAGCGAACAACTGCGTGTCTATGCCAGCCTCGCTCGCGGGCCTCTATGCAAGGAGGCTGTCGCCGTACTGGCCTACTCTTGCATCTGGCCTCGTGTAGACGCGACGAAGCCGGAGAAAAGGCCCTTCCACGTAAACGAAACTGATGAACCCGATTGGGATCATCAGGGTGAAACAGACGAATGACCATGCCAATGCGACGTAGAAATTCGAAATGTCCATCACGTGGCGATGAACGAACTCCGCTAGTTCGACCACGAAGAACGTATGTAGCAGGTAGATTGAATAGCTATATTCGCCAATCTTCGAGAAAGCCCATGAAATGCCGGCGCTTCTCAGCCTGAAGCTAGTGTCATAGTAGGCAATAAGCGACGAGTAAGCGACGGCTTCGGCAGTAGGGAGGATTATCCATAGCGGATTGCGTCCTGTTCCGTAGTAGCCGCCGGCAAAGTCGAACATCCAGAACCCCACGGTGAACGCTGTGAGTATTCCAACGGCGGAAAGGTGGCTTCCGGTGAAAATGTGACGATAGCTAAACGCAGTGATGCCTAAGGCGAACTGATCTATGCGGCCGACAATCGTATAGTACGCCAAATATTCGACTTCGCCGACCATGAGGAAGATGATGGTGCGTAGGGCAATCGCTGCCGCCACCAAGACGAGTGGCGCCCATTTACAGCGGCCGCTCAAGTAGATCAGCAGGGGCAACGCGATGTAGAAATGCATTTCGATGGTGATGGACCACGCGCCATTCGGCCAAGCCGGGACGACGAAACCCTTCGCTAGGTTTGCGACGTATGCACCGAGTCTCTCGCCCTGCGCATGCTTGACGATCCCGGCTAAGATTAGGACGAGGACCAGGAGGGGGGCGAGCCGGATCAAACGGTTCCAGAAAAATGCAAGGTAGTTAATCTGCTTTCCGTCAAGCAACTTCGCGAAAAGGTATCCGCTGAGCACCATGAAAAGCGCCACTCCGGTATGACCTTCATCAAACAGGGCCAGCGGAAACACAGCGGGGGCGCCCTCGAAGGTCTCAGGATAAGCACCAGCGGCATGCGTGAAGTGCCAAGCGAAAACCATCAGCACCGCCAGTGCCCGAACATGGTCAAGACCGATGAAGTGCAAACCGGATGATGACTTCATCTCACCCTAACTATCAAGGATTTGGACTCCGCGGAAAGCCAAGTCGCCCAGGGGTTAGACAGATGAGCTAATCAATGAACGGTTAAAGCCGGGTTGCGCGCGGAGAGGAATTGTACCGTCCTCTCAATAGGGCGACCGAAAATCTCGTGATACATTACCGGGCTCGCCAAAGTCCGCCTTGGGTCAAAAGCGGCAAGGCTCAAATTGAAACGAAGTTCTGCTTAGTCATCAGAAGCCGACATTCGCGCACTTGTGCGTACGGCAGAATTCCTCGACTGTCAGCATGGGAATTACTCCGTGTTGAACGCAAAAAATCCCGCCGCAGGCAATCAAGCCTTTGGCGGGTTCGTCGACCATTCAATGATGCGCTCGATTCCCTTAATCGTCGCTTAACGTCTCAGGTCGTCGCAGTTTTGTACAGCTTCCTGAAACCCCACATGTCGAGGCGACCGTCTTCGGGAGTGTCGATGTACTCAACGCGGACATCGCTTCTTTCGAGGTTTTCGGCCGTAACGAGCACCTCTGCGGCGGTATCCTTCTCGACGGTGAAGGCCTTTTTGTCGTAGTCGGTGTATCGGCATCCGATGGTATAAGTCACCTGATCCTCCTCGCGCGTGCTGGCGCTATGTTCACTCCGCGCAGATCGCTGTCAGCCATTGGCCAGGATAGGCCGCGATCGTGCGGATCTGATCGGCCGGAACGCCAAGCCCGACAAGCGCGGTCATGAGTTCAACGCGGCTTCCGCCGCCAGCGAATTTATCGACGGCGGTCTCGTAAAGATCCAAGTCGGCAATAGTGCGCAGCGCAACGGCGCCAGGATAGCTGGCGCGGATCGTCTGAATCATGGTGATGCAAGCCCCTGTGTGATTCCCCGCAAGCATGGAACCACACTCAGAAAGGCAGGTCAATCAAATTTTCGGATTTATGGAAATTGTCAACGTGAATGTTGATTGTCAACATTGCTCCCCTGGCTGTGGTTGCACCGTGGACAATGTGGCTTGCCTACTGGACGGTCTTCCCAATCGTCGCCACAACTAAAGGGAGAGCAATCGAGACGATAGGCAACACCATAAGAGGAGATCTGCCCTGTGACGGCGTCGGACATTGTCCCTTGGATATCGCTGGCTGTATCGCTGGCAACGCCGCTTGCGATCTTCACCGGCCGAAACTGGCTTAAGGCCCGCATAGAAAAGGGCGTTCAGCACGGGTTCGACCGAAAGATCGAGCAAATGCGCGCAGACCTCCGCGAAAGTGAAGAGCGATTGAAAAGCAGCCTGCGGGATAAAGAGGGCGAAATCGCCACGCTGCGTAGCACGGTGCTGGCCGGTAGCTCGGGTCGGCAAGCCCTGCTGGATAAGCGACGTTTCGAAGCCGTCGAGAAGGTGTGGACAGCCGTTAACGACATGGGTCGGCTTCCCGCGGTCGTCATCACGCGACCACTCGCCTCTTCGCTATGGGCATTATGTTCCCGAGCGAGGATCGCAGCACAGCGGCGGAACCCATTGCAAAGGGATTTCTTGACGTGATCTTTTTTCTAAAGAAGCTCTTTCGTATCGCGCAGCCCGCAAAGTCTTCGGCGGCTGATGATGCGGCCAGGCTAGAAGCCATCGTCGCTAGGGTGGTACCGGCTTATGGCGAGATCATCGAAAAATGGCCCCTCGTTATCTTTCCCGCTTCCCGCCTTCCTCTGCCTAAGGGCGAGATGAAGACGGCCTTGAGGTTGGCGTGGCGCTTGAGAAAAGAACCGACGGTACGCGCATCCGTTGAGATCGCCTTTATGCAACTTTGCCATTTTCGAGAAGACGTCAACGCGCCAATTGACCCAACTGTACCGGAGGATGCCACACCGCAACAGATCGATGCGATCTTAAGTCCATTTCTTGCGATCGCAAAACAGGTCGAGGAGGAGCGCGAAGAACTGAGAGTCGAGTTTGCTGCGTACCGCACATTCATGGAAGCGCAAGGGAGGTGAAGACTTTCGCTTCCGCACTCGTGCGAGCCAGCAGCGATGCCGGCGTGCGCGGCGTCCTGGTCTACTGCGCTGACTACCGTTGTAGCATCCGGCCAGCGCTCAATGCGTGCTCGGCGTGCGGTAGGCGCAGTGCGGAGTGCGCCCAGACTTCGCTATCGGGGGCATGGGCTATCGATAATCTGGGGGCTATATGACTTGAACGGGGCCGGCTTTTCGACGACCGATCCGATGCGGCAGGCTGGTGACGCCGGGAAAGTTGTCCTTGGTCGGCTAGGGTCCGGACTCAATTGAGCCACCAGATTACGGCTGCAGCGATGAAGGCGCCAGCGAGGAAGTTTCTCGCGAGCTTGTCGACTCCGGACATTCCTAAGGGGCCGCAGTCACCCCTCGAAGTGCACCGTAATCGTGTCTTCGTGCAGCCCGGCTGTTTCCCGGATGCCTCAGGTGGCGTAGACTGTCGCTGCCCTTGAAGCGGGACGTGCCGAAATCACCGCCCAGGGAAAACGAGCAGCGCTGGTGCTATCGGCAGGCAGGCTCTCTTAGAGACCGCTCCTTTCTTCGGTTTCGCACTACCTTAGCCACGAATTTTGCGCGCCGCTTTTGGAGCGGCGTAGGTAATGTTGGGAGAAAAGCGATGACCAAGATCGATCGAAGGTCCGCACTGGGAATCGGTTTGGCAGCGGCCTCGGCTGCCATGGTGAAGCCAGCCGCCGCCCAAACTACAGGCTACAAGGATACGACGCCTTGGGCAGGTGTCGTAGTGCGTGAATATGAAGGCGAGACACCATCCCTGATCCCAGGCTTTAAGACCGTCTCAATGCGCGACATCATTATGCAGCCAGGATCGAAGACCATGGGCCCCCCGATGATGAATGCGATGATCTGCCATATCACCGAAGGCGAGCTTCGGCTTGAGCAGGATGGAAAAACGTTTACAGGCAAGAAGAATTTTGTTTGGACCTGCAACAAGGACACGAAAGAACAGGCGTTCAACGATGGGAATGTGATCGCGATCATGCGGATCACGGACTTGAAGGCATAGAGCTAGTTCGCAAGAAACCGATTTTACCGGATGGCGCGCGACGACGCGCCATCCGCACTGAGCCAATTACCTGGCCCCATGTATGAACGCTTGCATTTCCTCGAAGGTAAGCTTGCCATCCTTGTTGCTATCCATCGCCTTGAAAATCCGTTCGTGAGCGGCCTGAAACTCCTGCAGTGAGATGGTCCCATCGCCATCGCCGTCCATCAGAGCGAACATCATGCGCATCATAAAAGGAGATCCCATGGCGCTCCCACCCATCGTGCCGCGCCCCATCATGTGTCCTCCCATCATCTCGTGCCCCATCATACCGCCTTGCCCCATTGTGCTCGGGCCTTCCTGGCCGGTGGCATGAGATTGCATTCGTTGCTGATCGGGCTGGGGAGTCATTCGGTCCTGTGCAATCGCGCCGGTAATGCCGTAGGCCAGAATGAGGGCAGAAGTCGTGAGCCTCAGAACGCGCGTGTACATTCGAACCTCCTCGGAAACGTGATGCCCGCCCCATTAACTCCGCATGCGTGATGTTGATCCTCCTGCTCGCCTCGCCAACGCAGCCGCCATTCTGATCGACTACTGAGATCCCAGGCTTCAGCGCGGAAGAGCCAAGACCGTGACCGCACGCACTGCCCGCATGCAGGACCGCTCTGGGTCAATCGCGTCGTCTTTACAGTCGGCCAGCTACTTCCGATCTACCCCCAACTTCAGACATACCGCTGCACTGCGCCAACTGAAGCGATGGGCCATGAAGAGACATTGAGCTTCCTTCAGAGGCTATGGTGGATTGATGTGCGTCAATACGCGGCTGCACCTCACGGAAAACTATGTATTTAAAGTTCGGATGACCGTTCAGATAGGGTAAAGTATGCGCGGCGCGAGCAATGAGTTGCGTCATGGGCGTTAGGCAAGTCAGCGCGATCCGAAGACACTGAGCGCGATCTCAAGCACGCGAGAGAGGGCATTCAAATGCCATCGCAGAACGGCAACGGAAGCCGGGATAGCCCCTGGGGTAGCGGGGCCAGACCCGGCTCTGGTTTTGAGGATCTGGTCCGGCAGGGGCAGGATCGGCTCAACCAGATCATGCCGCGGCGTGGGCCGCGTGGACCGATCGTGATTGTCGTCCTCGCTCTGCTCGGCGTAGGCGCGTGGACCGCATATTTCACAGTGCCGAGCGACTCTGTGGCTGTTGTCCAACGCTTCGGCAAGTATCTCAAGGAAGTTCCGGCTGGACTGCATTTCAAACTGCCATTCGGCATCGATTTGGCCACAGTTATTCCTGTGAAACGGCAGTTGAAGCAGGAATTCGGGTTCGGGACCGCAGGCGCTACTGATCCGTATCAGATTTCTCGCGACGCCAAGCGGGAAACACAGATGGTGACAGGTGACTTGAACGCCGCATTGGTGGAATGGGTGATTCAATACCGCATCTCAGATCCCGTAAAGTTTCTTTTCGATGTTCGGGAACCGAGGGGAACCCTGCGCGATGTTTCCGAATCCGTCATGCGGGAAGTCGTCGGCGATCGCACCGTGGACGAGGTGATTACCATCGGCCGACAGGAGATCGAAGCGGAAGCGCTGACTAAAATGCAGGCGCTCTCGACCAAATACGCAATGGGAATCAGCATCGATCAAGTGCAATTGAAGAACATCAATCCGCCTGAGCCGGTGCAGGCTTCGTTCAACGAGGTCAACCAGGCCCAACAGGAAAAAGAAAAGCTAATCAACGAAGCCAGGCGCGATTACAATAAGGTAATCCCGTTGGCCGAGGGCGAAAAGGATCAGCGGATCCGCGAAGCCGACGGGTATCGGCTCAAAAGGATCAATGAAGCGGAAGGCGATGTTGCTCGGTTCAGCGCCTTATTGGCGGAATACGTCAAAGCCCCAGTGGTCACCCGCCGCCGGATCTACATCGAGACCCTGCAGGACGTCATGCCGAGCATACGCTCCAAGATCATTGTCGACGAACAGACACGGAGCATTCTGCCGTTGCTGAATCTCGACTCCCAGAAGGGAGAACGGCCATGAGTAGGATCAAGCTAATGGCTATCTTGGCGGTTTTTGGTTTCGGAACGCTCGTTCTGATGAGTTCGATTTATACGGTGAGCGAAGTCGAGCAAGCAATCATCACCCAGTTCGGCGAGCCCGTCGGCGCTCCCGTGACTGCCGCCGGTCTGAAGCTCAAGGTGCCCTTCATCCAGGATGTCAACCTGATCGACAAGCGAATTCTCGAGTGGGACGGCAATCCGTCCGATATGCCAACCAAGGACAAGCTCTACGTCTCGGTCGACCTCTTCGCCCGCTGGCGTATTGTAGATCCTTTGCAGTACTTTCTGCGGCTGCACGATGAGCGCAGCGCTCAGTCCCGACTGGACGATGTTCTAGGCAGCGAGACCCGTAACGCCGTCGCCAAGCATGAGCTGATCGAGATCATCCGCACCTCCAAGGATCGCGTGCCCCTGCGCGACGCCCTCGTGACCGACGCGGGACGGGAGCTGAACGTGGGGTCACTGGTGCCGATCCAGAAGGGACGCAAGCTGGTCGAACAGGAAATCTTTGCCGAGGCTGCCGAGAAGGTTCGGGTGTTTGGTATTGAATTGCTCGATATTCGGTTCAAGCGGATCAACTATAATGAAAGCGTGCGCCCAAAGATCTACGATCGAATGATCAGCGAACGGCGGCAGATCGCGGAACGCTTCCTGTCGGAAGGTAACGGCGAGGCCGCCAGAATCCGCGGCAATCGTGTGCGTGACCTGAACAAGATCCAGTCTGAAGCCTACCGGCAGGTCGAGGAGATCCGCGGCGTGGCGGACGCGAAAGCTACCGAAATCTATGCGAGGGCTTACAACCAGAGTCCTGAATCGGTTGCGTTCTATGAATTCACACGGACCATGCAGTCCTACAAGTCCATCATCGCCGAAAACACGACCCTTGTCCTTTCCACGGACAGCGACCTCTTCAAGTTTCTGAAGGGTATGATGCCGAATGACAGCGTCGTTCCGGCCCCGCGTCCCGGCGACAACCGATGAGCATGCGTTCCGCGACACCGGCATTATGTTCGCAGCAGACGCGACTAGACGCTCCTACCGCAGGTCCGATTTGGGTCAAAAGCGGCAAGGCTCAAATTGAAACGAAGTTCTGCTTAGTCATCAGAAGCCGACATTCGCGCACTTGTGCGTACGCGCCTCCGCGCCGGCCGATCTTTTCCACACCCACGACAGGCAGTAGCTGCCGACCTTCGCCGCCCCCTAGGAATCGATAATTTGCCAACGCGGTCGCACGTCGCTTTGATGGCGGCATGGGGACCAAATCACGCGAAGTCATCTGGGGCGGCCAGATCCTGGGGGCGGAAATCCACGCCGAGCACGCCCGCGAAGAAGCTAAGAAAGCAATTCGCGAGGCCGATCGGGCAGAAGCTCAAGCCTGGTCGATCCGAATGGAAGGTTACGGCGGCCCCTCGCAGCCGTCTCCGACAATCGGTCAATGCTTGAACGGCGGCATGGGCTGGCTCGAGGTCGAGTGCAACAGGTGCAAGACGCGCGCGAGCCTGCCGCTCGATGCGATCCGCCGGCCGCGAGATACGCCGATCCGGAAGCTGGAAGCATCCCTCAAGTGCCGATCATGCCGGAAGGGACGTTCTGCGCCACCCGTCCACATGATCAAGCTGACCGAAACGCAGAGCATCACGCCATACAAGTGGGTCCACCCGAACGAAGAGCGCTAGGGTCCGGACTCAATTGAGCCACCAGATTACGGCTGCAGCGATGAAGGCGCCAGCGAGGAAGTTTCTCGCGAGCTTGTCGTACCGGGTCGCGATGCGGCGAAAGTCCTTGAGACGGGCAAACATACGCTCGATCAAGTTGCGCTGGCGATAGAGCCTTTTGCTGTAGGGGATCGGTTGGCTGCGGCTGGTCGTGGACGGAATGACCGCCTGGGCTCCCTGCTCGGCGAGAAGCTTTCGCAGACTGTTCGCATCGTAGGCTTTGTCGGCAATCAGCCGCTGGATCGGTCCGGCCGCCGCAAGAAGAGCCGGTGCCAGCGCGATATCGTTGATGTTGCCTGGCGAAAGCAGCAGGACGCGGGGGCGTCCTTGGTCATCGGTCACGGCGTGGATCTTCGTCGTCCGGCCGCCGCGCGAGCGGCCGATGGCTTGCCCGAAGTCCCCCCTTTTCCGCCGGCGGCCGACCGGTGCGCTTTGATGTGGGAACTGTCGATAGCAATCGATCCGACGATGCCGGTCTTGCCGGTTAAAGCCTCGAATATCTCGAACCAGAGACCCTGCCGGCTCCAACGGTTGAAGCGGTTGTAAATCGTCGTGTAGGGGCCGTATTCCGGCGGACAATCCCGCCAGCGCGCTCCTGACCGTAGCATGTGCACGATCCCGCTGATCACCCGTCGGTCGTCCACCCGATGCGCACCGCGCCGTCCACGTGGCAATAGCGGTTCAAGGCGCTTCCACTCCGCGTCGTTCAACCAGTAAAGTTGCTTGCGCATCAAGGCCTCCTCCAGTCGGAGACCTTGAATCACGATTGAGCCCGCCTGAGAATCCTTATTGAGTACGAACCCTAGGGACAAGTGGGTCCACCCGAACGAAGAGCGCTAGAGGCGACGGGGCGAAGCTGCCCTCACTCCTCCGCTAGCTTCCGCTCGATATACGCGTCCAGCGTTTCGGCGAACGAACGGGCCGACATCGGCGGAGTCCCGCCGGACGCCTTGGCTTGCTGCTTCTGCAACTGCTCTTCCACAAAGAGGATGATTAGGCGCCGCGCATCCTGATCGGTTATCTTCTGGAAAGCTTTGATCAAGCGAAGTATCTGAAGATCTTCAACGCCTTTCGACATGGCATGGTCCTCAATAAAAACCGCGTTTTAAAATCGAGAAAATTATGCCGCGGTCCGATCCGCAAAGGAACGTGGAACTCCATGAAAGGTTAAAGCGGTGCTGGCTCGCCGCCGAGCTGGCGGAGCGGCCCCGGCCTAACCCCAAAAGCCCCCTGAAGCCTGGGCCGCGTCTTCGCCATCCGTAGTATCGGAGTAAGCGTATGCGTACCTCGCCCTCGATTGTGCCGCTCGATCGCCTCGATCGCGACGTCGTAAGCATCCGGTGAGGACCGCGTAGCGGTCACTCAGGCTGCTTGGTTGACTTGCTTATTTCGCTCGCGCCAATTCCAGGGGCTGTACGCCGACCGCGACGTCGTGCTGGTCGAGCGCATCGCGCTGGAGCACGCGCAGGCCGCGCCCGCGCGCGCTGACCGGCGCCGTGTTGAGATATTGATCGATGGCGCCCTTGGCGATCGGGATGGCCTTCGGATCTCCCCTTGCGATCAGGAGCCGCAAGAGGCTCTGGCATTCGGCCAAGCCGGGCATGGGATCAGCGCCTTCAGCCTTGCCGCGATTTCGGCTTGGGCCGCTTGACCGGCTGGGTGTGGGTGCCGAACAGCGCCAGCAGAAACGCGACTTCTTCCTTCGAACCGATCTGGATCATGATTGTCTCCTTTTCGCTTGGTTGGTCGAGGCCGGCGGAAAAGGAGTTCAGGACAATCGGGTTTCAGGATTGTTTCAGGCGTGTTTCGTCGGGGTTGTCGCGTTGCAGATGGCCTCTTGGAGACAAAGCTGAACATCCACCCGTCGGCCACCATGTCCACCAGGGGCCAACCGAGA